>CALZIO010000003.1 GCA_945787785.1 uncultured Chromatiaceae bacterium
CGTTTTTTCCTATGTGGTCTTGTATCATTTAGGATAACTCAAATGAGCTTACGTATTCTTGGCATCGATCCTGGTTCGCGCATCACCGGATTTGGTGTGATCGAGATTACACAAGGGCGGTTGTCTTACATCACCAGTGGTTGCATCCGTGTTGAAGGCAAGCAGCTGCCCGAACGGCTCAAGTCCATTTTTAATGGTGTCAGCGAGATCGTGCATGATTTTCGCCCTGATGAATTGGCCATTGAGCAGGTGTTTATGAAAAACAATGTCGATTCGGCACTCAAGCTGGGTCAAGCCCGTGGCGCTGCGATTTGCGCGGCGGTGACCAACGCGCTGGAAGTGTTTGAATATTCGCCAACCCAGATCAAGCAGGCCATTGTTGGCAAGGGTCATGCCGATAAGGCGCAAGTTCAGTTTATGGTGCGGGCGATTTTAAATCTGCCTGGGTTGCCACAGCAGGATGCTGCTGACGCCTTGGCCTGTGCGCTGTGTCATCGTCATACTCGCGAGACACTTGGACAGATTGGCAGCCAAATGAAACAGGTGAATCTATGATTGGTCGCTTGCGCGGCAAACTGATCGTTAAACGTGCGCCAGTGCTGATGGTCGATGTGGGCGGCGTGGGTTACGAAGTGGAAGCGCCAATGAGCACATTTTACGCCTTGCCCGAGATTGGTGACGAGGCGGTGTTGCACACCCATCTGGTGGTGCGCGAGGATGCCCATCTGCTGTATGGTTTTGCTTCAGATGCTGAGCGCAGTTTTTTCCGCGACCTGATCAAGATAAACGGCGTGGGGGCCAAGATGGGTTTAGCGATTCTGTCCGGAATGTCCTTCGATGCCTTTGCCCGTTGTATCCGCGAAAACGATGTCGCCAGTTTGGTGCGTTTGCCAGGTGTGGGTAAAAAGACCGCCGAGCGCTTGATTGTGGAAATGAAGGATAAACTCGAAGCCAAGGCAGACTCTTCCTTGCCTCAGGCGGTGAATGCTGCGCCTGAAAAGATCAATGATCCGGTCAGCGATGCGGTCAGTGCCCTGGTGGCGCTGGGTTACAAGCCGAACGAGGCCAGCCGCATGGTGCGTGGTCTTAATTGTGAGGCTCTAACCAGTGAAGAAATCATCCGCCAGGCTTTAAAAGCGGCTGCAGGATAGGGTAGGGTAGCTGGATGATTGAAACCGACCGCCTGAACAGTGCCGCTATACCTTCCAAGGATGAAGAGGCGATCGACCGCGCCATTCGTCCGAAAAGACTGGCTGATTATGTCGGTCAACCCGCCGTAAAGGAGCAAATGGAGGTCTTTATTGAGGCCGCCAAGAGGCGCAGTGAAGCCCTGGATCATACCCTTATTTTCGGGCCGCCCGGCTTAGGCAAGACTACTCTGGCCAATATCATTGCCAATGAGATGGGCGTGGCGATGAAGCATACGTCCGGCCCGGTGCTGGAGCGTCCGGGCGATCTGGCGGCCATGCTGACGAATCTCGATGCCCATGATGTACTATTTGTGGATGAAATTCACCGCCTCAGTCCGGTGGTGGAAGAGGTGTTGTATCCGGCTATGGAAGATTATCAGCTGGATATTATGATTGGGGAGGGGCCGGCGGCAAGATCCATTAAGTTGGACTTGCCGCCATTTACCCTGGTTGGGGCGACCACCCGTGCCGGTTCGCTGACGTCTCCACTGCGGGATCGCTTTGGCATTGTGCAGCGGCTCGAGTTTTATAACGCCGCGGATCTGACCACGATCGTAGAGCGTTCGGCCCGCATACTGAATGTAATAATCGAGCCCAGCGGGGCGCAGGAATTGGCCCACCGTTCGCGCGGCACGCCGCGGATAGCCAATCGTCTGTTGCGCCGGGTGCGCGATTTTGCCGAGGTGAAGGCCGATGGCCGCATTACCTTCGATGTGGCGGCGGGGGCGTTGGACCTGCTCGACGTCGATAGCCACGGCTTCGACATGATGGATCGCAAACTGCTATTGGCCATCCTGGAAAAATTTGATGGCGGCCCGGTTGGGGTCGATAGCCTGGCGGCAGCCATCGGTGAAGAGCGTGGCACCATCGAAGATGTGCTCGAGCCCTACCTGATCCAACAGGGATTTATGATGCGTACCCTGCGTGGCCGCGTGGTGACGCGCCAGGCCTATGAGCATTTTGGACTGACACCGCCGCCAGCAGCGGACCAACAGCATCAAGATGCCCTGGATCTGATTGACGAATAATTCATATGGGCACCTCTAAAATCCACTGAAGCAGCGCTGGCTGCGTTTACCCTCAAGGGGCACCAAGGAAAAACAAACTCATAATGCTCATTTACTACGTGTAAACTCCGCTTATTCGTTTGTTTTTGCCTTGCCATCATCTGCTTGATTGGATTTTATAGATGCCCATAAACAGATATGTCGGATTGTATTACAATGGCTGCAACTTTTTAGGGGTAGTCGTGGTCTCTTAGTTGAGCCGCAAAATATTAATAAAGAAAGTATGGAAACCTTTAGCTGGCCCGTCAGGGTCTACTACGAAGATACTGACAGTGGAGGAGTCGTCTATTACGCCAATTACCTGCGTTTTATGGAGCGAGCCCGAACCGAATGGTTGCGTCATCTGGGCATCGAGCAGGATCAAGTACGTGAGCAGGATGGTGTCATTTTTGCCGTAACCCAAGTCAGCGTCGATTATCTCAAACCGGCCCGGTTTAATGATTCTCTTATTGTTTTGGTTAAACCAGTCGCGTGTGGGCGCGCCAGCCTGATATTTGACCAGCAGGTTTTGCGTCAGGATGCTGATGAACAAACTGAACTCTGCCGCGGGCAGATTAAAATTGCCTGCCTGGATGCAGAGGATTTTCGCCCCCGCCCTATGCCCAAATATATACAAACGGAAATACGGAGATAACTAGTGTCTACTGATATGTCGATCGTGACCTTGATCACCCAAGCCAGTCTGCTGGTGCAGGTGGTGCTGATATTGTTATTAGTGGTGTCGATCATGGCCTGGACCATCATCTTTAACAAATCCAAGGCGCTGAAAACTGCACGCCATGAGCTGGAATCCTTTGAAGACCGCTTCTGGTCTGGAGGCGATCTGGCTAAATTATATGAACAGTCCGGTGCCCATTCCGAAGCGCGTGGTCTAGAGCGCATCTTCAAGGCCGGTTTTAAAGAGTTCGTCAAGCTGCGTCAGCAGGGTGGGCCAGATTCGATGGCGGTTGTGGAAGGGGCGCAGCGCATTATGCGCGTCAATCTTAATCGTGAAGCTGACAATCTCGAGAACAGTCTGCAGTTTCTGGCAACGGTCGGTTCGACCAGTCCATATATCGGTCTGTTTGGAACCGTGTGGGGCATCATGAATTCATTCCGCGCCCTGGGTAATGTACAGCAGGCGACGCTGGCGATGGTGGCCCCCGGTATTGCCGAGGCGCTGATTGCGACGGCGATGGGCTTGTTCGCAGCAATACCGGCAGTCATTGCCTATAATCGTTTTCGCTCGGATGTTGAACGCCTGGTGAGTCACTACGACAGTTTTGTGGATGAATTCACCTCAATTCTGCAGCGTCAGGTCCATGTGCCACTTGGTGAGACTAAATAGCCATGGCTCAACAACGTCAGCGTCGTCCCCCGATGTCCGAGATAAACGTCGTGCCCTATATCGACGTCATGTTGGTGCTGTTGGTGATTTTTATGATTACTGCACCTCTGCTTTCACAAGGTGTTCAGGTGGATTTGCCGGAGGCAGACGCCAAACCTCTGGACAAGGAAAGCAAAGAGCCGCTGGTTGTGTCTGTGGATGCTGAGGGCATTTATTACTTGAATGTTGGCGGCGATGAAGAAGAGCCGGTGGATGAGGATGAGATTGTGCGCCGCGTCGGCATTGTATTGGCGAAACAACCGGATACTCCTGTGCTGGTACGTGGTGATAATGCCGTCAATTATGGTGCCGTGGTACAGGCAATGGTGCTGTTGCAGCAGGCGGGTGCGCCCAGTGTTGGTTTGATGACTGATCCGTCGGAATCAGTTCGTAAATAACAATTCAGCTAACACATCACGATGCTCAAGATCATTCGCGATAATCCCAAGGCATTTTTGCTTGCAGTGGTGGTGCATGCACTGATGATTGTTGCGCTCTCGTTTAGCATCGACTGGAACTCCAGGCATACAGTCGCTGCTTCAGATGTAAAAGTGATTCAGGCGGTGATGATCGATGAGTCAAAGATCAAAGCCAAAGATGAGCGCAAACGTAATCTGGAACAGGACAAACGCCGCAAGCTTGAAGAAGAAAAGCGCCGTAAAGCAGAACAAGAAAAGAAACGCAAAGAGGCAGAGGCCAAAAAACGCCAAGAAGCGGATAAACGCAAACAGACTGAACTGAAAAAGAAACAGGAAGCCGAGAAACAGCGTAAAGCTGAGGAAGACAAGCAGAAAAAGGCCGAAGCTGAGGCCAAACGGAAAAAGGCTGACGCCGAAGCCAAGCGCAAAGAAGAAACGCGCAAAAAGCAGGAAGCGGAAAAGAAGCGCAAGGAAGAGGCACGTAAAAAACAAGAAGCTGAAAAGAAACGTAAGCAAGAGGCCGAGCGCAAGCGTAAAGCAGAAGAAGAACGTAAGCGTCAGGAAGAGATAGCCAGGCTGCGTGCTGAGGAAGACCGAATCCGCCAGGAGCAGATGGCTGCCGAGGAGGCTGTTATGTTGGCAGCCAGGCAACGGGCAGTGGCGTCTGAGCGCGATAAATATTTATCGCTAATTCAACAGCGTGTAATGAGCAAATGGATAAGGCCGGCCAGTTGGCGTGCAGGTACAACCTGTAAGGTGACCGTGCGTTTGGTGCCCGGTGCTGGTACGGCGCAGGTCATTGATGCGCGCCTGATCAACAGTTGTGGTAGTCCACTATTTGACCGTTCGGTGGAAAACGCTGTATTTTCGGCATCGCCGCTGCCATTTCCAACTGCACCAGAGCTGATGAATGAGTTTCGTGAAATAACCTTTAATTTCAGTCCCGAGGAATAATTTTGAAATTATCAGTACATCTAATTCGTTTGTTGTTTGTATGCTTTGCGCTGACTGGTGTGGCCAGGGCCGGGTTGACGATTGATATCACTCAAGGTGTTGATGGTGCTTCGCCTATTGCCGTGGTGCCATTTGGCTGGCAGGGGCCGTCAATGAATGCGCCACAGGATATTGCCCAGATAATCAGTGATAATTTGCAGCGTAGTGGCTTGTTTGCACCTTTGTCGAGAAGCGACATGTTGTCACGGCCACAAACCGGTGAGCAGGTCAATTATCGTGACTGGCGGCTATTGGGTACGCCAAGTTTAGTGATTGGCCGTCTTTCAGCCGCTGGTGATCAGTTTAAGATTCAATTTCAGCTGTTTGATGTGAATCGTGGGGCCCAGTTGGTAGGGTATAGTTTTACTGCGCCCGAAAAAGACCTGCGCCGTATTGCTCACCAGATCAGTGACATCATTTATGAGACGCTGACGGGTGAAAAAGGCGCCTTCAATACGCGTTTGACCTATATTACCTCCAAGCACTGGCAAAGCAATAATACACGCTGGTACACACTGTTTGTCTCAGATTCGGATGGGCATGATCAACGGATGGTGATTCGCTCAAAAGAGCCCATCATGTCACCTGCCTGGTCGCCAGATGGACGTAAACTGGCTTATGTTTCATTCGAACAGCGTCGTCCTATGATCTATGTTCAGGATGTTTTTACTGCGCAGCGTGAACGCGTCTCAGCATTTAAAGGCATCAATGGTGCGCCTGCATGGTCGCCTGACGGCACGCGCCTGGCCATGTCGCTATCAAAAGATGGCAATTCCGAGCTATATATAATGCATGTGGCCAGTGGCAAGTTGCAGCGATTGACTCATCATCGGGGTATCGATACCGAGCCAAGCTGGTCACCTGATGGCCGTAATCTCGTGTTTACTTCTGACCGTGGTGGCAGGCCGCAGATATATAAGATCCCGGTGCATGGTGGCAAGCCTAAACGTTTGACCTTTGAAGGTCGTTATAATGCTAAGCCTTCTTATTCGCCTGATGGTAAACGTATCGTTATGGTGAATGGCGAGAACGGCAATTTTCGCATTGCTGTACTTGAATTAGAGACTGGAATCATGCAAATTCTCACCAAAAGCAGATTGGATGAGTCGCCTAGTTTTGCTCCCAATGGTAGTATGATCATTTACGCGACGGAGTACTTAAATAGAGGCGTGCTGGCAGCGGTTTCTGTGGATGGTCGAGTACAGCAGCGTATCGCCTTGGATGAGGATGGCGATGCACGTGAACCTGTCTGGGGACCATTTTTAACTGTAAACAAACGATAAGGAGAAAGCGATGCGCGCTTTAACAAAAGCACTGGCTATTTTAATACCAGTGGCAATGTTATGGGGTTGTTCCACAACACCCACAACCACGGATGATGATATGACAGCGGGTGCCGAAACGGGTGCTGAGACCATGTCCAGCGATGTTCAGACTGGTGCTATTGGTATGGGTGATGTGGATAGCGGTGTGGAAGTGGGTGGTGTCGAAGGTATGGGTGGTTTTGTTGGAGATCCATTGCAGGATCCTGCTAGTCTGTTGTCGATGCGCACAGTTTATTTTGACTTTGACAAGAGTGAAATAAGGTCAGACGCGCGTGACATTATTGAGGCGCATGCCAGATACCTTAGTGGAAATCCATCAACTCGCATCGTGGTTGAAGGCCATGCTGATGAGCGTGGTACACGTGAATATAACCTTGGCCTGGGTGAGCGTCGTGCCAAGTCGGTGCAACAAATTATGACGTTGCTGGGTGTGTCCAGCTCCCAGATTGAAATGGTGAGTTATGGTGAAGAGCGACCAGCGGCAATGGGTCATGACGAAGATGCATGGGCACTCAATCGCCGGGTTGAATTTATTTACTAGGAAATAGTTGATGTCATATTGTTCCAGATGGATCTGGCTTGGGGTGACAATGGCTTGTGCCGCGGTTGCCACCTCTTCTGTTATACAAGCGCAGGAATATTTACCACCTGTTATTGACCGTTCCAGTGGCGTAGGTCAACCGGCACCAGCTGCCCAGCCTAAAACTCAGGCGGCGAAAAGCAGCAGTGCTGCTTCCAAGTCGACAATGTCGCTGGAGCAACGCGTTAACAAGCTGGAGCAGCTGCTCAATAACGAGGCCTTGGTTGATATGCTGATGCGCCTCGATAGTTTGCAGACCGAAAATCAAAATTTACAGGGTGAAGTGGAAAGCTTCGGTCACACCTTAGAGGGTATCAATCAGCGTCAGCGCGATCTTTACCTCGATATTGACCGGCGCTTGCGCCAGATTGAGCTATCAACAAGCCAAAGTGGTGGTGCAGCGCCAAATGCTACATCAACTTCCGTGGGCGTGGCGGCTGCTGTTGCGGCTCCCGCAGTCGCTGCGGCTGCAACAGCCCCCGCAGCGTCGGATCCGGCGGCCGAACGGGATGCCTATCAAAAGGCCTTCAACCTGCTCAAAGCGGGCCAGTATGATCAGGCTATTACAGCCTTTAAAGGCTTTTTAACCAGCTATCCGAATGGTGATTACACCGCTAATGCTCAATATTGGTCAGGTGAAGCCAATTATGTGACTCGTCGCTTTAAGGTGGCCGAGCAGGAATTCCTCAAAGTAATAGACCGGCATCCCGACAGCCAAAAAGTGCCCGATGCAATGCTGAAGCTAGGCTATACCTATTATGAATTAGGTAATTGGGATGCGGCACACAAGACGCTCGATAACGTTAAGACTCGTTATCCAAATACAACAGTAGGACGTTTGGCGGAGAACCGCTTGCAAAAAATGCGTCTTGAAGGCCGTTAGTTAAACTAAGGTTTAGGTAGTGACAGAAACTGAATCCAATTCGGCGCAACAGGATAGGTTGCGTATAACCGAAATTTTTCATTCTCTCCAGGGTGAGGCAAACACAGTCGGGATTCCTACGGTGTTCGTACGACTCACAGGATGCCCTTTAAACTGCTCATACTGTGATACAACCTACGCCTTTAAAGGTGGAGAATGGCAGTCTCTGGATGAAATCCTGGAGCAGGTCGCTCAATATGACACCTGCCATGTTTGTGTGACCGGCGGTGAACCGCTGGCGCAGCCTAACTGCGTGGAATTGTTAAGGCGACTATGTGATGTTGGTTACAAAGTATCGCTGGAGACAAGTGGGGCGCTGGATGTCAGTCAGGTCGATGAGCGAGTCTCAAAGGTGCTGGATCTCAAGACACCAGGCTCAGGCGAGCAAAGCCGCAATTTGCTGGAAAACCTGGAGTACATGACGAAGAGCGATCAGCTCAAATTTGTGATCTGTGATCGCAATGATTATATGTGGGCGCAGGAGATGATTATTCGTTCAGAGCTAGGGCATTGTTGCCAGATATTGATGTCCCCCAGTTACGGTAGTCAAGATGCAACCGAGCTGGCCAACTGGATTCTGGAAGACCGTTTGCCAGTAAGATTCCAGATACAGCTGCACAAAATTCTTTGGGGTGATGAGCCAGGGCGCTGATACAGCCAAAGCCATCGTCCTGGTTTCTGGTGGGCTAGATTCTGCCACCTGCCTGGCAATAGCCAAAGACCAGGGTTATGAGTGTTTTGCGCTGAGCTTCGATTATGGGCAGCGTCATCAGGCTGAGCTAGTGGCAGCACAGCAAGTTGCTCAGTCACTTGGTGCTAAGGCGCACAAAGTGATTAAGTTAGGCTTGGGTGATATCGGTGGGTCTGCTTTGACCGATACGGCGATTGATGTGCCAACAAGCCCGACGGAAGGCATCCCGGTTACGTATGTGCCGGCACGAAATACAGTCTTTCTCTCTCTGGCGCTAGGTTGGGCCGAAGTGCTGGAGGCTTACAATATCTTCATTGGTGTCAACGCCGTGGATTATTCTGGCTATCCTGACTGCCGTCCCGAATTTATTAAAGCGTTTGAGACAATGGCGAATCTTGCGACGAAGGCAGGGGTGCAAGGTAATCATTTTCAAATCCATACACCACTGATTGATCTAAGCAAAGCCGAGATTATTCAGCAAGGAACCAGACTGGGTGTTAACTATGGCCTGACTGTTTCTTGTTATGCAGCATCCGAGGATGGGCGGGCTTGTGGTGAGTGTGATTCTTGCCGTTTACGTGCCGCTGGCTTCACTGCTGCGGGCATTCCTGATCCAACTAATTATCTATAAATATCGGCAAATTTTTAACAGTAAGGGCTGGCTTAGGCGAAATGTTTAGGCTAAAATGGCGCCCTCTTTTAGGGCCGTTAGCTCAGTTGGTAGAGCAGTGGACTTTTAATCCATTGGTCCCGCGTTCGAGTCGCGGACGGCCCACCATCTATCTAAAAAGCCGGGTATCAACCCGGCTTTTTGCTTTTCTGTCTAATGGTGCTGGTGATGGTCGTCGTGATCCATCTTCGTCCCATCTGGGCTGTCATCCTGCACCTTTGCCTCCACCATCAATTCTTCGCCATTGCTGAAGATCAGTTTGATATGGGCGCTGTCACCCTTTTTTAAGGGGGCATGTGGATCCATTAACATTAGGTGGTATCCACCTGGCTCAAATTTTAGTTCTTGGTGGCCCTCGAGAATAAGTGGCTCAACTTTTTTCATATGCGCCATACCATTATGATGAACCGTTTGGTGAATTTCGACACTATGAAATTGTTTGCTGCTGACACTTTTAAGCGTGACCGTTTCGTGGCTATGATTGCTAAGTTGTAAGTAGCCCGCCATGACGCTGACATTAGGAGGGGCGCTACGAATCCAGGGTTCCTTGATTTCAATCGCTGTTTCAGCGGCGACGATGGCCTGGTTGGTGCAAATAAAGATCAAAAATGCACTGTAGAGAAGCTTTTTAAGCATGTTTAGTTTCCATAATAGTCACGGATTTGGTTAACGGCATCAACAACTTTGTCGACAGTGTGAGGTGGTAAAATATGGGCTCGTAATCGCCCCTTAGGATCGACGACAAGGATGGCGGCATAATGATTGACGATGTAGCTGCCCGCTTCGATGTCACCCTCGTAATCGTAAATAACACCCACTGTTTCGCTTAACAAGTCTATATCTGCTTTATCTCCTGTTAAACCAATAAAATCCGCATTGAAAAAACTCACATATTGCTTGAGTTTTTCCGCGCTGTCACGATTTGGGTCCACCGTGACAAATACATAGTTTATTGGCTCTTGCGGCAGTTTCTTAGCAACCTGGTTCATGGTCATTAGCGTTGTTGGACAGACATCCGGGCAGTTAGTGTAGCCAAAAAACATTAAATTCCAGCTGCCTTTTAACGATGAGGTCGGAAAAGCGTTGTTGTGCTGGTCTGTCAGTGTAATTGATGGCAGTGGAATAGCCGGTGACATAACAGGAATTCCCATGCTGCTATCAAATTCGAGTGGTGTCGGTTCAGTTTGTTCCAGGAAGGAAACAGTGATGATGACGCCGAAAAGAATGGCGAGTGCTATTAGGGGAATCTTGAATCGACTAATCATGATGTCAGTTTATCATGCTGCTGTGTCGCGCCCAATGAACCCTACAGCAGCATTTTGTAAAAATTTTTGCCAATTTTTAATACTTAAGAATAAATATTTTCAATTTTATGCCCTAAATATAGTGATTTTTTTAAAAATGAGTGGTAAAAGAGTAACTGCGGAGGGGGTTTGTTTTATGGAAAATGTTCTTAGGACGAATCCTTTAGTACTACGAACAGTTTATATAGTAATTTTAGCTTAACCTTGACAACCAAAGGGGCGGAACAAAACTATGAAAAGGACAGTAAAAAAGAAGGCAGCGGCAAAGAAAAAAGTAGCGAAGAAAAAAGTCGCTACTAAGAAGACGGTAACCAAAAAGAAAACAGTAGCTAAAAAGAAAGTCGCAAAGAAAGCGGCGGCACCAGCTGCTAAACCGATTGCTAGGGCGAAGAAGGCTTTCAACAAAACTGAGCTGTTGAACACCATTTCGGAAAGAGCAGACGTTGCTAAAAAAGATGTAGCTGCCGTGCTGGATCAGCTGAGTGATGTAATTGAAGCGCATGTTAAAAAAGGTGCAGTTGGCGCGTTCAATCTGCCAGGTCTGCTGAAGGTCAAGACCATTCGCAAGCCAGCGACCAAGGCGCGTAAAGGCATTAATCCATTTACTGGTGAAGAAACGGTATTCAAGGCAAAGCCTGCACGTACTGTGGTTAAAGTTCTGCCATTGAAAAAATTGAAAGAGATGGTCTAATAAATCAATATCTTTCTGTTTTTAAAGAAAAAACCCGGCCTTGGCGCCGGGTTTTTTTGTTTTGGTTGCGAAGCTTTTATAGGGCGGGAGTAGCAGCTGGTTGGATGGCTGGCATGCGTTTTTTAAGGGGGGTAATCGGCTGTTGCATCCGTTCATCATAAATAGCGCTAAACGCCAGCACCTGTTTTAAATAGTTTCTTGTTTCTTTGAATGGCACATTCTCTATCCAGCGGTCAGGTGAGAGTTCTTCATCTTTTGGTAACCAGCTTTTTACCCGCTGGCTGCCGGCATTGTAAGCTGCGGTGGCAAGCACCGTATTATCATTAAAGCGATCCATTACTTTGCGTAAATAGCTAATTCCGAATTCAATGTTTGTATCAACATCTAGCAGCTGAGTTTTACTTTTCAGCTGGGTATTCAGGTCGCGGGCAATTAACTTGCCGGTGCTGGGCATGATCTGCATCAACCCCATTGCACCCTTAGGTGAGCGGGCATCTGAGGCGAAGGCACTTTCCTGCCGGATTACCGCGTATGCCCAGGAAGGATCTACTTGTCGTTTATTGGCGTTGAGCTTGATCTGGTCGCGATGTGCCAGTGGAAAGCGAATTTCAATGTCATTGTAGTATCTTGCCTGGCCCAGGCTGTGTATGGCCCGGGCATGCCAACCCCAGTTATGTGTAACTTGGGCTACTTTCTGTTTGTCAGTGTTGTCCAGGTGTTTGATTGTGTTGTACCACTCACGGCGGGCATAAAACGTGTCATTCATTAAATAGAACTCCCGTGTGCGCTTCATTCCCGGTAGATTCGCAACCTGGAGCAGCTCCTGTTCACTGAAATCGAGTGGTTTATGTTCAAAAGCATAGGGTGCATCAATACGGTCAGCGGCCAAAAAACCATAATAATCCCGCGAATTGGCAAGTTGTTTGTAGATGGTATCTGCACGATTGGGTTTGCCAGTCTGCTCATAGGCCCGGGCTAACCAATAACGCCAGCGCATGGTTTGCTGCTCTTGTTGTGGAAGTTTGTGATACCAAAAAATGACATCTTCCCACTCGTCACGGTTAATGGCTGTAAGTATGCGCCATTCGCGTACCTGTTTATTGTCATCATTAATGCTGCTGAGCCAATGCATTGCCTCAGGAGAATGTTTACGAGCTAATCTTAGCGCCAGATAAGTCTCGGTCTCTATAAATTCCGCTTCGCTAAAAGCGTATTTCATCACTAGCTTGTCCCAGGCCTCAGCCGCTTTGGACGGGTTGCTACGTGCCATGCGGCGTACACCATGGGCGAGGATCGTTCTGGCAATAGGCGTATCCTGCTTCAGGCGTGAGTTGTTAAACATTCGATCCGGGTAGCGATGAATTTCACGCCATAGCTGGGACCAGTCACGCAGATCCTTATCCAGATAGCGTTCCAGATATCTGGCCAGATAAACCTGGCCATCGTTCATGGCCAGGACGGTGCGCTGCCAGGCCAGTTGTTCGGTTAAATACCCTGCTTCCCGCCACACAGAGAATAGTGGGTCGCAGGCCCTGGCTTGTGATCGCCCGACCAGCCAGAGTTTCTCTACACCTTCCAGTGCTGCAGCTTTGTCACCCGTTTTATATAAAGCGCGGCGGTAGTAACACTGCAATTCAGTCTTTTGGCTACCGTTGTAATACTGCACGAAAAGTTGCCAGCGGCCTTGCTGTGCCAGTTTTTTTAACCAGTGAGATTGAAGACGGCCGGATAAATGCAAATCAGGATAGCGGGTAAGGAAGTTATCGATTTCGACACTGGAGACCGTGCTTAGATTTCGATTTAGGTCCCAATACTCCAGGTAGGGGTAAAGCGGGTAGTCCTGCAAACCCTTGGCCAGTTGTTTATAACGGGTTCGCTGATCCTGTTTAATGGCATTGCGGGCTGCGATGAAATCGGCCCGTTTTTGAACCAGTTGAGGAGAATTAGCTCGACTGGATACACTTGTCGATATGGTTGTGTTGGCAGTAGCATGAGTCACCAACAGAAGTTGAGTACAAATCAATGCGCCGATGCTTAGAAGTGTCTTCATGAAAAGACTTCTTCGGTCAACCTCAATCATTCTTAATCTAGTTAGCAATTGGATACGACATTAACAATCTAAAATGCCTCAAAGATATGAGTCTTTCACACAATTGTAGTCCAGCTCAACAAAAATATTTGCCTTTACGTGTAGCGGTCAGTGCCTGCCTGGTGGGACAAGCGGTGCGTTATGACGGTGGCCACAAACAACACGGCTTTGTAAGTAGTGTCTTGGGACCGTTGGTTGAGCTTGTACCAGTTTGCCCGGAAGTGGAGATTGGCCTGGGTGTGCCGCGGCCACCTATTCATGTGGTTGAAAATGGAAGGCAGCTGAAGGCAATAGGTGTGGAGGATCCGGCGCTTGATGTTACCGAGAGGCTCAATCGGTTTGGCGCGTCGACGGCAAAACGGCTGAAAACAATTGATGGCTATATTTTCAAGGCGAGATCCCCCAGCTGTGGCGTGAAAAGTACGCCAATCAGTACAAAGCAGGGAAAAAACAGAAAAGGGGCAGGGCTATTTGCCGCTCAAATCATGGAACGCTTGCCGCTTTTGCCCATTGTGGAAGAGCTTGGTCTGGAAACTAAAGACCAGCAAATCAACTTTATCCAACGACTAGAGGCCCACCAGCGTTTGCGTGTGTGCATGGAGCAACGGCCTGGGAGTAAGCAGCTACTGGATTTTTATCAGCAGAATCGTTTGACTCTGATGGCTCACGGAGCGGCGGGTTTGCGTCAATTTGAGCACTGGCTTGCCTCTCTACCTAGTGGTGGCAGGCTTAATAGCGATCAACGCCAGCAGTATGGCGGCCGTTTTATGCGTCAAATTGGCAAGCAGGCGAGCCAGCGTCGTCATGTGGTCGTTTTGCGCCACATCGCGGCTCGTATGCGCCAACAGCTGGATAACATTCAATATCAACAATTATTACAGCTGATTGATGAATATGACGCAGAAAAACTAAGCCTGGCCAGTATCACAGCAGAATTCCAGTCTTTGTCACAAACCGACTCCCAAGCGTGGCTGACACATCAGAGTTATTTACAGGAGAGTCTTGTTTTCAAGTTATGACAGGGGCCAGTAAAAGAAAAACCCCCATATTCAAAGTAAATACGGGGGTTGCTTAAGTGGATCTTTTGGGGTGATTCTAAATAGAGCCACCATTTACGAGAAAATGTACCCAGATACTGGCTGCGTAGCCCAGCGCAATTGCCCAGGTCCATTTCAGATGGGAAAAAAAAGTATACATGCCGCGCGCCTGTCCCATCAGGGCAACACCGGCGGCGGAGCCAATTGAAAGCATGGAGCCGCCCACACCGGCCGTAAGCGTTACCAATAACCATTGGCCGTGAGACATGTCGGGATTCATGGTTAATACGGCAAACATCACCGGAATGTTGTCGACAATGGCCGAGAGAATGCCAACCAGTATATTTGCCCAGGTGGGGCCGAGACCGACATACATTGACTCAGACAACATGGCCAGATAACCAATCGTGCCAAGGCCACCAACGCACAGAATGACGCCGTAAAAGAACATCAGGGTATCCCACTCCACCCGCTTCAGACTGACGAAAATATCAAAGGGTTTATTACGAGGTTTATAAAGTCTTAGAAGATTTTCAGCATCGGTCTCCAGCGTCAGGCTTGCCACTTCAGGACCATACGTCGCTTCAGAGGAATTTTTTTCAAATTGCTTTATGCGATAACCATAAAGTTTAAGTAATCCCAGCCCGGTCATCATGCCGAGGACAGGCGGAAGATGAAGAAAATTGTGGCTGCTGACTGCCATCATGATGGTGACTAAAAACAGGCCAAGCACTACAAAACCACCTTTTTTGACATGAACCTCTTCCTTCAATGCTTGAGGTGCACCTTTGGGTACGGCAAACGACATGATGATAGCCGGAATAACCCAGTTGACGATGGATGGAATCACCAAGGCAAAAAACTCTTGAAACTGGACTATCCCTTTTTGCCACACCATCAGGGTGGTGATGTCGCCAAAAGGGCTGAATGCGCCACCGGCATTGGCGGCAACAACTATGTTGATACAGGCGATACTGATAAATTTGATATTGCCAGCGCCTACAGCGATGGCAACGGCCGCCATCAATAGGGCGGTAGTGAGGTTATCAGCGATTGGTGAAATCACAAATGCCAGCAAGCCGGTCAGCCAGAAAATGGTGCGCAGGGAAAAACCGGAAGAGATCAGCCAGGCCCGCAGGGCGGCAAACATGTTACGCTCATCGAGGGTGTTGATATAGGTCATGGCGGCCAGCAGGAATAGCATCAACTCAGCATATTCAAGCAGATTGTGACGCAGTGCGATCGAGGCAGTTTCATGATCACCATGAGAGGCGTAGGCAAAGCCTACCAGTGCCCAGATGATACCTGCGGCTACCATAACTGGTTTGGATTTGCGCAGATGCAGGAACTCTTCGCCAATCACTAATATGTAGGCAATAACGAAGATGATTAGCGCGATAATACCATAATTGGTGGCGGTCAGATCCAGCATTTCACCCGACCCGGCACTCGCCCAGCTGGTCATGGGCAGACATGTTAGCAATGTAAAAAACAGACCCCTGAGGGCAAAAGAAATTCCGAACATCTGCAAATCCTGGTTATGAAAAGTTATTCTTAAGGGTGGTAGTTTATTTTAAGGCCATGGATTTTCCCATGTTCACTAATAAGGGTCAAAAGCTGTTTTGATAACCGGATATTAAAGCGTGTTAAGAGACCTGTATAAACATATTGGACAAGGGGTTTTAATTTTAACCGTAAACCGGCGTCTGGCACGTTTTGTCTCACAAGGCTTCGACGTTTTGCAGATGGAAAATGGGGTTGAGGTTTGGGAAAGCGCCAATGTGCTGCCACTCAACACCTGGTTACAACAACTGTGGCAAGAGTGTTGTTTTCTCAAGCCGGAGTTACCGCTGCTGCTGGATGAACACCAATCTTTATTGTTGTGGGAGCAGGTCATTGCCGAGACCAATGCTGGTCTGTTGAATGTGGCAGCCACTGCCCGAACTGCAGCCCAGGCCTGGCGTTTAATGCAGCAGTGGCAGATTCCTGAGGCAGGCCTGGACAGGCATTACAGTGTCGATGTGGATGCATTTCGAGGCTGGGCGCGTGCATTCGAGCGTCAGTGTCAACGCCAGGGTTGGCTCGATGCCGTGTCATTACCGCAGGCCATCCTGGCACAACTGGCAACAATCAAAGCGCATTTGCCACCACAAATTATCTTGTATGGATTTGATGAACTAACGCCCCAACATAGGGCGTTAATCGACGCGCTGGCGCCGCATGGCTGCACTATAAATGTGCAACGGAATGAAGGCCAAGCTGCGAAGGCTGTTCGAGTTGCCTGTGCTGATGCCGATGAGGAATTACGCTCCATTGCTATCTGGTTGCGGCAACTGATTGGGTCTGATCGATTGGGCAAGACGGCGATCGTGGTACCACAATTGGCCCAGTTGCGTGCCCGCCTTGAAGTGATCTTTGATGAAGTGTTGTTGCCTGAGAGTTTGTTACAAACGGAACAAACAGCGCTGCGGCCTTATGATATCTCCCTGGGGCAGCCGCTGACCGAATTCCCTATCGTTGTATCTGCGTTGCGCTGCCTGGAATTGGCTCGAGGCAAACTTGAGATTGCTTCTCTGGGGCGGCTGTTGCTGTCGCCATTTGTTGCAGGACAGGAACACGAGTTAATGGCACGGGCTAAACTGGATGCCAGATTGCGCCGTCATGGTGAATTGATTATTTCGCTGCAACAACTGCAATACTTTTCGACCCAAGCGCCCTTCACCCAGCAATGCCCACAATTTTCATCGGCGATTAACCAGTTGATTGACCTGCGCGCTGGTCTGCCACGTAAAGCATTGCCAAGTGTCTGGGCAACATGGTTCAAACGGCTGTTGCAGATTCTCGGCTGGGGCAGTGGGCGCAGTCTTGATAGCGTTGAATACCAGACGGTAGTGGCCTGGCAGAAACTAATCAGTCAGTTTGCCAATCTCGATAACACGCTGTCGGGTATCACTTACAGCGAGGCCTTAAGGCGTTTGCGCCAGTTGGCACAGGCGACACTGTTCCAGCCGCAATCTAAAAACCAGCCAATTCAGGTGATGGGGATTCTGGAAACGGCAGGACTAGAGTTCGATAACCTCTGGTTGATGGGGCTAAACGATGAGGTTTGGCCACCAACGCCGCAGCCCAATCCTTTCTTGCCGGTCGGATTACAAATTAGTCTGGCCATGCCCCATGCCTCAGCCGAGCGCGAATTGGAGTTTGCACAGCAGACGACTCAGCGCCTGCTGCAAAGTGCGAACAATGTGGTGGTAAGTTATCCCTTGCAGCTGGGCGATCAGGATTTGCGTCCCAGCCCCTTGATTTGTGATCTGTCCGAACAAACCATCGTACAGTTATTGGCTGACTCTGAAGCGCCACAGCTTCGCGATGTGATTCATGCCAGTCAAAAGCTGGAGCAATTTTGTGATTGGCAGGCGAATGCGATTAATGCCGAGACCCATGTGAAGGGCGGAACCTCAATATTTAAAGATCAGGCCGCCTGTCCATTTCGCGCCTTTGCCAGACACCGTCTGGCATCAGAATCCCTGGATGAACCAACGTCAGGGCTGGATGCGGCCGAACGTGGCAGTCTGGTGCATCGTGGACTGGAGCAGCTCTGGTTGGAGTTAAAGAGCCATGTTGGATTGATGGAATTATCGGCCGGGCAGCGCCGTACCCTGGTTGAAAAAGTGGTTGCTGCGGTTATCAAAGCCGAACGCCGCAAAATGGCCGATGTTTTTAGCGAGCGTTTTACGCTACTGGAACAGGATCGCCTGCAACGTTTGATGCTTGCCTGGCTGGAGATTGAAGCACAGCGTCAGCCTTTTGATGTTGAAGCAACCGAACAAGGCCAGCCAATTAACATTGCCGGACTTGAGTTGACTGTGAAGGTCGATCGTATCGATCGTCTTGCCAATGGCGAGGCGATGATGGTCGACTACAAAACCGGCAGCAGTTTGAGTGTGGCGGACTGGTTTGACAGGCGCCCGGCCGAGCCTCAGCTGCCACTTTACTGCGTTAGCCATCAAGGACCGGTTTCCGCCGTCGCCTTCGCCCAGGTCAATGCCAAACAGAGCAAATTTCTTGGCCTGAGTAATGAAGTGGAGGTGATTAAGGGTATTGGCCCGTTCTCCAAGTCCAAATACAACATCGGTAAACCGAGTTGGGATCACTTAATTGCGGAATGGCGTGGCGTGCTGGAAAACCTGGCGCAGGATTTCCTCAGCGGCAAAGCCGAGGTTGATCCCAAGGAGGGCAGTACAACCTGCCAATACTGTGATCAGGCGCCGTTGTGCCGTATCAATGAACTGGCGCAGCAGGATGGCAGCGATGACTAAGTCTGCAGTGCTAGATCAGGCTCAGCGTGATGCTGCGCTCGACCCGAGTCGTTCGTTTATTGTTCAGGCTCCGGCAGGTTCGGGTAAAACCGGCCTGATCACGCAGCGCTTTCTGGTGTTATTGGCCCGCGTGCAACGCCCCGAAGAGGTGGTCGCCATCACCTTTACCCGCAAAGCCGCCGCCGAAATGCGTTCTCGTATTGTTGAGGCCCTGTATGCAGCCCTGGGGGATGAACCACAAGACCCGCATGAACACAGAACCTGGCAATTGGCCTGTGCAGTGATGCAACGTGATGAGTCGCTGGGCTGGGATCTACTGCAATATCCGGCTCGTCTCACGATTCAGACCATCGATTCGCTGTGCGCCTCGCTGACGCGGCAGTTACCCATGTTGTCGCGTTTTGGATCGCAACCTGGCATCGCCGAAGATGCCAAGGAACTCTATCGCCATGCCGCGCAACAGACCTTGGCTGATCTGGAACGGGGGCAGGACTGGACGCCGGCCATCGAGGCCTTGCTGCGTCACCTGGATAATGATTTGGCCAGGGCGGAGTCGATGTTGGTTGAGATGCTGGCGCGGCGTGATCAATGGTTGCGTCACCTGACTAATATCAATAATGAGCCGCAACGGCGCGCCAGTTTGGAAAAAGCCATCCAGAATGTGATTGAGGAGAGCCTGGCTACTGTAGCCGCACAGTTTTCCACGAGTGAGGCGACCGAGCTGGCTGAGCTATTGCAGTTTGCCGCCGGCAATCTTGATGATGAGCATGAGTTGAAAACATGCGCTTCATTAAGCGCCTTGCCCGAAACAACGTGTGAGGCTTTGGCCGGGTGGCAGGCGATAGCGAATTTTCTACTGACCAAGCAGGGCGACTGGCGCAAGCAGGCCAACAATGGCGTTGGTTTTCCGGCGCCGAGCGCCACCAAGGACAAAGCCCTGGCAGAGCACTACAAACAGATGAAGACGTGTTTTGCCGCACTCATCGGCGACTTAAAAGAGAACGAACTGATTCACGCAGGACTGGATGAGATCCGTTTTTTACCAAATCCCCATTACCAGGACAATCAGTGGCAGATCATTGAGGCCTTGTGTGAGTTGCTATTGGTAGCCGCGGCCCATTTGCGCGTGGTCTTCTCCGAGCGTGGTCAGGTGGATTTCAGTGAGATTGCCCAGTCAGCGGTTCATGCGTTGGGGGAGCCGGAGGAACCCACTGATCTGGCCCTATCGCTGGATTATCGCATTCAACATCTGTTGGTGGATGAGTTTCAGGACACCTCGTTTGGCCAATATGTGTTGCTGGAACGGCTCACCGCGGGTTGGCAACCTGACGATGGCCGCACCCTGTTTGTGGTGGGTGATCCAATGCAGTCCATCTATCGATTTCGTGAAGCCGAGGTGGGACTGTATTTGCGTGCACGCCAACGTGGCATTGGTGAGGTTTGCTTGCAGCCGCTTAATCTTCAGGTCAATTTTCGTTCGGCCAGAGGCATTGTCGATTGGGTGAATGACACATTTCAACATATGTTGCCGCAGCAGGATGATGTCGGCAGTGGTGCGGTTAGTTACAGTGCATCGGTCGCGTTTCATCCGGCGGATGAGGGTGAGGCAGTTACGGTGCATGCTTCATTGCTGCACGATAAACAGGCCGAAGCAGAGCAGGTCGTTCAGTTAATTCAACAAGCCTATGCTGAAAACCCACAAGGCAGTGTGGCTGTGCTGGTGCGGGCACGTAGTCATCTGGCAGAGATCGTACCCGCCTTAAAAAAGGCCGGGATCAGCTATCGCGCCATTGAGATAGAACAGCTGACCCACCGGCCCGTGGTGCAAGACCTGTACGCCTTAACCCGCGCCTTGTTACATCCCTCTGATCGCCTGGCCTGGCTGGCGGTGTTGCGCGCCCCCTGGTGTGGTCTTGAGTTGGCGGACCTGGAGTTGTTGGCCAGTGAGGATATGTCAGCTCCCTTGTGGACGGCAATGCAGGATGAAGCAGTGCTTACGCGTTTGTCCGCAGCTGGACGCACACGTCTGCAGCGAGTCAATGAACAATTTGATAAAGTCTTGCGGCAGCGCCAGCGCAGTTCACTCAGACGTTGTGTGGAAGCCGTGTGGTTATCTTTGGGTGGGCCAGCCTGCGTAACCAATCAAACAGACCTAGCCGATGCTGAGGTGTTTCTGCGTCTGCTGGAAGGCATCGAGAACGGCGCCGATCTGGAGAGTGTCACAGTACTGGAAGAGCAGTTGTTGCGCCTGTTTGCCCTGCCGGATGTGAATGCTGATACACGACTGCAGTTGATGACCGTACATAAATCGAAAGGTCTGGAGTTCGATACCGTGATCCTGCCTGGTCTGGGGCGGATGGCAAGCCGGGACGATCCACGTTTATTGATATGGCAGGAACGGCCCGGTCGGGACGAAGAGGGTGAGTTATTGCTGGCGCCAGTCAAGTCTGCCGATGAGCGGCAGGAGCTGACCTATAATTATTTGCGCCGCATGGACAGTCGCAAGGCAGAATATGAGTCGGGACGTTTGTTATATGTGGCGGCGACGCGGGCGCGCAGGCGGCTGCATCTGCTTGGCCATACCACGGTGGATGATGACAAACAGCTGGTCAAAAGCCCGCAGTCAGGTTCGCTGTTAAGGTTGTTATGGCCACAGCTCTCAGCCCGTTATGAAACGCATTACGCCACCCGTGGGGTGAATCATCCGTCTGAAAGTGGACAGGCAATGGATCCGCTGTTGCGAACGCTGACGCGCCTGACCACTGGCTGGCAATTGCCCCGGATACCAACAGCCCCGAATGTGATGGCGGATCAGGTCAAGACGGAAGAGTCGTCGTTGAAATTTTTCTGGGCCACGGATGTGGCTCGGCATGTGGGGACGGTGATCCATGAGCTGATTCAACGCATCGCCGAGCAGGGTATTGAGCATTGGTCTGCCGCTAGAGTCGATCAGCTGGATTCATATATAGAACAGGCATTACAGCGGCAAGGCGTTGTTTCCAGTGAACGAGGGGAAGCACTGGCGCGTGTAAAACAGGCCGTGCAGACCTTGCTGCAAAATGATCGTGGCCGTTGGGCTTTAGACTCCAGCCATCAAGAAAGTGCCTGTGAATATGCGCTGACGGCAGTGATCAATAATGCCATCAAACGGGTGGTGATCGATCGTACCTTTGTTGATAGTGACAACAATCGCTGGATAATTGACTATAAAACGGGGCAGCATGAAGGCGGTGAGCTTGAGCTATTTCTTGATCAAGAACAGCAGCGTTACCGCGCCCAGTTGGAATTATATGCCAGCGTTATCGCCAAGACTGAGCAGCGCCCCATCTTTCTAGGGCTCTATTTCCCGCTCTATGGTGGTTGGCGTTGTTGGCAGTATCGATCCTAGAGGAGAACAGCTTGTGGAAGTGATTAAGACAATTCATGTGCTGAGTGCGGCAATATCCATTCTCGGATTTTTTCTCCGCGGCATGCTGATGATGTTTGAGTCATCATTGATGCAAACGCGCTGGATCAGGGTTATCCCTCATTTTGTTGATACGGTGTTACTGGTCACGGCAATCTCGTTGGCGGTGCAATTTGGTTTTAGTCCGGCAAACAGTCCCTGGCTGACAGCTAAAATCATAGCTTTGCTGGTCTATATTGGATTGGGATTTGTGGCCTTGCGTCTCGGTAAGACCAAGCAAGTTCGCATTGTTGCTTGGGTTGCAGCTTTGGTGGTATTTGCTTATATCGTGGCCGTGGCGTTGACTAAGTCGCCGCTGCCGATTGTCTGAAGGGTGGTTAAGCGATTCACTGGAGAGTTTGCTGAAGACAGCGGCACGCCCCCAGGGTTCGTAGTGCAACAGGGGCGTGCCGACAGACTAATAATGATAATCTTTACTAAACGATGATCAGAGTTGGTTTTTATGCGCTAGTTCGCGCTTTCGATTTGCGTCTTGCCTGGTAACCGATCAAACCTAAACCAGCCAGCATCATTGCCCAAGTTTCTGCTTCAGGTACTGGAGGAGTTATTGGAGAGGCGACATATTTGTGGGAATCTCCATTAGGTAAGCCTTGGATATGGGCGAGTGCTAAGGCGTCAGGGCCACTACCTGATACTGCTGTCATAAAGTCTGAGACCATAACATCGCTGATGCTCCAAAGGGCGTGTTCATCATCTAAAAAACGATCTTTATTATTAGATTTTGGTGTTTCTATTCTTAGGAAAAAATCATAGCCGGCGTTTTTGCCATTTGGGTCAACATCAAAATCATCAATGGTGGTTGAGCCACTCAGCATTGCGAACGAATTATCTGACAATGTGGTTGATCCCGAATAACTGAAATCCAGTTGGCTAAGAAAAGAGGAGGAGCCAAAAGCGGTGACCGGGAGTTTATGCAGATCAAACAAGACGTCGCTGCCGTCTTGTGTGAGGCCGAGTGTGGCAACTGTCACATCAGGACCACCACTGATCGAGCTATTAATATCAAAAGTCTTATCGGCAGACCAGGCAGTGTTGCTGGCAAAAAGACCTGCGCTAAGTAGCGCGCCAAGTAGTGTGCGAGTGGAGGTTTTTATTGTCATGCGTCTTTCCTTAATTTAATAGATTATTATTAGGTAATATTACTCTTTTAGTTTAACTCTAAATTAAGCTTTTTCGCAATCAGCCAGGAAATCTCAATTTACTGAGTTATTCACGCATAATTTGATGCGCATGACTTCCCTAGTGCATTGTTTAAAAAAGAAAAATATTTATGTGAGGTGTTGGATTATCGAACTTTTAGGATGACAGGGTTGAATGTCATTTTTTGTCAAATATGCCGCTAGATGCGTTCTTTCTGACGAAAGAGTAGCCGCTGTATCTGATAACCGTAGCGATGAATTCAGTATTAAAGTGGCCGATTTGAAGGAAACGTTGGGTCTTTAGATGTTTTCCGACACTTTGGTCACGTCGACATAGACCACCAGCCTTTGTCCGGGCTGAATATATTTGCCCCGGGCACTCGGATTCCACTGTTTCAGCTTGGCCACACTGACATTAAAACGTTGTGAAATTCGGGCCAATGAGTCGCCATTGCGGACGCGATAATTGATCTTTTGCGTCAAGCTGCTGCTAAGTGGATTATCGAGCAGTGGGTTGGCCGCAGAAGTGGATTTACTTGGTTTGTTCCAGATCACCAGTTTTTGGCCTGGGCGCAGTGTGTCGCGTGGCGCCATGCCATTCCAGGCCGCGAGTTGTCTCACTGAGACTCGGTGCGCCATTGAGATATCCCACAAGGTGTCGCCACTGCTAACTGTATAGCTTATTTTTGTGCCGGATCGTGTCATGTTTTGTTTGTTGCGGAGGCGCTGTTCCTCACTCAAGGCATATTGATTCAGTGACTGACTGGCGGCCGGAATAATTAAATAGTTACCGGCGCGGATGATGTTGCCGCGAATCTTGTTTGTGGTCTTGACTGTCTTGACCGTAGTTTTGTATTTCATGGCGATATGGCCCAGAGTTTCGCCTTCTTTGATGCGGTGACGTACCCATTTGACGCGATCATCTTTAGGCAGCTCGGCCAGCTTTAGACTAAAATCATCGCTTTTATCCAGTGGTAACAGCAGGCGATGTGGACCATCGGGTGAAGTGGCCCAACGATTAAACGCAGGGTTTAGGGTATAAAGTTCTTCAAGTTTCATCTCCGCCATGTCTGCTGCGATTGCCAGGTCCAGTTGTGAACCGATATCGACTTCAGCCAGATAAGGCGTGTTGTTAATCTGGTTCAGGTTGATGCCATGCTGTGTTGGATCAGCCACTATGCTGGAGATGGCTAGCAGTTTGGGAACATAGCCTTCTGTTTCACGCGGCAGTTTTAAATCCCAAAAGGTCGTGCCTTTACCGCGGCTTTTGTTTTTGCGAATTGCCTTTGAGACAGTACCTTCACCTGAGTTGTAAGCGGCTAATGCCAATAGCCAGTCGCCATCAAAGCGTTTGTGCAGTGCTTCGAGATAATCCAGTGCCGCGGTGGTGGAGGCCTTAACATCACGGCGGCCGTCGTACCACCAGTCGATTTTGAGGCCGAAGCGGCGTGCTGTGCCGGGTATGAACTGCCAGAGCCCGGCTGCCCTGCCGTGGGAATAAGCAAAGGGTTGGTATGCGCTTTCTACAACTGGTAACAAGGCCAGCTCGAGCGGCATGCCGCGTGCTTCAATCTGTTCGACAATGTGATAAAAATAAGGCTCAGCCCTTTCGAAGGTACGGTTGATGTAGCTTTGGTTTTTGGCGTACCAGTTTTTATCACCTTTGACCTCCGGGTGATCCTTATCTGGGAGTGCAAAGCCGGCACGAACCCTGTGCCAAATGTTGGGATTTTGTGCCGCTGTGGATTCGGACGCTGCTATTGTTTCAGGAATAACTTCAGCTGCTACGTTGCCGGCATCATCCTGATAACTGTTGTTTGTTGCCTCGATTGCCAGCTCAGAGGTTTCATTGGTTTGGGCTTCTATGGACTTCGGGGTTGATTCAGAAACCGCTTGTACTTCTTTTAGTAGGGGTTCTTCCTGAGTAGCGGCGTCTAGCGACTCCTCCAGCAGCGCCAGTTCATCTGCCTGGCTGACAGCGTTTTCTCTAGCGATCGTTACAGAGCTAAATTCGTCAACTGTCTCGGTAGTTGTCCCAACGGCAACTTCTGAAGACGGTGGTTTGGGCTCGATCTGAGAGGTGTTGCTTGTGGCACAGCCGACCAGAAGTGATGTCGTGAATAGACTTGAGACGGCGAGCATCCATTTGCCAATGTCAGTTTTTGTTTTGATCTTCATTTCTTTTATTCTTTTACTCACTTCCTACCTCAGCACTTGCGGCACAGTATACCGGCCTTGGTTTTATTAATTAAGAAAAAGTGTCTTTCCAATAACGCAGGGTTTTGAAAATCTCTGCCTCGTTAACAAACGTTTTACCTGCAAATTTTTCTGCACTAGCAATCACTTCATCAACCTGACAGCGTAAAAACGGGTTGGTTTCCAGTTCAAGTTTTAACATCGAAGGCAGGGTGGCGAGTCCCTGCTGCCTTTTCTGCGCCTCAATGGCGCTGCGTTGCTCAATCTGGCTGTTACCTGGTTCAACCGCCTTAGCAAACTTGAGGTTGGCAATCGTATATTCATGCGCACAGCAGATATGAGTAGTTAGCGGCAGTTGGCTTATTTTTTTCAAGGAATCATGAAGTTGTGCTGCGGTTCCGCCAAGCAGGCGGCCACAGCCCGCGGCGAACAGCGTGTCGCCGCAAAACAGGGTGTTGTGACCAAAAAAGGCAATATGGTTGCTGGTGTGACCAGGGACATCTAAGACGCGCAGATCCAGTTCGCCGATGTTGATCTCATCGCCTTCAATACATGGATGGGTCAGCTGGGGTATGCTGTCGCTGGCTGGGCCAAACACGGGAATGGAATAGCGCTCAAGCAGTGTTTCAATGCCATTCACGTGATCCCAATGGTTGTGGGTCACCAGTATGGCCGCTAACTGCAGGCCCTTTTGATCCAGCACCTGTAATACTGGCTCGGCCTGGCCCGGATCGACTACCATTGCCTGGTGGTCACCAAATTGGATCAGCCAGATATAATTGTCTGAAAAGGCGGGGACGGCATCAATTTTAATCATATGTATATGCTGACAAGCATAACGGCGGAGGTCAATCCGCCCAGTCGAAGGGAAACTCGATGATCGCAGGGCTTAGACGCAGCCAAATTAACGATATTAGAGAGGGGTTGCGGCGCTGGTATAGCCGGCCGCTTGGTCAACTTCTATTGCAACAAGAACGGGATCAGCTTGATAACATCCTGCCGACGCTGTTTGGTTATCACATTGTTCAAGTGGGCTGCCTGTTGGGGGATGATTTGCTTTCCAGCAGTAGGATATCGAACAAGATTTTGCTCGATCCCGACTGCCGTGGCGAGACCCTGATCCCGGCTGCATACGCTTACCCAGATTCTGTCCCAATCGAGTCTGACAGTGTGGATGTTGTGTTATTGCCCCATACCCTGGAGTTTGAGCGTGATCCACACCAGATTCTGCGTGAAGCCGATCGTATTCTGATCCCAGAGGGGCATGTGGTGGTATTAGGATTTAATCCGTGGAGTATCTGGGGTATATGGCGTTTGTTTCGTGGTCGTAGCGGAAATGTTCCCTGGTGTGGCGATTTTCTCAGTCTGACACGCACCAAAGACTGGATGGCCTTGCTGGGCTTTGATGTAGTGCTGGTGCGGCGCTATTTTTTCCGGCCACCACTGCAACATGCCGGGATTATGAAAAAACTCTCTTTTATGGAAAAGCTCGGTTCAAAATTTTGGCCGCATCTTTCAGGCGCGTATATTTTATTGGCCAAGAAACGGGTGGCGACCTTGACGCCAATACGGCCGCGCTGGCGACCGCGGCGTAAAATGGTGGGTGATTTGGCTCGGCCCAGCACACGGAGTAGTCGTAATGTCTGATGTGGTTGAGATTTTTACCGATGGTGCTTGTCGCGGCAATCCAGGGCCTGGTGGCTGGGGTGTGGTGCTGCGCTACCAGGGAAAAGAGAAAGAGCTGTATGGTGGCGAAGCGGAAACTACCAACAACCGTATGGAGCTAACTGCCGCCATTATGGGGCTGGAAAGCCTCAAACGGGATTGTCGGGTGGAGTTGACCACAGACTCTCAATATGTGCGCCTGGGCATTACCGAGTGGATTAGTGGTTGGAAAAAGCGAGGCTGGAAGAATTCTGCCAAGAAGCCGGTTAAGAATGTTGATCTATGGCAACGCTTGGACCAGATTGCCGCAAAACATCAGGTTGAATGGCACTGGGTCAAGGGGCACAGCGGACATGATGAAAATGAGCGTGCCGATGCCTTGGCCAATCGTGGTATCGATGAGTTATGAGAGATAAATTCACAATAAAGTGGAGTGCCAATGCGACAAATTATTCTTGATACGGAAACAACGGGCCTCGAGCCATCGGAAGGACACCGGATTATCGAGATCGGCTGTGTTGAACTGATTAATCGTCGTCTGACGGGGAATCATTATCACCAATACCTGCAGCCCGACCGCGATATCGATGAGAGTGCCATCGAGGTTCACGGTATCACCAATGAGTTTCTGGTCGACAAACCCCGCTTTGTCGATGTGGTTGATGAGTTCTTCGATTTTATCAAGGGCGCACAGTTAATCATTCATAACGCGCCATTCGATGTTGGGTTTATCAATCACGAATTCGCATTGCTAGATTCGAAGTGGGGCAAAGTACAGGCGCATTGCCAGATCCTGGATACCCTGGTGATGGCGCGAGAGATGCATCCAGGTCAACGTAATAGTCTGGATGCCTTGTGTAAACGTTACGAAATCGATAATTCCAGCCGAACTTTGCACGGCGCCTTGCTCGACTCGGAAATACTGGCCGATGTTTATCTGGCGATGACGGGTGGTCAGACGTCATTATTGCTTGATTCTGAAAACGAGGGTTTGGCCTCAACAGAACAACAGGAACGCGCCCCCATTAGTACCAATCGTCCCAAATTGCGGGTGATCAAGGCCAGCGAAGCCGAGCTAGCCAGCCATGCTGCCTATCTTGAAATGGTAGAGAAATCTGCCAGTGGCGCATCCTTATGGCATGAAATTGAGTCAAAACCTTAAATCTGCTTGAATACACAATCGCGCTTAAGTGCGACTATACTTTACGAATCAAACATGTATCCGGGTTCGAAAAATTACCGCCACAGTCATATTTGATTATTTTGCTGTACTAATATACTTTTTCATAAACTAATTTCAGGATTGGTATGCACTTGCCGGTAATCAACAAATGCCGCTTCCTCAAGGATGAATGAGTATCCACTTCACGAGTAAGGATAGATAAACCTGACTTAAGATCAGGGGGGGAATTAAATGCAACAAGATACTATCAAGACTTTGGGGTTAACTGGTTGTACATTTTTAAGCGCAGTTATTGTGTTAGCTGTCAGCGGTTGTGGTGCTAATCAGGTTGCGGTGAAACCCGCTGAACCCGAACCCATCAGTACCTCTGTGGCGACAGAGGATGTTCCTATTCAGCAAGAAGAAATCGCTGTAGTTGTCGAAGAGACGGCTGACTCCGCTTTGATTGATCCATCACCCGAACGCCTGGTATTGGCTGCCCGTTATGGCCAGGCAAGCGCTGTTAAATATCTGCTCGATGGCGGTATGAATGTGAATGCCAAAGATGCCTATGGAAACACAGCGCTTATCGCCGCCGCCAGTAATAACCAAACAGCCATGGTCGAGCAATTATTGTCCCGGGGGGCTAATGTCAACGCGGCTAATAAAGTGGAATTGACTGCGTTGATGGGGGCTTCTGTTAAAGGCGACTACGAATTAGTGCATCATTTAGTCAGTGTAGGTGCCGATGTGAATGCCATCAATGATGATGGTGAAACCGCTTTGTTTATGGCTGTGCAATACGGTCATTACAAGGCCGCCAAGGTATTGTTGAATGGCGGCGCCAATCCCAATCTGCACAATACAGTTCGCGCCAATTTGCCCAATAGTGGTTTTACCCCATTAATGTATACCGCAACCCATGGTCTGACCAATGAAACGGTTGATTGGGAGGTCATGACGCAATTATTGGTTGAAAATGGGGCTAATCCTAATTTGACCAGCACTCATGGTGAAACAGCCATGGATTACGCCCGCAACAAAAATGATGCGGCGGTGATCGCCGTATTAAAACGTGCCGGTGCCAACGATGAGAAGATCTATGCCGGTCTCAATGCGGACGAAAGTTTGCTAAAGGCGGCACGGATTGGTGATTCTATAAAAGTAGAGAAATTACTAGAGCAAGGGGCTAACCCGAATTTTGTCGATGATAACGGGATTACACCGTTGCTGTCTGCGGCCTATGAAGGGCATTTGGCTGTGCTTCAAGTTCTGCTGTCTGGCAATATCGAAGTGAACTTTGTGCCCTCTGGGTTGCGTCAGTTTGCCATGTCGAAATCCCATGCACCTTTGAGTGAGCGCGAGTTGATGGAGGCCGCTTCGCGCGGTGAAACTGCCTTGATTGCAGCGGTACGCCAGGGGCATATCGAAGCGGCTGAATTACTCTTGAATAAAGATGCAAAAATTGACCTGCCCAATCGCCACGGTGAAACTGCATTATTTGTAGCTACCGGCGCTGGTGATATCAAACTGGTTAAGGTGTTGCTGGAAAAAGGGGCAGACCCCAATTCACTCGAGCAGGACAATCGGCGTAACCGCTTAGCCCAGGCCAAACACAGCATGGGTAAAGACAGTGTCCTGATCTTTGCTGTTCAGAAAGGGCAGCATGAAGTCAGTGAGGCATTGATAGAAGCGGGGGCTGATGTGAACTTTCGTGGATTCATGGGTAAAACGGCCTTATATGTTGCGGTGGAAAACAGCCGTCGTAATCTGATGCAATTGCTGCTTGAGCGGCAGGCCGACACGAACATTGAAAGCCTGGCGGGTATCAGTCCATTGATGGAAGCTGCCAGAAAGGGCAACCATCATATGGTGGCAGACCTACTGACCAACGATGCCAATGTGAATGCCATAGAACAGCCAGAACTTGGTTTTGCCCGTGAAACTCAGGCGGGTGGTAGTACCGGCATGACCGCATTGATGTTTGCAGCGCAAGGTGGTCATGATGATGTGGTTGATCAGTTGTTGCTGGCCGGGGCAGAGATAAATATTCATAACTCTGATGGAGAGACTGCAATGGATTTGGCTTCGAATGCAGGCTATAACGAGATCGTGCAGATCTTGTCATCTGCCGCAGATCAGGGGTCTGTTAGCTTAAATGCAGTTGAAAATTAGATGTTAAAAAACCTGCGTCGTTTTTTTGATCAGAATATCCAGTCTATCAGCGGTGGCCAACATAGTGCGCCGCCGGAACGTGCATTACAGCTGGCGACCGCTTCGTTATTAATTGAGGTCTCGCGTGCTGATTTTCATGTGGATGCCAATGAAAAGCGTGCCATAGTCGCGGCTGTACAGCAGATGTTCTCACTTTCAGACCAAGAAACGCATGAGATTGTTGAGCTGGCTGAAAGCGAAATAGAAGATGCGACCTGTCTGTTTGAGTTTACCCGTTTGGTAAATGAACATTTTGATTATGAGCAAAAGCTTAGGATAGTCGAATTGATGTGGCGTGTTTCATACGCTGATCTGGATAAGGATAAATACGAAGAACACATAATCAGAAAAATCAGTGAGCTGATTTACGTATCGCATCATGATTTTGTTCGCATGCGTCATTTGGTTGAAGAGCAGTAGGCCGAATTTAGATTGACTCTCAGTACAGCTATGATTAAATCCTGAGTGTTATTGTCAGAAGTAAAGTGCATTTACAATACATTTTTTAATAGTTACTATGCCAAAGATTAAATATTGTATAAATCGAAATAATACAAGGAGGAGCGCATGTTTGGTTTTCTGAAAAAGCTATTTGGTGGTGGTGAACCTGAGCAGCCGGCAGCAGCACAGGCATCATTGTATGAACGCATTGGTGGCGAAGCCGCTGTAAATGCTGCTGTTGACGTGTTTTACCGTAAAGTGCTGGCCGATGAGCGTATTAATATGTTCTTTGAAGGTATAGATATGGATAAACAGTCTGCCAAACAGAAAGCCTTCCTGACCTTTGCCTTCGGTGGTCCAGCTAACTATACCGGCAGGGATATGCGTTTGGGGCATGCTCATCTGGTGGAAAAAGGAATGAATGGCTCACACTTTGATGCCGTAATGGAAAATCTCGGCGCCACTCTAACAGAGCTGGGTGTGCCAAATGATCTGATTGGCGAGGCTGCTGCCATTGCCGAGAGTGTTCGTGGTGATGTGTTGGCGGGTTATACCGACGAAGAAAAAGCTCAGATTCCTGGCAATCAGAGTCTGTATGAGCGCATTGGCGGCGAAGCCGCAGTTGATGCCGCGGTTGATGTGTTTTACCGCAAGGTGCTCGCCGATGACCGTATCAATATGTTTTTTGAAGGTGTGGATATGGAGAAACAGGCTGCCAAGCAGAAGGCCTTCCTGACCTTCGCTTTTGGTGGTCCAGCCAACTATAGTGGTAAAGACATGCGTGAAGGTCATGCCCACTTGGTAGAAAGAGGCCTGAATGACTCACACTTCGACGCCGTGATGGAAAACCTGGGTGGAACCTTGACAGAGTTGGGTGTGCCAGATGATCTGATTGCTGAAGCCGCAGCCATCGCCGAAAGTGTGCGTAATGATGTGCTAGGACGTTAAGCGCTTTTTAACAAGTCACAATAGAGAGGCGTTGTCACCAAAGGGTGGCAACGCCTTTTCTTTTGTCTAAATTAAGGCGAAGCAAATTTAGGCCATAGCCTCAGCATGGTTTGCTAGAATATGTGGCCTTATTATTGTATTGAGAATTTAAAGGATTGAAATGACGGTACGTACCCGTTTTGCTCCCAGCCCGACGGGCTATTTACATATTGGCGGCGCCCGCACGGCGCTGTTTTCCTGGCTCTATGCGCGTAAGCATGGTGGTCGTTTTGTGTTGAGGATTGAAGACACTGACCTGGAGCGTTCAACCGCCGAATCAGTGAATGCCATCCTTGAAGGCATGACCTGGCTGGGCCTGGAGTACGATGAAGGACCGTTTTATCAGACTGACCGTTTCAGTCGTTACAAAGAGGTAATCCAGCAACTGTTTGATCAGGGCCATGCCTATCACTGTTATTGCAGTAAGGAAGAGCTTGACGCAATGCGTGAAGAGCAAATGGCCAATAAACAGAAGCCCCGTTATGACGGCCGCTGTCGTGATCGCGAATCGGTGCCTGAAGGCATCGAGCCGGTAATTCGATTCCGCAACCCCACTGATGGCGAGGTGGTGATTGATGATCTGATCAAAGGCAAAGTGACAATCAAAAACAGTGAGCTGGATGATTTGATCATTGCCCGCTCTGATGGTTCGCCTACTTACAATTTGACTGTGGTAGTAGATGATGCCGATATGGAGGTGGATTATGTCATTCGTGGCGACGATCACCTTAACAATACGCCACGCCAAATCAATATACTTAAGGCGCTTGGAATAGCTCCGCCCAAGTATGCCCATGTACCGATGATTCTTGGTTCGGATGGTAAGCGTCTATCAAAACGGCATGGCGCTGTAAGTGTGATGCAGTACCGGGAAGAAGGTTATTTACCAGAAGCTGTGCTTAATTACCTGGTACGGTTGGGGTGGTCGCACGGTGATCAGGAGGTGTTTTCCGTTGATGAAATGATTGAACTGTTCGAGCTGGAAAGCTGCAATAAAGCCGCTTCGACCTTTAATCCGGAAAAACTGCAATGGCTCAATCACCAGTACATCATGAATAGTGATCCAGGCCATGTGGCACATCACCTGAGTTATCATCTTGGCACCTTGGACATTGATCCTTCCGAAGGTCCAGATCTGGTCGAGGTGGTTGTGGCGCAGCGGGAAAAAGCCAAGACCTTGGTGGACTTGGCGCAGGTGAGTGCCTTTTATTATCGTGATCCTGAAGAATACAATCCAAAATCGGCCAAAAAGGCCTTTGCCGGTGATGCGGCCAATGTGTTGGCTGAGCTGAAAGTGGCGATGGAGTTTATGACTGAATGGAGCCGTGAAGCGATACATGCCAGCTTGCAGCGGGTGGTCGACAAGCTGGAAGTGGGTTTTGGCAAAGTTGGCATGCCGGCGCGTTTGGCAGTGACGGGCGGAGCACCTTCACCTGATCTTGATCTGGTGATCTATCTGGTGGGCAAAGATACCTGTCTGCGTCGTTTCGATAAGGCCATAGAATTTATTAACGCAAAAAACTAATGCACTTATCCCCTCTCCCCCTGCGGGAGAGGGTTAGGGTGAGAGGGGAAGACTTAAGTATGTCACTATTTTATACCCCTCATCCTAACCTTCTCCCCTCTAAGGGGAGAAGGGACTTTCTCTAGGAAAGTTAGTCAATGAATAATGAAACCAACACCCCAACCAACTTCATTCGCCAGATCATCGATGAAGATCTGAAATCTGGTAAACATGCAAAGGTGGCAACCCGTTTCCCACCGGAACCCAATGGCTATTTGCACATTGGTCACGCCAAATCGATCGTACTCAATTTTGGTGTTGCACAGGGCTATCAAGGTACGTGTAACCTGCGCTTTGACGATACCAATCCACACAAGGAAAATACCGAGTTTGTCGAGGCTATCCAGCAGGATGTGAAATGGCTGGGCTATGACTGGGATGATCGACTCTATTTTGCGTCTGATTATTTTGAACAACTCTCTGGTTTCGCCATCGAGCTGATCAAGGCGGGCAAGGCCTATGTTTGTGAGCTGACCGCCGAAGAGACGCGTGAGTACCGCGGTACCCTAACCGAACCTGGAAAAGAGAGCCCTTACCGTAGCCGTTCTGTAGATGAAAATCTCGATCTGTTCGAACGCATGAAAAACGGTGAGTTTGAGGATGGTGCCAAGGTTTTGCGTGCCAAAATTGATATGGCGTCACCCAACCTAAATCTGCGTGACCCTGTTTTGTATCGGATTCGTCATGGTGTGATTCATCATCAGACCGGTGAGGCATGGTGCATCTATCCCATGTATGACTACACCCATCCCATTAGTGATGCGCTTGAAGGTATTACCCATTCGCTCTGCACTCTTGAGTTTGAAGATCATCGTCCTTTGTATGACTGGGTGCTGGATAACATCAGTATTGATTGCCACCCTCAGCAGATTGAATTCTCGCGCCTGAACCTCGAGTACACGGTGATGAGCAAACGCAAACTGACCCAGTTAGTTGATGAAGGCTTTGTCGAAGGCTGGGATGATCCGCGTATGCCTTCGATTGCAGGTATGCGGCGACGTGGCTATACGCCGGCATCGCTACGTGATTTTTGTCATCGCATCGGTATCACCAAGAGTGATGGCACCGTTGAGATGGGGTTGCTGGAAAACAGTATTCGCGAAGATCTGAATGCCAATGCACCACGGCGTATGGCGGTGTTGCATCCACTCAAGGTAGTAATTACAAATTATTCCGAAGACAAAGTCGAAGAATTGGAGTCAGCCAATCATCCCCAAGATGAATCCATGGGCAGCCGCAAGATTCCATTCTGTAATGAGATCTACATCGAACAGGATGACTTTCGCGAAGAAGCTAACAAGAAATACAAGCGCCTTGTGTCCGGTGGCGTGGTGCGTTTGCGTAATGCTTATGTCATCCAGTGTGATGAGGTCATCAAGGGTGCTAATGGTGAGATCGTCGAGCTGCACTGCAGTTATTTTGAAGCGCCTCCCGGGAAAAATCCTGAAGGGGTAAAACCACGTGGCGTGATTCATTGGGTATCGGCCCGTCATGCAGTTGAGGCCGAGGTGCGCTTGTATGATCGTCTGTTTGTTATTCCGGCGCCCGATGCAGCCAAAGACAGGCAGGAGTTTACTGCGCATCTCAATCCGGATTCTCTGCGTACTTTGACCAAGTCTGTGGTCGAACCGGCCCTGGCCCAGGCCAAGCCGGGCGAAGTATTTCAGTTTGAACGTCAGGGATATTTTTGTGTTGATATGGATCATGCTCATGGTCGGCCAGTGTTCAATCGTACAGTAACCCTGCGTGACTCCTGGGCTAAAATTGAACAACAGGGCGGTTAACGCTAAGTTCAGGGGAAAGTTAAGGAAAATTAGAACTTTTCCTTGACGAAGTACCCTTGCCTTCGTAAAATGCGCGTCTCTTTCGGGGCTATAGCTCAGCTGGGAGAGCGCTACACTGGCAGTGTAGAGGTCGGCGGTTCGATCCCGCCTAGCTCCACCAGGACACAGGTTTCGTGTGTCCCCATCGTCTAGAGGCCTAGGACACCGCCCTTTCACGGCGGTAACAGGGGTTCGAATCCCCTTGGGGACGCCAATTATAATAAAGCCCGATCAGCGATGATCGGGTTTTTTTATTGCCAATTTTCCGCTATTCCCGTCAACAATCATCCAATTCCTGCCCATGATGAAGCATCTTCATGTTATGGTTTTTGTATTCACTTGTAATTAGAGATTTTGTATAACTTGCCGTTATTTCTATAGATTTGAGTCTAAACGTATAGAGTTGAAGTCGGCTTTGATAATGCTCGCTGCTTAAGCATCCTTCGTTTTAAAAATACAGTAATGACTAACTGGGTGAATAAATGAATACTAGTGCACAATTTTCGATCAATTATTGCGGAATACTCTAGTGAGTATGATGAGGATGAGCTGCTGTCATATAGAAAAACTCATGTGTGTAATAAAGCTAGCTATGCAGGTGTAAATTATGGTGTTTGTGGGTCTCAATTTTCGAATTAGTTTTTCTTTGATGGTCATGTTGGCGAGCCTGCTTTTCTCTAATAGCTACGCTGCAGATGATGCGCGGCAGGCAGGGGGCTCAAACCAAGCGAGTGTGCTAATGCAAATAGTGCCTGATCAAGTCTCTGTTGGTGATACGTTTGCTGCTGTGATTCAAGTTAAGAATATTGGTCGTACTGCCTGGAGCCGATCAAATGGTTACCATTTGGCGGCAATTGAGCCGAGCGCCTGGAATATCAAGCGCCTTGACCTCGCCAAACACGCACGTATTGCACCTGGCGAGACGGCCACGTTTAAAGCTGAGGTGACTGCGCCGTTGTTCGCTGGTGAATACGCTTTTCAATGGCGGATGCGTGTTAACAAGAGTTCTTTTGGTCAGGCAACACCGCTTGTGAATGTTCGCGTAGGCAGTCAGTCGATAACCCGTTTGGATTCTGAGTTTGTTTATCAGAATGTCAGCAATACCATGTTGGCTGGTGAGTCACACCAGGCAACAATTCAGTTTAAAAATACCAGCCAAACTGATTGGCATGCGGGAGATGTGTTTCTCGTCAGTCTTGGTTCTAGTGGATTGACCTGGGCGATAGATTTGGTTGAGATGCAAGCGGGTAAGGTAATTAGGCAGGGAGAGTTCGTTGTGTTTCGGTTTAACGTTCAGGCGCCGCTGGAGCCGGGTAGTTACGCGTTTCAATGGCAGTTAAGACATCGTCGTGGCGGCTTGTTTGGTACTCCCAGTGAGTTGGTGGCTGTGGATGTCAGATAGGCAGATATGAATCAGGCTTGAATACAAATCTGTCACATCTAAAAAATCAGGGTGCGTTAATCATTGAAATGTCCTAAATGTGACTATGAGCGCCAAAAAAATGAGCAAGTGCCTGAATGGCAATGTCCTAGCTGTGGTATCGCCTACAGTAAATATAATAGTGATTCCGTTGTTACAAATAAGAGCGCCAAAGCGGAATCCCAATTAGCCACTCCAACCACCTCAAGATCTGGCTCTGGAAAAACTTCTGGGTTTAGCTTTAAAAAATTCAGAATTTTGCTGTTGTTACTTGTTCTACTTGTTGTTGCCCTCAATAATTGGTTATCAATGGCTCGGTCTACGGACTGGGATCACCCCTTGTGGGTGGTTGTATATCCAATTAATGCTGACGCAAGTGCTGAGGTGGCTGACTATATACCGACGCTTACAGATAAAAGCTTTTTCACCATTGAGGATTACTTTGTTGAAGAGGCTGAGCGTTATGGTGTGGCGATCAAGGATCCAGTTGATGTGCGTATTGGTCCTTTGGTAAAAGAGATGCCGCCCTTGCCACCGATGAATGGCGGTGTGTTTGATGTCATGATATGGAGTTTGAAGCTACGTTACTGGTCAGTGGTCAAAGATGCTTATGATGGACCCAATCCGGACATACAGGTATTTGTGATGTATTACAAATCAGAAGAAAACAAACGCTTGGCCCATTCCACTGGACTGCAAAAAGGAATGGTAAGTGTGGTGCACGCCTTTGCTGATGATAAATTGGCCGAGAGTAATAATGTCGTGATTACGCATGAAATGCTTCATACATTGGGGGCGACAGATAAATACAATCTTGCCAATGGTCAACCGATTTATCCGATTGGGTTTGCCGAGCCTGAACGCGAGCCGCTTTTTCCACAGCAATTTGCTGAGATTATGGGGGGCTATATTCCCCAGTCAGAATCAGAAATAAAAATGCCATCAAACCTGGTACAGACCTTGGTTGGGATGGATACCGCCAGAGAGATAGGTTGGCTAAAGCAATAACATGGCATCTTATCTATTAAATCTGCTACTAATCTCTCTCATCGCCTTTGTTGCTATTTTTTGGTGGAAAACGCTCGGTATTAAGCAGATTGCCTATCAGGTTGCCAAGCGCCGCTGCGATGAGCTTGGTGTGCAGTTGTTGGACCAAAGCATTATGTTGCGGGGAATTGCGCTTAAACGCGCTGCTTCGGGAAACATATCAATCCTGCGCAAGTTTGTGTTTGAATTTTCATCAACCGGTGAAGAGCGCTATCGGGGTGAAATCCATATGTTAGGTTTGGGTGTGAACAAGGTGGAACTGGATGCGCACCGGATCTGATAATTCAAGATAGTAATGGGATGCCAGTTAATGTCTCTCTGTGAATCCATTGCTTATTTAATGCTTTGCATTTTCTTCAAAACTATCAAAAAAATCTCCAGCAGAGCCTCGCTAGCGGCTGATCTGAGTGTCGGTTTGGAAATGTGCTGGACGATAATGAAGTGACCCGTTTTCTATTCAAGTATTCCATTTGCGAGGGCAGGTGGTATGCTGCAAACATAGGCAATCATGATTCATTATGATCTGGCATTGGATGAATCGAAGTTGATTCCTAGGCTGAATATTGTGAAACCGATTATGGTTCAGTAATGGTGGACTGTTACCAATGTTTAATTCACGCACAAGTTTTATTCAAATGTTAGTCATCATGAACAATCGCTTGCGTCATGTTGGCAGCGGTTCTCCGGCTGAATACAAAATTCCAAATATTGAATTTGCGGAATTGAATATTCGCGCGCTTGGCGTTGCTCTATGCCTGTTGTGCGGAGCGCTGCTTTTTGTACCTGCCAGCTTTGCCCAGGAGCCAACATTAAAAGATATGTTGGAAGATTCTGCGGCGCAGGAGGAGGGTAAGAAAGCCGAGGTAATAGCTAAGCCGCCAGCGCCACTGGGGCCAGAAGATGAGTTTGGCCGTGGTGTGCCACGAAGCACAGCCTTAGGATATTTGAATGCAACCAAGGAGCGGGATTTCGAACGTGCTGCTGAGTATCTGGACTTACGTAATCTTCCGCGAGGGATGAGTGCTGAGCAAGGCCTGGAACTGGCTGACCAATTAAAAGTCGTGTTGGATCGGGCATTGTGGATAGATATCAACGCGTTAAGTGATGACCCCATGGGGCATAGTGATGACAATCTGCCCAGTTACCGTGACTGGGTCGGCAAGATTGATTTACCGGACGGCAGCGTTGATGTTCTATTGCAGCGTGTGCCGCGTGGCGATGGTGTCTTCATCTGGAAATTCTCCAATGCCACGGTTGCAAACATACCACAGCTCTATGATGTCCACGGCTATGGTCCGTTTGGAGAGGTCTTGGTCGAGTGGCTGCCCGCGTATTCATTTTTAGGTTTTGAACTATGGCAGTGGGTAGGCGCCATTATTCTCTTGATTGTTGGTTATCTGATCGCCATGGTGCCTACTGCGATTGTGGCATGGCTTGTTAAACGCCGTAACAAGCCGATGTCAGGGCCTATCGCCGCATTTATACGATTCCCAGTTCGAATTTTAGTCGCGCTGATTATCGCGCGTCAGTTTATAGATCTGTTATCCCCGACTGTCGAAGCGCGGGCCATTCTGCAAGGCCAGACTTTTCTGCTTCTCGTTTGGGCGTGGGTGTTTTTACGCCTGATCAATATAATGCGGGATCACTTGATTGAAGTGCGGAGCAGTCGCGGTGCGACGGCGGGGCCGGTATTGTTGCGTCCAGCCGCCAACGCGTTGAAGGGGTTAGTTGTCATTATCTTTGCGTTGCTATGGCTGGAAAACCTCGGTTTTAACGCCACAACCATTCTGGCCGGTCTCGGTGTTGGTGGTATTGCGTTAGCACTGGCAGCGCAGAAATCGATAGAGAATATGATCGGTGCGGTTATGCTCTATTCGTCTCAGCCGGTACGCATTGGTGATTTCTGTCGCTTCGGCGACAAGATGGGTGTGGTCGAAGAAATCGGTTTGCGTGCCACAAGCATTCGCACCCTGGACCGCACGGTAATTCATGTGCCCAACGCCGCGTTCGCCGATATGCACATCGAGAACTTCGCCGAGCGTGAGAAAATCCGTTTTTGTCCTAAAATATCGTTGCGCCTGGACACGACGCCAGACCAGATTCGCTCCATCATTGCAGAGATAAAGAAGATGTTGCTGGAGCATGTTGACGTTGATGATGATCCGGCGCGTGTGAGATTTAGTGGTTTTGGTGGGTACTCGCTTGATCTTGATATTTTTGCTTATGTTCCAACCACGGATGTTAATCATTACCTGGAAGTGGTGGAGGATCTGCATCTGCGCATTATGGATATCATCAGCGCTGCGGGTACGGCACTGGCAGCACCGACCCGGACAGTGTGGAATGAAGATAAAGCCCCGCCAGACCGGGACGCTGTGGCGCGCACTGAGGCAGAGGTTTAAAAAATGGCGAAAAGCAGATGAGTTGTAGTTTCCACTCAGAGACAGCGAAAGAATTCTTATACAGTTTCATGGCAGTAAAACCCGGTGTGAGGCCGGGCTTATTTGTTTTGTGAATAGCTGATTCTAACCGATCTGGGTAAACACAATCGTGATTGTCACAGAGCAGTTTGTTGTTTATTTACACGCTTTAATAAACGCCAGTGCCGCATTCGAAAGCGTGCGGCGTGGATGATGGACGATCCCGAGTTCGCGTTTTATCAGGATATCGCGTCGTTGTTTTGGTCGTAGCTCTTCTTCCAGCATGTTGTCTGGTAATAAGCTCCAGCCAAGCCCGACAGTGACCATCATCTTGATGGTCTCGAGATAATGGGTTTCCAGTTTTGTCTCCACTTGAGTCAAGGCAAGAGTTTTGTCGATGAGTTCGCGGGTATAGGTGCCACGAGAAGGCAAAATGGCGGGATAACGAGCCAGTACCTTGGGTGTGATTTTTATTTCATGGCTTAATGGGTGTTCAGGACTGGCAGCGAGCACCAGACGATCTGTCCAGACTTCAATCATGGTTAGTGAAGTACTCTGTTTAGGTGGCAGAGTAACTACGGCTAGTTCCAGCTCGCCCTGTTCGACTGCGCGGCAGGCGACTTCTGAGTCCATAAAACTCAAATCCAACTCTACTTCGGGATAACGGCGGGTGAAGTCACGCAGAACCGGTGGCAGACGGTGCAGGCTGATGTGATGACTGGTGGCTATTTTCAGTGGGCCACGTACTTGGCCAGTTAAGTTGCTGATGGCGCGGCGGCTGTCTTCCACTTCATTGATGATGCGTTGGGCGTGTGTTTCCAGGGCGCGGCCCGCTTCGGTCAGGCTGACCTGGCGGCCAATACGGTCAAACAGGCGCGTATCCACCTGACTTTCCAGGGCGGCAATGCGTTTGCTGACCGCGGGCTGAGTTAGATGTAATTCATGCGCTGCCAGCGAAAAAGAGGCGTGGCGGGCAACGCTCAGAAATGCGGTTAAGTCTTCAATGTTCATGTTTTTATTCTATTCCATAATGGAATGGTTTGTATGAAAATTATGAATTTGAGTTATTTGTGTCTCGGGACTATGATTGCTTCATCCTTCACATGAATTAATGCCAGCAACAGAGGAGAACAAGCGTGGCTGGAAAGACCTTATACGACAAATTATGGGATGCCCATGTGGTGCGTCAGAATGATGATGGCAGTTGCCTTATCTATATAGATAGACAGCTGGTGCATGAAGTGACATCACCGCAGGCCTTTGAGGGACTGCGTCTGGCGGGTCGTCAGCCCTGGCGTACTGACGCTAATCTGGCCACGCCGGATCACAATGTGCCTACCACAGATCGTGAGCAAGGCATTGCCGGGATTGTGGACCCCATTTCCAAACTGCAGGTGGAGACGCTTGATGCCAATTGCGATGAGTTTGGCATCACCGAGTTTAAAATGGATGATGTGCGTCAGGGCATTGTTCACGTGGTTGGCCCTGAGCAGGGCGCAACCCTGCCGGGCATGACTGTGGTGTGTGGTGATTCACATACTTCGACGCATGGCGCCTTGGGGGCGCTGGCGCATGGCATCGGCACATCCGAAGTTGAGCATGTGTTGGCAACCCAGTGTTTGATCCAGAAGAAATCAAAGAATATGTTGGTAAAGGTGAATGGCCAGGTGGATCCCGGTGTGACGGCCAAAGATATCGTCTTGGCAATCATTGGTGAGATTGGTACCGCGGGAGGTACTGGTTACGCCATCGAGTTTGCTGGTCAGGCTATTCAGAATCTTTCCGTCGAAGGGCGTATGACCGTCTGCAATATGGCCATCGAAGCGGGTGCCCGCGCCGGTATGGTGGCGGTGGATGATAAGACGATCGATTATGTTAAAGGACGTCCTTATGCGCCTAATGAATCTCAATGGGATGCAGCCGTTAACGCCTGGCGCGACTTGCGCAGCGATGCCGATGCCACGTTTGATACGGTGGTGGAATTAAATGCGGCGGATATCCAGCCACAGGTTACCTGGGGTACATCACCGGAGATGGTGGTGGCCGTCGGAGATAAGGTGCCCAATCCGGCCGATGAAGCTAACGCAGTGAAGCGCACCGGCATGGAAAAGGCGCTGGCCTATATGGGTCTGGAAGCTAACACGCCTATCAACGAGATTAGTGTGGATAAGGTGTTCATCGGTTCTTGTACCAACTCCCGCATCGAAGATATGCGTGAAGCGGCAAAGGTGGCCAATGGAAACAAGGTGGCTGATTCAGTCAAGCTGGCCTTGGTGGTGCCTGGCTCCGGTCTGGTAAAACAGCAGGCCGAACAAGAGGGTCTGGATAAAATTTTTATCGCGGCGGGTTTTGAGTGGCGTGAACCTGGGTGCTCTATGTGTTTGGCCATGAATGCTGATCGTCTTGAGCCCGGTGAACGTTGTGCCTCTACTTCAAACCGAAATTTTGAAGGAAGGCAAGGGCAGGGCGGTCGCACCCATTTGGTAAGTCCTGCGATGGCGGCGGCTGCAGCTGTTAATGGTCATTTTGCCGATGTGCGTGAAATGAGTTAAGGAAAAGAATCATGGAAAAATTTACAACGTTAACGGGCTTGGTTGTGCCCCTGGATCGTCCCAATGTGGATACTGACGCCATCATCCCGAAACAGTTTTTAAAGTCGATTAAACGCTCAGGGTTTGGCCCCAATCTGTTTGATGAGTGGCGCTATCTTGATCACGGTGAACCGGGCATGGATAACAGTAAGCGGCCGTTGAATCCTGACTTTGTTCTGAATCAGGCCCGTTATCAAGGTGCCCAGGTGTTGCTGGGGCGGGATAATTTTGGTTGTGGCTCATCACGAGAGCATGCCCCCTGGGCGCTGGAAGACTATGGTTTTCGCAGCGTTATCGCGCCGAGTTTTGCCGATATCTTCTACAATAACTGTTTCAAGAACGGTATTCTTCCTCTTGTTCTGGATGCCGCGATTGTTAATCAGTTGTTTAAGGAGACTGAGGCCAGTGAGGGTTATCGTCTGACCGTTGATTTACCTAATCAGCAGGTCACGACGCCGACAGGAGAGTCATTTGCTTTTGAAGTGGATGAGTTTCGCAAATATTGTTTGTTGAATGGATTGGATGACATCGGTCTGACACTGCAGTGTGTGGATGACATCAAGGCCTTTGAAGAAAAACACAAGGCCAGGTCTCCCTGGTTGTTTAATTAAATGTAGGGTGGGCTAAGGCGTTAGACGCAGCCCACCAGGTTGTGCTGATCAAATATTAGAGTTTAGTTAGAGAGAATAAAATGACAAAGAAAATTGCAGTGTTGCCGGGTGACGGCATTGGCCCTGAAATTGTAAGGGAAGCCGTAAAAGTAATTGAAGTGCTTAAAGCGAGCCATGGTCTGGATGTTGAAATGACAGAAGCTGCCATTGGCGGTGCCGGCTATGATGCTGCCGGTGATCCGCTGCCAGCGGAAACTCTGGAGTTAGCCAAGGCTTCTGATGCAATACTGCTAGGTGCGGTTGGCGGTCCCAAGTACGACAACCTGGATCGTCCTTTGCGCCCTGAGCGTGGTCTGCTGCGCATCCGCAAGGAGCTAAACCTGTTTGCCAATCTGCGTCCTGCTTTGCTCTATCCTGAGCTGGCTGAAGCATCGACATTAAAGCCGGAAGTGGTTTCAAATCTGGATATTATGATCGTGCGTGAATTGACGGGTGATATCTATTTTGGCCAGCCACGCGGTATTGAAGTACGTAACGGTGAGCGCGTGGGTTTTAATACCATGCTGTATAGCGAATCTGAAGTGCGCCGTGTTGCCCATGTGGCCTTCCAGATTGCCATGAAACGCGATAAGAAACTGTGTTCAGTAGAAAAGGCTAATGTACTAGAGTGCAGTGAGTTGTGGAAAGAGGTTGTCACTGAAATTAGTCAGGAATATCCAGAGGTTGAGTTGAGCCACATGTATGTCGACAACGCCGCCATGCAGTTAGTGCGCGCGCCGAAACAGTTTGATGTGATTGTGACCGGTAATATATTCGGTGATATTCTGTCTGACGCCGCTTCGATGTTGACGGGTTCCATCGGCATGTTGCCCTCAGCCTCACTGGATCAAAACAATAAGGGTATGTACGAGCCGATCCACGGTTCAGCTCCCGATATTGCCGGTAAAAATATTGCCAATCCGCTGGCAACTATCCTGTCTGTTTCCATGATGTTGCGTTACACTTTTGCAGATGAGGCAGCTGCGCAGGTTATCGATGATGCGGTGCGCAAGGTATTGGCGAATGGCTATCGAACAGTAGATATCTATTCAGAAGGCACACGCAAGGTATCATGCTCTGAAATGGGTGATGCCGTGGTTGCAGCACTTGCCTGAATAAATGTATAAGAGTTTAGAGAGATAGGGATATGAAGAGAGTAGGTCTGATTGGTTGGCGCGGCATGGTGGGGTCTGTGCTGATGCAGCGCATGCGTGACAATAATGATTTTGCTGATATCGAGCCGGTTTTCTTTACCACGTCTCAAGCGGGTCAGCCGGGGCCGGATGTAGGCAAGGCTATACCTGCTTTAAAAGATGCCAACAGCATTGATGAATTGAAGACGATGGATGTGATCATCTCTTGCCAAGGGGGAGATTACACACGCGAGGTTTACGAGCCATTGCGTGCCTCTGGCTGGAATGGTTATTGGATAGATGCTGCGTCTGCCCTGCGTATGAAAGATGACAGTATCATTGTGCTGGACCCCGTGAATATTGATGTCATTAAGGATGGGCTGGCCAACGGTATTAAGACCTATGTCGGTGGTAACTGCACTGTCAGCTTGATGTTAATGGCCATCGGTGGTCTGTTGGATAAAGGACTGGTGGAATGGATTTCACCCATGACCTACCAGGCGGCGTCAGGTGCAGGTGCACGCAATATGCGTGAGCTGATTCAACAAATGGGAGCGATAGACGCCAAGGTTGTCTCTTTGTTGCATGATCCGGCCTCTGCCATTTTGGAAATCGATAAGCAGGTGTCAGATTTTATTCGTTCTGATGATTACCCTCTCGAAGCCTGGCCGGTACCGCTGGCGGGTTCGCTGATCCCATGGATAGATGTGCCGCTGGAATCTGGGCAGAGTAAAGAAGAGTGGAAGGCTGAGGCTGAGACAAACAAGATTATTGGGCGCAGCGATAATCCGCTGCCGATTGATGGACTATGTGTCCGTATCGGCGCAATGCGTTGTCACTCTCAGGCGCTGACTATCAAGATGACAAAAGATGTCCCTCTGGATGAAATCCATGGCATTATTGCCACACATAATGATTGGGTCAAAGTCATCCCCAATGAAAAAGAGATCACCATGCAAGAGCTTACACCTGCGGCAGTGACTGGCACATTGAATGTGCCTGTTGGTCGCATGCGTAAGTTGAGTATGGGTCCAGAGTACCTGTCGGCTTTCACCGTGGGTGACCAGTTGCTATGGGGCGCCGCCGAACCGCTGCGCCGTATGTTGCGTATCTTGCTCGAGAGCTGATTTATTCCTATGAGCAAGACTTATAACATAGCAGTTGTGGGCTGCGATACGCTGGTCGGTGAGGCTGTTCTGACCCTGTTAGAGGAACGCGAATTTCCAGTTGCTTCCATTCACGTGCTTGCGCATGAGGCTGGTGGGCGTGTTTCGTTTAAAGAACACCATCTCAGTGTTAAACCGCTGGAAGAGTTTGATTTTGCCCAGGTTGACCTGGCCTTTTTCTGTGTTGATGAATTGCTGTCCGAGCAATATGTTCCCAAGGCGGCCGAGAGCGGCTGTGTAGTCATTGATGACAGTCCCTGTTTTCGTCTCGAGGACGACGTGCCGCTGGTCGTTGCTGAGGTCAATCCTGAGACTCTGGCCGGGTACACCCAGCAAAATATAGTTGCCAGTCCTGGTAGCAATGCCACCTTGTTAACCACTGTTCTCAAGCCGTTGAATGATGTTGCAGGTATTGTCCGCATCAACGCAGTTACGTTACAGGCCGTGTCAGGCAAGGATAAAGCGGGTGTGGAGGAGCTGGCTAAACAGGCGGCCGCTATGTTTAATATGAAGCCTATTGAAAGTAATGTTTTTAATAAGCAAATTGCTTTCAACCTATTGCCACAAATCGGCGCTATTCTGGATGACGGTTACAGCATGGAAGAGGCAAAGCTGGCGTGGGAGTCCGCCAAGATTCTTTCCAACGATGACTTGCTGCTAAATGCCACCTGTGTTCGTGCGCCGGTATTTCATGGTCATGCAATGGTTGTAAATTTTGAAACAATAAAAGCGCTAGAGCTGGATCAAGTGTATGATTTGTTGGAAAAAGCTCCGGCTGTCAGTCTCATGAGAGATGATGAATACCCTACTGCTGTGACAGATGCAATTGGCGAGGATGCCATTTTTGTGGGTCGTTTACGTAAAGATATTACCCGCGAAAGAAGTTTAGATTTGTGGATGGTCGCCGATAACGTACGCAAGGGTTCTGCTTTAAATTGTATTCAGATAGCAGAAATTTTGATAAAAGAGTATCTGAACTAAGTATCAAAGGATTTGAAGGTTAGTTTTTTTCTTGCCAATCGCCACTTTTATGGCGTAGTTCAAAAAAATAGCTAAATATTCAAAAAAACTGAACGATAGCCGTTATATATGAAGGCTGGATGTGAAGTCGGGATGAAAAAATCGGGATCGTGACATTGAGTAAGGGATTCAAAAAACGTCGGTTAGCATTAGCATTGAGCGCATGCTTGATGGCTTCATCAAGCCTGGTCCATGCACTGGGTATGGGGGAAATTGAAGTTAATACTTCCCTGAATCAGCGTCTGGGTGCGAAGATCAAGCTATTTTCTGCTACATCTAACGAATTAAACAGTTTAAAAGTTCAAATGGCATCCAAGGATGCCTTCAGCCGTTTGGGAATTGACCGGCTGCCTATTCTGCTTGATCTTGATTTTGAGCTGGTGAGTACAGGTGCCGGTGCGCCATATATTAAGGTGTCTTCTAGTCAACCAGTTAAAGAACCGTTTCTGGATTTTATCCTAACGATTAATTGGGCCAGTGGGCAGATGATGCGTGAATACACGTTGCTGCTTGATCCCCCAGTATTTGAAAAAGATCAACAAGTAGGCCGAATCAGTGCCGCCACAACCCAGCCAGCTCAAGTTGTAAGAGAGCCAGCTGCGGCGCCAACCGCCACGGCGCAACCGCGTGTCACTGCACCGGGAAGTTATGGTCCTACGACTCGTAAAGACACTCTCTGGGCCGTAGCGCAGGATATGCGCCCTGACCGGTCTGTGAGCGTTCCGCAAATGATGATTGGTTTGCTGAAGGAAAATCCTGAAGCATTCGACAATAGCAATATCAATAGCCTCAAGGCTGGCTATGTACTGCGTCAGCCTGAGATGGAAGTCATTACCGAATTAAGCAAGCGTCAGGCGGCGGCTGAATCAAATCGCCAGTACCAGAAGTGGTTGGGTTCAAAAGGCAAGGGATCAGCGGTGTCAGGACGCCAACAGCGTGTTGCAAGCGCCCCTGCAGCAGCTCCAGAAAGTGCTAGCAAAGCTGCTCCAGCACCGGTAGCACCAAAAGCACAAACTGAAGCTCGGCTTCAGTTGCTAAGTCCTGATGAAGAGGCGCGTATACGTTCAGGCGTTGGTTCGGGTACCTCGGGTGAGTCGACTGACGCACTGAGGCGTGAACTTGCTATGGCACAAGAGTCAGCAGAAGCATCGCGCCAGGAAAATGCAGATTTACGCTCGCGCTTGGATGAGTTGGAGAAACAATTACAATCTGTCCAAAAACTGCTGACACTCAAAGACGATAGCCTCGGTATATTACAAGCTGATACCCAAAGTGATGCGCAAGCGGAAACACCCGTCGCTGAAGAACAGCCCCAGACGACTGAGCAAGCTGCGCCAGCTGTAGCGAAAAAGCCTGCTGTGCAGCCTGAGCCGGTTCAAACCAGTTTGGTTGATGAGATTCTGGCTAATCCGATGTACATGGCTGCTGGCGGTGGTGTAATCGTCTTGTTGTTGCTGGTGGCTATGATGATGCGCCGTCGTGGTCAGGCCGATGAAGAAGATTTTACCGTTATGACACCTGTAGTGCAGTCTGCTGAACCCAAAGCAGATGCTGGTGTTGCGGCGACTACTACAAGCGCTGCTGAACTTGTTGAGGAAACAGCTGCAAGCACAGAAGAGCCTACTGAACACATAGAGGATGATATTTCTGCTATCGGCGATTTTGGTTCAGGAATGGGGGCTATTCAAGCTGAAGAAAGTGAAATTGATCCGGTTGCAGAGGCAGACGTTTATCTTGCTTACCGTCGTTATGAACAGGCCGAAGCTTTACTGAAAGAGGCTATTGCTGCGGATCCTGCGCGCCATGAGTTGAAACTGAAACTTTTAGAAATTTACCATGCTACGAAAGATACAGACTCATTCGAGGCTCAGGCGGAATCGCTCTATGCAGCGCTCGACGGACAAGACGAGCAGTTATGGGTGCAGGCAGTACAAATGGGACGTGAGTTGCTGCCGGACCATCCGCTCTTTTCCGAGGGAGCTGTTTCAGATTTAGGTAATATCGCTGACGCTGAATCAAGCTTTGAATCTGAAGAAGTTGGTCACGATCTTGGTGAAGAGTTTAATTTTGATGCTGACCAGTCTGTTTCAGAAGAGATTTCAGAGCTTAGTGATGATGCGTTGGCTGGAAGTTTGAACATGTCTGGTTTGGGTGTGGATGCTGAATCTACTGCGATGACAGAAGCGGTGGAAGATTTGGCTGGTCAAGAAGATGAGCTGGATATGTCTCTTGATGATCTTGGTGGTCTCGATTTTGACCTGGATTTGGAATCAGAAAAAGAGCTTGGTGTTGGTGCGGATGACACCGAGGTGACAGATACAGATATCTCCCTGGATGATCTCGATCTTGGTAGTGATGATTTGGCTGATTTTCTCAGTGATGATGAGTCTAAGGCTGACAATGCATTAGAGGATCTGGCTGATTCACTTGAAGGTAATGACGAAATTGATCTTAGCGCTGAGCTGGATATTTTCTCGGCAGAAGAAGGCGCGAATAAAGATGAATTGACTGATTTGGCTGATGTTCAGGAAGAATCATTAGCGTCGCTCGAAGGGATCGCTGATGTTGATTCTATTGATACAAATACCACTGCTGAGGCTGAGTCTTTTCTTACTGAAGATGATGAGTATTTAAGTAACGCAGAATCAGCCGATGTCGATTTGGACTCACTAACAGCGGAAGAAAGTGGATCAGGGGATGAGGAGGCCATCTATCAAGCGAAAGATGTGGAGGGTGAGACTGATGGTCTGCTGGACGCGGCCAGGAAACACGAATCTGACATCGATAATGTAATTGAGCTGGATACGGGTACTTTCGCTGAATCTGGTGAGTCTGATGATCTGAAGGCAGACTTAGAGGTTGAAGAGGAGCCCATTACCGAATCAGCCGTGGAAGAAACTATTGATCCGTTGGCCGATATTGCAAATTTAGGTGAAATGGATTTTAGTGAATTGTCTGATGAGGACAATGACGATATTTTCGATAGCTCGGATGATATGGTTGGAACCAAACTGGATTTAGCCAAAGCTTACATCGACATGGGTGATCAGGATGGTGCCCGTTCGATCCTAGGTGAGGTCGTCGAAGAGGGTGATGACGATCAGCGCGAAGAGGCTGCGCAGTTAATGCAACAAATTTCATAGCCTAAAACTTCATAATTATGACTAACAAAACCGGATGGTACAGCAATGTGCATCCGGTTTTGCGCATTTTATGCTTTATTGTTTTTAGCCTGTTTCTTGCCTTTGGTGATCTTGGTCAGCAGGGGCTGGCTGCTCTCTTGGTTGCATTGCTATATATAACTACAGGTAGTCAAAGCCTTTCAGGGCTGTGGCCAACACTGCGTCGTATGCGCTGGTTTCTACTCTCGATTTTTTTCATTTATGCTTGGTTAACGCCAGGACCGGCGCTATTTGCCGAGCTGCAGTTCTCTTCATGGATGCCAACTACAACCGGCTTGGTCCAAGGTGGGCAACGCATGCTGGCATTGATTTTGATAATTGCATCAGTGCATTGGCTGTTGTTTGTGACGCCGCGTAATGCCTTGGTGTCGGCGCTGTATTGGTTGGCAGCACCACTTCAGTTGCTGGGTATTTCACGCCAGCGTTTTGCTGTGCGGATGTCGCTAATCCTTACTTATGTGATGAACGTGCAAACCTTGGTCGGAGACCAGGTGAAACAGACCGGTGTTAGTAAAGGTGATGTCAAAGCTTACGCCAGTGTCGCTGCGGGATTGGTAGAAGAGGTTATTTCCCGGGCAGAACAGACTCCTTGCGAGGAAATTGAAATCAACCTTGGCAATAAACCCGCTGCATGGCAGTGGGCTTGGCTGTTGTTGTTGACAGTAATGATGCTTTTGGCCGGTGAATTGGTATAAAACCTAACTAACTTTGCGTAGCACCAGCGCGGCGAGCGGTGGTAGGGTGACAACAATTGAGTGATTTTGATTCATCCATGCCTGGGAGTCGCTGGATATTTTATAAGGATTTCCCATGTTGCTACCGCCGTAATATTCTGAATCAGTATTCATTATTTCCTCGTAGATTCCTTCAAACGGTACACCGAGCCGGTATCCTTCCCGTGGGTTAGGTGTGAAGTTGAGTACTACAATGATAATGTCGTCTCCATCGCGGCGCATGTAACTCAATACAGACTGTGCTGCGTCGTTGCAATCCACCCACTCAAAGCCTTGGCTTTCAAAATCGAAGCGATGCATTGCCGAAGTTTTGCAGTATAGCTGGTTCAGGTCGCTGATCAGCTTCTTGATGCCCTGATGATTGGGATAGTCGAGTGCATGCCAGTCGAGAGGGGCATTACAGTTCCACTCTTGCCCTTGGCCAAATTCACAGCCCATGAACAACAGTTTTTTACCGGGATGGGTAAACATATAGCAATAAAGCAGTCGCAGATTGGCGAAGCGTTGCCATTCGTCACCAGGCATTTTATTGAGCATGGAGCCCTTGCCATGCACGACTTCATCATGTGAGAAGGGCAGAATAAAGTTTTCTGTGAATGCATATAACAGACTAAAGGTTAGCATGCCATGATGGTAGTGGCGGTAGATTGGATCCTTGCTGATATATTCCAGTGTGTCATTCATCCAGCCCATATTCCACTTCATGCTATAACCCAGACCGCCGAGATAGATGGGGCGGGACACCATTGGCCATGAGGTAGATTCTTCCGCCATAATCAGGCTGCCAGGGTGTTGCTCGTGGGTAACTTCATTGAGCTGACGTATGAACTGAATTGCATCCAGGTTTTCATTGCCGCCATATTTGTTTGGAATCCACTCACCTTCTTCGCGTGAATAGTCGAGATAGAGCATTGAGGCAACAGCGTCAACGCGCAGCCCGTCAAGATGAAACTCTTCCAGCCAGTAGAGTGCGCTGGAAAACAGAAAATTGCGCACTTCATTTCTGCCATAGTTAAAAATTAATGTTCCCCAGTCTTTATGTTCACCCATGCGTGGGTCTTCATGTTCATAGAGAGCACTGCCATCAAATTGGGCTAAGGCGAACGCATCTTTGGGGAAATGGCCGGGGGCCCAATCAAGCATTACTCCGATGCCGTTGGCATGACAGTAGTCAACAAAATAGCGAAAATCATCCGGTGCGCCAAAGCGACTGGTTGGGGCGTAATAGCCGGTGGTTTGATATCCCCAGGAGCCGTCAAAAGGGTGCTCGGTGATCGGCATCAACTCGATATGGGTGAAGCCTAACTCCTTAACATAGTCGACCAGCTGGACGGCAAGCTCGCGGTAGGTGAGGAAATTGCCTTGCTCATCAAGTTGCCATGAGCCCAGATGAACTTCGTAGATAGACATGGGGTCGTGTAGCCAGTCGCTTTTCTGGCGATGTTCCATCCAGGCCTCGTCATTCCACTGATACTCGCTGTCAGCAGTGACGATTGAGGCAGTGCCAGGACGGAGTTCAAAATGGCGGCCATAGGGATCTGTTTTTAGCAAAATCTGACCGCCAATGCGGGAGCGAATTTCAAATTTATACAGGGTGTCGGCGCTGAGTTCGGGGATGAACAGCTCCCAGATTCCTGTGCTGCCACGCACTCGCATCGGATGGCAACGTCCATCCCAATTGTTGAAGTCGCCAACAACACTAATTCGTTCGGCATTGGGTGCCCAGGTTGCAAACACAACACCTTCGACGCCGTCTACTTCAAGCGGCCGTGCCCCTAAAACGTGATAGGCATGCCAGTGTTTGCCCTCACCAAACAGGTGTAAATCGTACTCGGACAGAACCGGTTCAAAACTGTACGGATCATGCATGATATGGGTCTGTTGTTGCTCATCCGTCCAGGCAAGACGATAATGTTTGGGCAGGTCATTTGTTTTTCCAGACCATTGAAAAAGATCCGTTTTGCCTATGCGTTCAAGTTGAATCTTGGTATCGACGATGCGTACTTCTTTAGCTCTAGGCATGAACGCGCGAATCACTTCTCCATCGCCGTGAGGATGGCGGCCCAATACTGAAAATGGATCATGATGATTTGCATCGAGAATTCGTTGCAGTTCAGGACTGATTTTTTTCATTTTCTTGGTGGCCATTTTGATTTATCGTCGTTATTGTATTTGATTGATGATAACATAGCATAATCGCTTCGATTGCAGAGGGGAACTGTAATCAGGCTGCAATGACAGCAGTTTCGAAGTGATTCACAAGCGACAATAAATAGGGGTGGAGATATGTCTAAAGACGACGCACGTTTTGTCAGCCGATTAACTCGCGACACGCTCGCCCTCATCCTTGCTGGAGGGCGTGGTTCTCGACTAAAACAGTTAACTACTTGGCGAGTTAAACCGGCGGTACCATTTGGAGGGAAATTCAGAATCATTGATTTTCCGCTTTCTAATTGCATAAATTCCGGTATTCGCCGTATCGGGGTTCTTACCCAATATAAATCTCATTCGCTGATAGGGCACATCCAACAGGGTTGGGGTTATTTTCGTGGCGAATTCGGTGAGTTTATCGAACTTCTGCCCGCACAACAGCGAATCCAAGAGGCATGGTATTCAGGTACTGCAGATGCCGTCTATCAGAACATCGATATTATCCGTGCACACAATCCTGAATACGTGTTGTTACTTGCAGGTGACCATATCTATAAAATGGACTATGGCCCGATGCTGGCTCATCATGCTGCGAATAATGCTGATATGACCATCGGTTGTCTTGAAGTGCCACTGGAACAGGCCAAGGCGTTTGGCGTGATGAGTGTGGATACCGAAGGCCGCATATTGGGGTTTAGCGAAAAGCCGGACGATCCTCAGCCTGTGCCCGGTCAAGATGATGTCGCTCTGGCATCAATGGGTATCTATATTTTTAATACCCGTTTTCTTTATGAACAACTAATCCGAGATGCAGATAACCCAGGATCCAGTCACGATTTTGGTAAAGACATCATTCCAGCGGTGATTGATAATTATCGAGTATTTTCATATTCATTTAGGGATCTGGAATCAGACCTGCAGGGCTATTGGCGTGATGTGGGGACAGTTGATGCTTTTTGGTCGACTAATTTGGAGTTGATTGGAGTAACTCCTGAGTTGAATCTTTATGATCGTGAATGGCCAATCTGGACTTACCAGGAACAATTGCCACCGGCTAAATTTGTATTTGATGATGAAGGCCGCCGTGGTCAGGCAATCGATTCAATGGTCTCTGGGGGCTGTTTGATCTCCGGTGGTACAGTGCGCCGTTCCTTGTTGTTCTCAAATGTCCGCGTCCATTCTTATTCAGAGATAGAAGAGTCAGTGATCTTGCCTGACGTGGATATCGGTGAGAACTGTCGTATTCGCAAGGCGATCATTGATAAAGGTTGCAAAATACCTGCTGGCACAGTGATTGGTGAAGATCCCATTGCGGATGCTGAACGTTTTCATGTCAGTGAGGGTGGTGTGGTGTTGGTTGTACCGGAGATGTTGGGGCAAGAACTGCACTATGTCCGTTGATACCCGTTTGAAGGTGGTGCTGTGTTGGCATATGCACCAGCCGAACTATTTTGATCCAACTACAAACGAGTACATACTGCCTTGGACCTACTTGCATGCCATTAAAGATTATGTCGATATGGCAGCCCATCTTGAAGCAGTGCCTGAGGCCAGGGCAGTGGTCAATTTTGCCCCTATTCTGCTGGAACAGCTTGATGACTATGCCAATCAGGTAGCTGCCTTTCTGCGCGAAGGCACGGCACTGCAGGATCATCTGTTACTGTCATTAGTTAGTCCAACTCTTCCTGAGGAGCCTGAGCAACGTATTACCCTGGTTAAAGCCTGCATGCGCGCTAACGAAGCAACCATTATTCAGCGTTTTGCGGATTATGAGTGTTTGGTTGATATGGCCAAGCGATTAATCAATTCGCCTGATGAGTGGATGTATATTAACGAGCAGTATATGGCAGACATTGTTACCTGGTATCACCTGGGCTGGATGGGTGAAACAGTGCGGCGCAAAGATCCAAGGGTTAAGGCATTAATCAAAAAAGGCCGTTGTTTTAGTTTGCATGACCGTCATGAATTAATGGTGGTGATCAACGAACTACTTGGTGGCGTTATCGAACGCTACCGTCGTTTGGCTGAAAAAGGCCAGCTTGAATTGTCATTTACCCCATACGCCCATCCGATTGTACCTTTACTCCTGGACCTGAAGAGTACGCATGAAGCAATGCCGGATGCGCCGTTGCCTTTAGCGGATAGTTATCCGGGTGGTGAGGCCCGGGCTGAATGGCATATCGAAAAGGGATTGCAGACCTTTGAGCATTACTTCGGTTTTAGGCCGCAAGGTTGTTGGCCATCTGAAGGTTCAATAAGTACGCAAACGCTGAAGCTGCTGGATAAACACGGTATTCGTTGGGCCGCCAGTGGTGAAAGTGTGCTGCGCAACAGTCTCAAGCTGGAACAAACCCCCGCCGAGTTGCGTGAGCGAGAATCGGTTCATCAGGCTTATTTACCTGAAGGCCGGAAAATAGCCTGTTTCTTTCGTGATGATGGCTTGTCGGATTCAATAGGGTTTAAATATTCCAACTGGCATGCGGATGATGCGGTCGGTGATTTTATGCATCATTTGGAAAACATCGCCGATGTCAGTGTCGATAATCCAGAGACAGTGGTTTCAATTATTCTTGATGGTGAAAACGCGTGGGAATATTTTCCAGATAATGGTTTTTACTTTCTCAGTGCGCTTTACCAGAAGCTATCCTCTAATCCTAAGTTGCAACTGACAACGTTCTCTGAATGTTTGAATCAATATTCGACTGAGATTGAACTGCCCCATTTCGTTGCCGGTAGCTGGGTCTATGGCACGTTCTCCACCTGGATTGGTGAGGAGGATAAAAACCGCGGCTGGGATATGTTGGTCGAAGCCAAGCGGACTTTTGATAGGGTAGTTGCCAGTGGTCGATTGACGGATGAACTGTTAAGCAAAGTTGAGCATCAACTTTCGATTTGCGAAGGCTCTGATTGGTTTTGGTGGTTTGGTGATTACAATCCATCAGATGCGGTGCGCGATTTTGAACGCCTCTATCGATTGCAATTGGCTACGCTTTATCAAATGCTTGGTGAGGAACCGCCGGAATATCTATCCCATTCATTTACGCATGGTGGTGGAGATCCTGCAGCAGGTGGTGTCATGCGCCATGGCCAGGAGGTTAGGTGAGCGCAGTTGATACGCCCCTCAGTCGTCGTCGAGCAGGAGTTTTATTACATCCCACTTCATTACCTGGCGGCGCCGGGTTGGGAGACCTGGGCCCAGAGGCCTATCGTTTTATCGATTTCTTAGTTGCTAGCGGTATGACCGCGTGGCAGATGTTGCCGCTGGTGCCGACCCATGGTGATTTGTCACCTTATCAAGGGTTGTCAGTACACGCCGGCAATCCACTATTGATCAACCTGACACTTTTGCAGGAGTGGGGTTGGTTGGACGGTGAATTAGAGGCGGAGCCGGAAAATTTTGTTGATTATCGTCTTGAGAGGCTAAAGCGTGCACATCAATGTTTTTTGACCAATGCGGATGATGGCGCGCGAGCCGAGTTTGGTGATTTTGTGCGCCACAATGAGTATTGGTTGCAGGACTACGCTTTGTTCCAGGCTATTCGGCAAACCCAGGACAATCGTCACTGGCTAGCCTGGCCAAAAGCCCTGCGGGATCGAGATACAGGCGCCTTGAAAGATACCGAAAACGCACTTGCAGAATCAGTTGACTACGTCCGTTTTGAACAATTTATTTTCTTTCGCCAATGGGGTTTTCTGCATGAGTACGCGCGCCAGCGAGGCGTGATTCTGTTTGGCGACATGCCTATTTTTGTTGCTCACGATAGTGCTGAGGTATGGGCCCATCGTGAATATTTTACGCTTGACGAAAATGGCCAGGCCGAAATAGTGGCGGGTGTGCCGCCTGATTATTTTTCTGAGACCGGGCAACGCTGGGGCAATCCGCATTATCGTTGGGACAGGATGCAGGCTGATGATTTTGCATGGTGGAAGACCCGCATGGCAACCCAGCTGGAAATGTTCGATTGGATACGGGTTGATCACTTCCGTGGGTTTGAAGCCTATTGGGAAATCCAGGCCAGTGAAGACACCGCCATGAATGGTCACTGGGTCAAAGCGCCCGGTGATGAGTTGTTTAAATCATTGCATAAAGAGTTTGATCCTCTACCCTTGGTGGCCGAAGATCTGGGTATTATCACTGAAGAGGTGGATGCCCTGAGAAAAAAATATCATATGCCGGGGATGAAGATATTACAGTTCGCCTTTGGTGGTGATTCCGCGAATCCCTATTTACCCCACAATCAGTCGATTGATAGTGTCGTGTATACCGGTACTCATGACAATGACACCACGGTGGGCTGGTATGAATCACTCCCCGTCGAGACTCAAGCTCACTTGGCTGAATATCTTGGCTATCCCACCGAAACCATGCCGTGGCCGATGATACGTTCTGCCTTGGCTTCAGTTGCTTGTTTGGCCGTTATTCCCATGCAAGATCTGTTGGCCCTGGGTGCAGCGCATAGGATGAATATCCCGGGTACGAGCGAAGAAAACTGGCGCTGGCGTTTCAAATGGGAACAGTTGGGTGAAGATTTGGCGCCACGCGTGAATCGCCTGGTACGGCAGTACGGGCGTATACCACACCAAAGTTAAAGCTGATTCAAATCGAAGTTTAAAGATGGTGCCGGGAGCGAGAATCGAACTCGCACTCTGTTACCAGAACCAGATTTTGAGTCTGGCGCGTCTACCAGTTCCGCCATCCCGGCTAAAGGAAGGGCCGTAGTATACCTGATCTGTATCAATCGGCAAGCCGTGTAACTCGCGGTTAAAGTGAGAAACTGGTACCATCGCCCGCCATGCAGCGCAGTGATTTTGAATACAACTTACCCCAACATTTAATAGCCCAACGACCTTTATCGGAACGTGGTGCCGGCCGTTTGTTGGTGTTGGATGGTTCGACCAAAACAGTAGCCGATCGTCAGTTCAGTGACATCATTAATTATCTTAAACCGGGCGATGTGCTGGTCTTCAATGACACTAAGGTGATACCTGCCCGCGTGTTTGGCCGCAAGGCAAGTGGTGGCAAAGTTGAGGTGCTGGTTGAGCGCGTCTTGAATGAGCATCAGGTATTGGCACATGTGCGTGCCAGCAAGTCACCCAAGCCAAATAGCCGTTTGGTTCTTGATAGTGAAATTGAGGTGGAGGTGCTGGGTCGCCAGGAAGATCTATTTGAATTAGAGTTTCTTGATGATCGCCCGGTGTTCGAAATCCTCGATGCAATTGGTCACATCCCGCTGCCACCGTATATTGAACGGCCAGATGAGTCAGATGACCATGAGCGTTATCAGACTGTTTATGCAAACCGCCCAGGTGCTGTGGCGGCACCGACAGCGGGGCTGCATTTTGATCAACAATTATTAGAAACGTTGCGGGCAAAAGGTGTTGGGACAGAGTTTATTACCTTGCATGTGGGGGCGGGCACCTTTCAACCGGTGCGGGTAGATGATCTGAAAGAGCACCATATGCATGCTGAATATGTTGAGGTAAGCGAAGCGACTGTTGAGGCGATAGAAAAAACGCGAGCAGCCGGTGGCAGAGTCATTGCGGTCGGGACTACCTCGGTGCGCAGTCTTGAATCCGCTGCCCAATCCGGTCAGTTGCAAGCCTTCAGTGGTGAAACGTGTTTGTTTATCACGCCTGGATATAAGTTCAAGGCTATTGATTTGTTGATCACCAATTTTCACCTGCCCGAGTCAACCCTATTGATGTTGGTGTCAGCATTGGGTGGTTATGAACAAGTCATGGCCGCATACCGGCATGCCGTTGAACAGGAGTATCGATTTTTCAGCTATGGTGATGCGATGCTTGTAATTCCTCAACCAGAAGTCCTGGTCGAACAGTAATAAAGTATGACGATGAGATTTGAATTAATTAACAGTGATGGCGCTGCCCGTCGTGGCGCACTGACTTTTGAGCGTGGCACGGTACAAACCCCTGCCTTTATGCCGGTCGGTACTTACGGCACAGTGAAGGCGATGACGCCGGAAGAGCTGCGTGGTATCGGCGCCGAGATCATTCTCGGCAACACGCTTCATCTGATGCTGCGTCCCGGTACTGAGATTATCCGGGCTCATGGTGATCTGCACGATTTTATGCATTGGCAGGGGCCGATTCTGACTGACTCGGGTGGTTTTCAGGTCTTCAGTCTGGGTGAGATGAGAAAGATTACTGAAGAGGGGGTCACGTTTCGTTCGCCAGTCAATGGCGACAAGGTGTTTCTCGATCCTGAGCGCTCGATGCAGGTGCAGCGTGAGCTGGGTTCGGATATTGTCATGATCTTCGATGAGTGCACGCCTTACCCGGCAACTGAGGAGCAGGCGCGTGAATCGATGGAACTGTCATTACGCTGGGCGAAACGCAGCAAGACGGCTCATGGTGAAAACCCCTCTGCGCTATTTGGCATCATTCAGGGCGGTATGTATCCAGAATTGCGCAAGATTTCACTCGACGGCTTAACCGATATTGGTTTCGATGGTTATGCCATCGGGGGGCTGTCAGTGGGGGAAAGTGAGCAAGAGCGCATTATGATCCTCGATGAACTTCAGCCACAGATGCCGATCAACAAGCCTCGTTATCTAATGGGCGTGGGACGACCGGAGGATATCGTTGAAGCGGTACGCCGCGGTGTGGATATGTTTGATTGCGTTATGCCGACCCGCAACGCCCGTAATGGACATCTGTTCACTCGCCAGGGTGAAATTCGCATCCGAAATGCGACTTACGAGAATGATACCCGGCCGTTGGATGAGGATTGTGCCTGTTATACCTGCCAGAATTATAGCCGTTCTTACCTGCGTCACCTGGACAAGTGCCGCGAAATTCTTGGCTCGCGTCTGAATACCATACATAACCTTTATTACTATCAGGAGCTTATGCAAGGTTTGCGCGCCGCGATTGAGGCCAGCGAGCTTGAGGAATTTGTGGCCGAGTTTTATGCAAAACGCGGGCTGGCTGTGTCATAATGTGCGCCTTTGCGAATCTGCCCGGTTTTGGGCGAGAAGAATTCACTAATCAAGCTGTTAGAGAGGAATAAGATGAGCTTTTTTATATCAGATGCCATGGCCCAGGAGGCAGCGGTTGGTGGCGGTGAGCCTGGCATGATCAATTTCGTTTTTCTGATTGCACTTTTTTTGATTTTCTATTTTTTGTTGCTGCGGCCACAGATCAAGCGTGCCAAAGAACATAAAAAGATGACCGAAGGGCTGGCCAAGAATGACGAAGTGGTTACCAGCGGTGGTCTTGCCGGCAAGATCGTCAAGATTGAAGACAGTTTCGTTACCTTACAAATTGCAGCAGGTGTTGAGGTTCAGGTGCAGAGGAGTGCGATTGGCTCATTACTGCCCAAAGGGACTATCAAACTCTAATTAATATCCAGTAGCACAAAGAAGTTCGGGGCCATATAAACATGATTAACCAGTACCCGTGGTGGAAAAACCTGCTGATCGTAATTGTCGTTGCGGTTGGAGCACTCTATGCTTTACCAAATCTCTATGGTGAGGACCCTGCCTTGCAGATCTCTTCAACCCGCGACGCTGATGTTAGTGACGCCGCCCTGGGTGATGTGCGTAGCGAATTAAATCGACTTGGCATTGATCCTGTGGCAATGGATCTTGAAGCTCAAGGTTTGGTCGTGCGTTTTGCCAATACCGAGGATCAGCTCAAGGCGAAAGATCGCCTTTCCCTCACCATGGCAGAGGATTATGTGATTGCGCTTAACTTGGCGCCGGCGACGCCAGACTGGTTGCGTTCATTTAACGCACTGCCGATGTATCTTGGTCTCGATCTGCGTGGTGGGGTGCACTTTCTCATGGAAGTCGATACCGACGCAGCGATTGAGATGGCAGAACAGCGTTATGTGGGTGATCTGCGTGGCTTGTTGCGGGAAAACAAAGTGCGTTACCTGACCGTTAGTCGCGTGTCCAACGGTGGTGTGGATATTAAGTTTCGCAGTGCCGAAGAACAACAAGCTGGATACAGCCTGATTCGTAAAGAATATCGCAATCTGCTGCTTGAGGATGAGCAGCGCGGTGAAGCTTTTTATATTTCAGTCAAGTTGGCTGAGGATGAGATTCGCGAAACGCGCAAGTTTGCCGTGCAACAAAACATCACTACCTTGCGCAATCGTGTGAATGAGTTGGGGGTGGCTGAACCGCTCATCCAGCGTCAAGGTGAAAATCGCATAGTCGTGCAGTTACCAGGTGTGCAAGATACTGCCCGAGCCAAGGAAATTCTAGGTGCAACCGCCACGCTTGAATTTCGTCTGGCCGATGAAACCGGTAACGTGCAGGATGCCCTGGCAGGCCGCGTTCCAGCGGGTTCTCGCCTTTACAAAGAACGTAACGGTAGTTCGGTATTGATCAAGAAGAGCATTATCATTACTGGAGATTCAATTACTGATGCGGCCTCCGGGATCGATCAGCGCGATGGCAGCCCAGCTGTATTTATCACGCTTGATGGTAAAGGCGCCAAGAAGATGAACAACGTCACCAAGGAAAACGTTGGCAAGACCATGGCGGTGGTATTCATCGAGAATAAGACAGAAACCACGCGTGTCGGTGATGAGCTGGTCAAGAATAAACGCAAGGTAGAAGAAGTGATCAGCCTGGCCACAATTCGTGAGCCGCTGAGTAAACGATTCCAAATTACTGGGCTGGATAACACAGAAGAAGCTCGTACCCTGGCACTGTTGCTGCGTGCAGGTGCCCTGTCTGCCCCTGTCGATATTATCGAAGAACGCACAGTGGGTCCAAGCCTGGGGCAGGACAGTATCGACATGGGATTCAAATCGGTGGTGATTGGCTTCGTCCTGGTGCTGATTTTTATGGCGGTGTATTACAAGGTGTTTGGTCTTGTAGCCAATTTGGCGCTGGCATTCAACCTGGTAATGATCGTTGCAGTGCTTTCCATGTTTCAGGCCACGCTGACATTACCAGGCATCGCCGGAATCGTCTTGACAGTGGGTATGGCGGTGGATGCCAATGTACTGATCTTTGAGCGTATTCGTGAAGAGTTACGTAATGGCAATTCACCGCAGGCGAGTATTCATTCCGGATATGAAAAGGCCGTGTCAACCATCGCCGATGCCAATATTACTACCCTGATTGCCGCAATGGTGTTATTCGGTTTGGGTACCGGTCCTATCAAGGGCTTTGCTGTGACCTTAACAATCGGAATTCTGACCTCAATGTTCACCGCCATTATGGGGACCCGCGCAGTAATCAACCTGGTCTATGGTGGTAAACGTGTCACCAAACTTTCCATCTAGTGCTTGGGTCAGGAATTAGGAAAAAAACAATGCAGATACTGAATACAAAACAGACTATCGATTTCATGAGCAAGCGCAAGTTGGCGCTGATCTTATCTGCGATTTTGATGGTTTTGTCGATTGTCTCTTTGGCTACACGTGGATTGAACCTGGGTATTGATTTTACCGGTGGCACTCTAGTCGAGGTGGGCTATAGTGAATCCGCTGATTTGTCGGTAATTCGTTCAGCCTTAAGTGACGGCGGTTTTGAAGGCGCTGCGGTGCAGCATTTTGGTACTTCACAGGATGTGTTGATACGCCTGTCACCAGAACAGAGTGCAGGCACGGCAGACATTAGCAGCCGTGTTTTTACCGCACTGGAAGGTAGTGGCGATCAACTTGAATTGCGCCGGGTTGAGTTTGTCGGGCCGCAAATTGGTGATGAGCTAACCGAAGATGGTGGGCTGGCTATGTTGGCCGCGCTGTTTGGTATATTGATCTATGTCTATTTTCGATTTGAGATCCGCTTCTCCGTTGGGGCCGTGATTGCTCTGGTGCACGATGTGGTGATTACCATGGGCATTTTCTCCATCTTCCAGTTTGCCTTTGATCTTTCAGTATTGGCGGCAGTGCTGGCGGTGATCGGTTATTCGCTGAATGACACCATTGTTGTTTATGACCGAATCCGTGAGAACTTTCGTAAGATGCGTAAAGGTACGTCAATCGATATTCTGAACCGGTCAATCACTCAGACATTGGCTCGTACCCTTGTGACCTCTTTAACAACCTTGTTGGTATTACTTGCCCTATTCGTGTTTGGTGGTGAGATTATTCACGGATTTTCTCAAGCGCTGATTATCGGGGTGCTTGTTGGTACCTACTCCTCTGTATATATCGCAAGTAGTGCAATTTTGATGTTGGGTGTTAGCAAGGCCGACTTGATGCCGGTTGAGAAAGAGGGTGCTGACCTGGATAGTGCGCCCTAAACAGTTTTGTGATTGCAAAAAGCCCGCGAAAGCGGGCTTTTTACTATCTAGGCGATTGTTAAATCTATATTATCGCGTTCTGTTTCTGGCTTGATACCAAGTGGATCCAGCTCGATGTGATCGCGTCCTGATGTCTTGCCTTTATACATTGCCACATCGGCACGTTTAATCAGTTCGTCAGCATCCTCACCTGGATTATAAAGGACAATACCTGCAGAAAAAGTTGGTACTGGGATCTCATCATTCTTAACCAAAATATACGGGTCGGCTTTGAGTTTATCTTGCAGCTTGCATAGTGCGCTCATGGCGCCATTTGTGTCTGTGTTTGGAAAGAGTACGGCGAACTCTTCTCCCCCATAACGGGCTGCCATATCGTGATAGCGAAAGACGATATTCATGTTTTGGGAAAAATGGCGCAGGATCACATCACCTGCAGCATGACCAAAGGTGTCATTGATTGGTTTGAAATTATCAATATCGATTAATGCCATGGTTAAGGGGTAATCAAACCGCAGTGCCCTCGAAATTTCATCATCCAGGCGCATTAGAAAAGCACGCCTGTTTGGTAGCTGAGTCAGGTCATCGGTCAAGCTTAAGCGGTGAGCACGTGACAACTCTTCATCGAGGTTTTGGCTTCTGGATTCAATATCGTTGAGGCTTTCATCGATTGTCTGGAATTTTGTGGCCAGGTCTTGCTGCATTTTAATCAATTTGGCATAACGTCTGAGAAAGTTACTTTTCACCAAGCCAAGATCTTCTGAATCTTTCAGGTTTCGTATAGCCGCAAATGAGCTGTGTAACAGTTTGGCTAAGGCAGAATTGAACTGTTTAGCATTGCTAATTTGATCAGACAGGCTTGATTGAATGGTTTGCATATTGTTACGTGTTTTATCGATATAACAATAGGGCGCCTCTGGTGAAAATTTATTAACAATTACAGAATTGTCATTGGTAGTTGTGAAGGCAGGCTCTTCGCCAATCGCAAGTGTGGGTCTGTTTGGTTGTTTGAATTGTCTTGAGTCTAGCTCTGTCGCTGGTGATTGCGCATGGCTACCATTTAACTCACCAAGTAATAAATTGATGGTCTCCTGCATGCTCTTTTGACCATGCGTCCCTTCCTGATGAGCTTGGGCGATAAGTTGCTGAATCTGGGTATGAATACTATTAAGTTCTTTTTCAGGCATCGAATCCAGTAGACTCATTTGCATAATACGAATCTGCATCCATTGCTCAGTGCCTGTGGGAAAGTGTGTCGCTAGGTTGTCGAGTAAATTCCCAATCAAGCTGAGATAGATTTTTTCGGAATGGTGTTGCAACGTTTCGAGATCGAGAAATGATTGCTCGATATGTTGATATAGAGTTGTGCCCGCGCCGGTAGTTTTTAAATTCTCTAGCAGCGAGAGTACTCTTCCAAATGTTTTTGTGTGTGGTTGATTTGTGGAAACAGCCAACTTCCTCGCCCCGTCATTATCTTACTAGGTCTGCTTTGCAATTACTGTATCAGTAACGGCTCACGTGATCCTAATGAAACTTGTAGCGGTTGGCGTCCTGCCAAACAAGCAGAATTTTTATAAAAACTCAGTATATATATGGTTATGGAGTATATCATGAAGTTTTCGGACGTTTGTGATGTTTAGAGGCTGAGTAGTATTGCATTACTCGTATGTTTTGAAGGGTTACTTGCTTGAATGGCAGTGTAGGGCTTGGCAGAACAGAGGTGATATCAAATGCAGAAATGGCCGGAATCAGGTATCCTTATGCCCCTTTCTTGATTCGATTTACAGCTAGCCGGAGATTTGTAACGCTATGTTTACTAAGGATATGACCATTGCTGGGTATGATGAAGAATTGTGGTCGGCGATGGAGCACGAACGTGAGCGTCAGGAAGTGCATATCGAGTTGATCGCCTCGGAAAACTACGCCAGTCCACGCGTGATGGAGGCCCAGGGTTCTGTGCTGACCAACAAATACGCTGAGGGTTATCCTGCCAAACGATACTATGGCGGTTGTGAATTTGTGGATACCGCGGAACAGTTGGCTATTGATCGGGTTAAGGAGCTATTTAGCGCCGACTACGCCAATGTTCAACCCCATTCTGGTTCTCAGGCAAATGCTGCGGTTTACATGGCGCTGTTACAGCCGGGTGATACGGTTCTAGGTATGAGTCTGGCCCACGGCGGCCACCTGACTCACGGTGCCAAGGTCAACTTCTCCGGTAAAATCTACAATGCCATTCAATATGGTCTGAATGAAGCCACTGGTGAGATTGATTACGACCAGGTTGAGGCGCTGGCGCAAGAACACAAACCTAAAATGATCATCGCCGGATTTAGTGCCTATTCGCGTGTCGTTGATTGGCAGCGCTTTCGTGACATCGCTGACAGTGTCGGTGCTTACCTGTTCGTCGATATGGCACATGTTGCTGGTTTGATTGCCGTAGGTGCTTATCCCAGTCCGGTACAGATTGCCGATGTGACCACCTCGACTACCCACAAAACCCTGCGTGGTCCACGTGGCGGTATTATCTTGGCTAAATCAAATCCAGAGATCGAGAAGAAACTGAACTCGGTTGTCTTTCCCGGAATTCAAGGTGGACCGCTGATGCATGTGATTGCCGCCAAGGCAGTCGCTTTCAAAGAGGCGCTAGAGCCGGACTTTGAAAGCTATCAACAACAAGTAGTGAAAAATGCCCAGACTATGGCCAAAGTGTTTATCAAGCGAGGTTATGATGTGGTCTCCGGTGGCACTGACAATCACCTGTTCCTGGTCAGTTTCATCAAACAGGAATTGACCGGAAAAGATGTCGACGCCTGGTTGGGCAATGCGCATATCACCGTCAATAAGAATGCAGTGCCGAATGATCCACAATCACCCTTTGTGACTTCCGGTATTCGGATAGGTACGCCAGCGATTACCACCCGGGGTTTCAATGAAGCGGATAGCCGCGATCTGGCCCATTGGATTTGTGACATCATCGATGCCAGAGGTGATCAAGCAACCATAGATTTGATTAAGGGCAAGGTTGCAGAGGTATGTAGACGTTTGCCGGTTTACGCCGGGTAAATTGGGAATAGCCCTATGCGCTGCCCATTCTGCGGTGCTGATGATACCAAGGTAATCGACTCGCGCTTGGCCAATGAAGGTGACAGCGTGCGGCGGCGGCGCAAGTGTCTCACCTGTTCAGAACGCTTTACTACCTTTGAAACAGCCGAACTGGCATTGCCACGTATTGTTAAAACGGATGGTGTGCGTGAACCGTTTGATGAAGAAAAAATGCGTCGTGGCATGCAACGGGCCTTGGAAAAGCGGCCAGTTGATACGGAAAAGATCGAGGCCGCTATTAGCCGTATCAAACATATGCTGCGCTCCACAGGAGACCGTGAAGTACCATCGCGTCGTTTGGGTGAATGGGTAATGGATGCCTTGGCCGATCTTGATCAAGTTGCCTATATTCGTTTTGCCTCGGTTTATCGTAGTTTTGAAGATGTCAGCGCATTCCGCGAAGCCATTGAACGGCTTGAAAATGAGCCACCGGCCGAGTTAAAGGCGCAGCAGATCTCGTTACTGCCCGGCAACGACAAGAAGAAAGAAAGCTGATTCTGTCACAGCATCGCAAAGCACGAACTCAAACTATTATTCGCATAATCTTTTTCTATGTTTTCAGCTAACGATCATCACTATATGAGTTTGGCGCTGCGTTTAGCAGAGCGAGGCTTGTATACCACCGATCCAAACCCACGGGTTGGCTGTGTCATCGTTCGGGATGATGTTGTTGTCGGTCAAGGTTGGCACCGTGCTGCGGGTGAGCCTCATGCAGAAATACATGCCTTGCAACAGGCCGGTGATAAGGCTAGAGGCGCAAGCGTATATGTCACGCTAGAACCTTGCAGTCATCATGGTCGTACTCCGCCCTGTGCCGAGGCGCTTATCAATGCAGGTGTGGCGCGCGTAGTGGTGGCAATGCAGGATCCCAGTCCCAAAGTGGCTGGACAAGGTATCGACTTGCTTAAGTCGGGGAGTATAGGCGTCGGTGTTGGTTTGTTGCAGCCTCAGGCTGAAGCGCTCAATCCGGGTTTTGTCTCGCGTTTTAATCGTGGCCGGCCGTATGTCCGTTGTAAGTTGGCAATGAGTCTGGATGGCCGCACTGCCATGGCCAGTGGCGAGAGTAAATGGATTACCTCGGAGTCGGCGCGCGCGGATGTGCAAAAACTCCGGGCCAGTAGCTCAGTGATATTAACCGGTATCGGCACAGTGTTGGCGGATGATCCACGTATGAATGCACGGCTTGATTGTGAAGTGAAACAACCCGACCGGGTGGTGCTGGATACGAATTTACGCATGTCAGCTAAAGCGAGAATGATAGCTCAACCAGGCATTACCTGGCTTGCCCATCATTGCCAGGACCAGGATAAACAGGCTGTGTTGGAACAATCGGGCGCACGCATGCTGACTCTTGCCAGCAAAGAAGATCGTATCGATTTGCATGCTTTATTAAGTGCACTGCATGATCTTGAGTACAATGAGGTATTGGTCGAGGCGGGGCCAACCCTGAGCGGTGCTTTTCTGCAGGCAGGCTTGATAGATGAGCTGATTGTTTATTTGGCACCACACTTGATGGGCCATGGTGGACGTGCCTTGTTACATCTGCCCGGGATTGAATCCATGCAGCAACGAATTGCCTTACGCATGACAGATGTAAGGCATGTCGGTGACGACCTGAGACTGACTTACACGCTGGCTTGATAAGAATAGGAAAACGATGTTTACAGGAATCATAGCGGCATGCGGTGAGATTACGGCCCTTGAAAAACAGGCCGGTGACGGCCGTTTGCGTATCAATGCCGGCACACTGGATATGTCAGATGTTCAGCTGGGTGACAGCATTGCCGTCGATGGTGTCTGCCTGACGGTGGTGAAGTTTGACAGCAGCAGCTTTGAAATGGATGTCTCAGCCGAAACCTTGAGCAAGACCACCCTGGGTGATTTCAAGGTCGGCCGCAAGGTGAATCTGGAAAAGGCGCTGCAGCCGACAGCACGGCTGGGCGGCCATATTGTCAGCGGTCACGTTGATGGTGTCGGGTCTATCGAGTCACGTGAGCTGGTGGGTGAGTCACTGCAGTTTCGCGTGCGCGTGCCAGATGACCTGGCCAAGTATGTACCAATCAAGGGGTCTATTTGTATTGATGGAGTCAGCCTGACTGTGAATCATGTTGAAGGTGCTGTGTTTGAGATCAATATTATTCCTCATACCGCCGCAGTGACTACCATCGGTGACTACCAGGTTGGGCGTCAGCTCAACATTGAAGTGGATATTATCGCCCGTTACCTCGAACGCCTGCTATTGGGTGACAAAGCAGCTGAGCCGCAGGCCAGTGGACTAAGCCTGGAGACATTAATCCAGCACGGCTACATCAATTCTTGATGGTAAATCTATGTCATTGAATAGCACCGAAGAGATCATTGAAGATATTCGTCAGGGCAAGATGGTTGTGCTGATGGATGATGAGGATCGTGAAAACGAAGGTGATCTGATCATGGCGGCGCAATGTGTAGCCGGCGAGGATATTAACTTCATGGCTCGTTATGCCCGTGGCCTGATTTGCTTGACCCTGACACGTGAGCGCTGTGACCAGCTGCGCCTGCCATTAATGGTGGCCGACAATAACGCCAAACACGCCACCAATTTTACTGTGTCGATAGAAGCAGCCGAAGGGGTGACCACGGGCATATCGGCGGCAGATCGTGCCCGCACCGTGCTGGCGGCCGTGGCAGAAAATGCCAAAGCCGAAGATATTGTACAGCCGGGGCATATCTTCCCGCTGATGGCTCAGCCAAGTGGGGTATTGAGCCGGGCTGGACATACCGAGGCAGGTTGCGACCTGGCACGATTGGCGGGCATGGAACCGGCCAGTGTCATCGTCGAGATTCTGAATGAAGATGGCAGCATGGCGCGTCGGCCACAGCTAGAAGAATTCGCCAGGCAGCATGGCCTCAAGATTGGTACAGTCGCTGACCTGATTAGCTATCGAATGCAGAATGAAAAGACCGTTGAACGGGTGGCAGAGTGTCAGTTGCCGACAGAGTATGGCGAGTTTCGCTTGATGGCTTATCAGGATCATGTCGGCCAGGCCCTGCATCTGGTGCTGCAAAAGGGTGAAATAACGGCTGGGCAGCCACCTTTGGTGCGGGTCCATCTGGCCGATACCTTTATCGACTTGATGGCCGTCCAACGCGGTGACACCAGCCTGCCATTGCGTGTCGCCATGCAACGCATGCAGTCTGAAGAGAGCGCGATTCTGGTGCTGTTGCAGCACAGTGATACGCCTGAGCAACTGGTAAAGCGTATTCGCGATTATCAATTGCAAGACCGTGGCGTGAACCTGCCCAAGCCACCTGACACCTCTGATTTACGCCAGTATGGGATTGGCGCCCAGATTTTATCTGATCTGGGGGTGTGCAAGATGCGGGTAATGGGGGCGCCGCGTAAGCTGCATGGCTTGTCCGGTTTTGGCCTCGAAGTAGTGGAATACGTTTAGAATCATTACAATAACGGCCGTTAAAGACTAAGATAGAAAAAAGCCTATTAATAGTTAAGGATTTAAAATGGAAGACGTAAATCGAATTGAAGGTGGTTTTAACGCTACAAATGTTCACGTGGCGATTGTGGCGGGACGTTTTAACAGTTTTGTTGTTGATCATCTGGTCAACGGTGCGCTGGATTGCTTGCTGCGTCATGGTGCCAGTGCCAAGGATATGGATGTGCTCTATGCGCCAGGTGCCTATGAATTACCCTTGCTCGCCCAGCGTGTTGCCGCCAGGAAAAAGTATGATGCAATTATTGCGCTGGGTGCGGTGATACGAGGTGGTACACCACATTTCGATTATGTCGCAGGTGAATGCTCCAAAGGGCTGGCGACCGTATCGCTGCAATACGATGTGCCGGTGGCCTTTGGTGTACTGACCGTCGATACCATTGAGCAGGCCATTGAGCGTTCAGGAACCAAGGCCGGCAACAAAGGTGTGGAGGCAGCTATGTCTGCTATAGAAATGATCAATCTGTTGAAAAATACAGATCAGCTCTAGTTCTAGTCCGCCCGATCAATTGTTTGAAGTAGTTATTTAGGAGAACAGCTTTTGAGCCAAGCTCGTACCATGGCACGCCGCTGCGCCGTTCAGGCGCTGTATCAATGGCAGGTGACCGGTCAGAATGTTGAAGAGATCCATCAGCAGTTTCTGGTTGAACGTAATATGAGTAACGTCAACGTTAAGATGTTTCACGAGTTACTCTCTGGTGTGACCAAAGAGCTTGATAAGCTGGATGAAAAAATTCAACCTTATCTAGATCGAGACATAGCCGAAGTGGATCCGGTGGAGCGGGCAGTGTTGCGGCTTGGAACCTACGAACTGATGTACAAGCCTGATGTGCCGTATCGTGTTGTTATCAATGAAGCGTTGGAAGCAGTTAAAACCTTTGGTGCAGAGCAAGGCCATCGCTATGTCAATGGCGTGCTGGACAAGGTTGCCCAAGACGTACGGCAACTGGAAGTCAAACGTAACTCGCGTTAATCTGTCATCTTGTCTCATAACCATGGCACAATTCCATGGGCTTATCAGAATTTGATCTCATAACTCGATTTTTCAATCATCAACGCGTTCGGCACAGTGGTGTTGAGCTGGGGATTGGTGATGATGCCGCTGTGGTGAGTGTGCCAAGTGGACAGTCACTGGTGATGAGTATGGATACCCTTGTTGCTGGGGTGCATTTTCCTGTTGATACGCCTGCCGAAGACATCGCCTATAAGGCGTTAGCGGTTAATCTGAGTGACATGGCGGCGATGGGAGCGGAGCCAAACTGGCTGCTGCTGGCGTTAACCTTTCCTGAAGTGGATGAGGCATGGTTAACAGCATTCAGTCGTCGCCTGAGCCAGTTGGCCGATGAGTATAACTTGACCCTGATCGGCGGTGATACAACACGAGGTCCGTTGACTATAAGCGTTCAGATTAATGGGCTAGTGCCGCAAGGGCAGGCATTAACGCGCAGCGGTGCTCAGGCCGGGGATTTGATTTATGTGACAGGCCAGCTAGGTGATGCCGGGTTGGGCCTGAAGCTGGTACTTGATGAGCTGAAAGTTGAGTGGCCGTCGGCCCGGCGTGACTATTTCATACAGCGTTTGCAGCGCCCATTACCAAGAGTCAATGTAGGTTTGTTATTACGAGGATTAGCGACGGCTGCGATAGATATCTCAGATGGATTGTTGGCAGACCTGAGGCATATCCTGGAAACAAGTAAAGTGGCTGCCAGTATCAACATTGAAAATATTCCTGTAGCTGATGAAGTACGCGCCTTGACGGGTGAATGGTGGCAATTGCCGCTGACCGCAGGAGATGATTACGAACTCTGTTTTACTGTGCCCGAAGAAAAGATCGCCTTACTCGAACAACAACTAAATTCAGTCAATGTCCCTTGCCACTGTATCGGTCGAATTGAGCCTGGGGCTGGAATGAAAGTACTTCATAACGGAATGAATGTTGATACAAATAATATGAAAGGGTTTCTTCACTTTGACTAAACGCATTCCCGGATTAAATCTAGCAAACCCGGTGCATTTACTTGCCTTCGGCTTCGGCTCTGGTGTGATGCCTAAGGCGCCAGGTACCTGGGGAACAGTGGTTGCCATTCCAATCTATCTGTTACTCCATGAGTTGTCATTACTCCCTTATCTGATCGTGTTGTTTGTTATGACGCTGGTGGGGATATGGCTTTGCCATGTAACAGCTAATGATCTGGGTGTGCATGATCACCCCGGTATTGTCTGGGATGAAATTGTTGGCTATCTGATTACTATGATCGCTGCGCCATCCGGCTGGGTTTGGTTGCTAGTTGGGTTCGTCTTGTTTCGGCTATTCGATATTCTCAAGCCATGGCCGATCCGTGTAATTGACAAGGGTGTTGAAGGCGGCCTGGGTATTATGCTGGATGACGTTTTAGCTGGGATAATGGCCTTGGCCGGTGTGCAGCTGCTGGCATATTTTATTCCTTAAATCAGAGTTGAGCTATCCGAGTGGCCCACTAGTTAATCGCGCGGTGATTATCTTGCTTTGAGTACCAAGGGCTTTTGTGTAGCCAATGGCGCAATTCTTCTGCTGCGACAGGGTGGGTGATGTAATAGCCCTGTGCTAAATCGCAATCCATTTCCCGGAGTAGATTAAGTGTTGCCTCGCTGTCGACCCCTTCAGCAATGACTTGATGCCCCATGTTGTGAGCTAAATCAATAGTGGATCGAACGATTACCTTGTCTTCATTATGCTCAAGCATAGCATCCACAAAAGATTTATCGATCTTGATTTCATGTATCGGGAGCTGCTTTAAATAAGCCATGGAGGAATAGCCGGTACCAAAGTCGTCAATAGACAGTTTGACCCCCATTTGATGCAGCTTTGTAAGTCTTTCCATTGCCTGGATAGGGTCATACATCAGAGCCCGTTCCGTGATCTCCAGTTGTAATTGTCCGGCATCAATTTGCCAGCGCTTTAGCAGGTCGGCAAGATAATCGCTTAGTTGTGCGTCGTGCAGACTGCGGGCCGAGAGGTTTACAGAGAGCCTTAGCTTGAGCCCTGTTCTGTTCCAGAGATGGAGTTGTTGTAATGATTCCTGCAGCACAAACTGTGTCAGTTCGCGAATATGGCCGGAATGTTCCGCCAATAGAATGAACTCATCCGGTAGTCGCAGGCCTTTTTCTGGGTGTTGCCAGCGTGCCAGGGCTTCCACACCGATCACACGGTTGCTGTGCAAATCAACGGACGGCTGATAGTGCACGATAAACTCTTTATCTTGTAACCCACGCTGTAGTTCGCCAGCCATAGAGAGGCGGCTGAGGCTGTGTTCATCCAGCTCTGGGCGGTAAAAGGCAAAGTCAACCTTAGTGCGCTTGGCTACATACATGGCGACATCGGCTTGACGCATCAGAGTGCTGGCATCTTTGCAGTCTAGCGGGTAGATGGCGATACCCATGCTAATGCCGATCTTGATGTTATGGTCTTCAAAGATGAAGGGCATATCGATGGCGCTGGCGATCTTGCCCGCTGCCTGGATTATCTGTTGCTGATCACTGATATTGGGCAATAGGATTGCAAACTCATCACCCCCCAGCCGAGCCACCGTATCTGAATCACGCAATACACTGTGCAGGCGCACGGCCACTTGTTGTAACAATAGGTCACCGTAATGATGTCCCAAGGTGTCGTTGATCTCTTTGAAACGATTTAGATCGCTGATGATCAAGGCCACGGAATGATCTTCTCGTTTAGCTGCGCGCAGCGCCTGCGACAAACGGTCATTCAATAATACCCGGTTGGGCAGGCTGGTAAGCGAGTCATGTAGTGCTTGGTGCCTGAGTTCCTTGTTCACCTCAGCCAGTTCACGGGTGCGTTTAATGACGCGGTGTTCCAGGTCTTCTTGTAGCGCCTTGATTTTAGCCTCGGCTTGCTTACGTTCACTGATGTTGCGGCAGATAATGATGAAAATTGAACTGTCCAACTGGCAAATCTCATTCACTGACGCCTCGACATGAAAGGTGTCGCCATTGTTACGTTTGCCCAGGGTTTCAAAGGGGAAGGACTGGTCCAAATTCAATGGCACATCCGGGCTGTCTGTTTCGAAAATTTCGGTAAAGGAGTCTTTGAAAAGCCGGTTGATATTTCGACCTTGTACTTCACTGGCGGAAAAACCGAAAAGGCGTTCAGCGGCCAGGTTAAAAGACAGGATGCTGCCATTTTTGTTAACGGTTATCAGACCGTCGGCCACATTGGCCATGATGGTGCTTAGGCGTGCTTCACGGGTGGCCAGTGCCTCGCGTTGATCCACCAATACAGCGCGCATCGACTCCAGGTCGTGGGCCAGCTGCCGGATCTCACGGATGCCGCTTTTCAAACCAAGCCGACGCGAATTGCCTGCGGTAATAGCGCGCGCCGCCTGACGTAATCGAATCAGGGGGCGGGTGAGTTGCGGTCCCACAATGGCGGCTATCATTATGGCAAGGAAGATATAGGCGACGGCTATGTAGATACTATAGAGGCGTGTCTGGCGAATCTGATCCTTGGTTTGGCTCTCGTCATATCCTAGCTGCAGGATATATTCCTGCTCGCCAATGCCTACCGGGACAGCGATGTAATAGATGTTGTCATCCTGGTCACCGAATTCGGCGTCGGTTTCAATTTCAGTGATCGATCCATCCTGGGTATTTAGGTGGATCAGTTTGAGTGTGCCATCAAGCAGAGATTCGAGATTGTCGGGTGGTGTTTGATTGTTTTCGAGGCTGCTGGCCAACTGCACAGCACTAGACATGCTGTAATCAATAAATTGCTGCTGTAGATGATGTACCAGGGCTGGCAGGATGAGTGCAAAAACTACGGATGCCAGGATCCCGTGGATGAGCACTTCGCCCAACACCATCCGACTGGTAAATCTGTTAAATAAACCACCCATGACCGGCTATATAGCTCGTTAACTCCTTGCTGAATTACGGTAAGGTAAAGCGGGGCGCTGTTGCGACTCGTCGTTGATTTTACTCCCAACCACCAACTCTACCGGGAAGCTAGTGACGCGACAAGTAGATCAGTTCTCAGTCTAGGACAAATTTAGAGAAAGGTTTTGGTTTTGTCTTGTTCTATCAGGGCGTAGGCAGAGTGATTGTGAATGGATTCGAAGTTTTCTGATTCCACGGTATAACTGATTATGCGGTCGTCGGCATTCAGGCAGGCTGCTACATCGCGCACCATATCTTCAACAAATTTGGGGTTGTCATAGGCCCGTTCGGTGACAAATTTTTCATCCGGCCGCTTGAGTAAACCAAACAATTCGCATGAGGCCTGACTTTCCACCAGATTGATGATGTCTTCAATCCAGACAAAGTCTTTGGTTTGGACTGAGACAGTGACATGTGAGCGCTGGTTATGGGCGCCGTAGTCCGATATCTTCTTGGAGCAGGGACAGAGGCTGGTTACTGGCACCACCACCTTGATGTCAACGTTGGGCTTGCCGCCCTTAATCTCACCGAGCAGGGTCACTTCATAATCCATCAGGCTTGTTACGCCCGAAACCGGCGCAGGTTTTTGAATGAAGTAGGGGAAGGACATTTCGATATGGCCGGCCTCGGCATCGAGGCGATCAATCATCTCTTCCAGCATCAGTTCAAATGATTCCACCGATAATTCGCGTTCGTGATTATTAAGGATCTCGACAAAGCGCGACATGTGGGTGCCCTTGAAATTATGAGGCAGGTTCACATACATATTGAAATTGGCGATGGTGTGTTGCTCACCCTGGCTGCGGTCCTTGACCCTCACCGGGTGGCGGATGTCTTTAATCCCAACCTTATTAATCGGGATGCGGCGGGTATCTTCGCTGTTTTGGACGTCTGCAATGGTGGCCATGTCGCTTACTCCTCCGTGTAACGGACGCAGGCCCGCTCGGTTTCCCATACGGTAATTGCGCTGACCTGGGTAGTGTCGCTATTCAGCTTTTTGGCCAACTCAGTGAATATGAAGGCAGCAATGTTTTCTGCCGTGGGATTTATCTCATCAAACGGACTGATTTCATTGAGATAACTGTGGTCCAAGCTGTCGCAGATAGCCTTGGTTTCTGTGCGGATCTGTTTGAAATCCATACCGATTCCCAGCTCATTCAGAGCCGATGCAGTCACTTCTGCTTCAACTTTCCAGTTGTGGCCATGTAATTTGGAACAGTCACCAGGATAGTTGCGGAGTGAATGCGCAGCAGCGAAATCGGTAACGACTTTAAGGGTGTAGCGTGCAGGCATAGTGATTCTAAACTAACTGAAATAACTAATAGGAATTTGCTTGGACGACCGCTTGTGGGCTGCTGTCGCCTTCAAGAAAGCGATTGACGCGGTCTATTATACCCTGAAAATTCAATCCTGAGTTATTTAGTAGGTCTTGATGGTCGCCATGTTCGATAAAATGATCCGGCAACCCCATTTGAATCAGATGTGGTTGTTGTGGTTGCTTGTCGAGTAATTGAGCGACCAGACTGCCTGCGCCGCCAATCACGGCATTTTCTTCGATGGTCAGCAATAAGTCGTGTTCGCTGGCAAGTTTCAAGACCAGCGCTTCATCAAGCGGTTTCACGAAACGCATATTAACCACGGTGGCATCAAGCTTTTCCCCCGCCGCTTCTGCAGCGCCAACCATGCTGCCATAGGCGAGTAGGGCGACGCGCTTGCCTTCACGTCTGACTTCAGCACGGCCAAGGGGCAGGGCTGTCATCTCTTTTTCAATCTCAACGCCAGGGCCGGATCCACGTGGATAACGCACTGCCGCAGGGCCATCAAGACAGAAGCCGGTATAGAGCATCTGGCGGCATTCGTTTTCGTCAGCTGGCGCCATGATGGTCATGTTCGGAATGCAGCTGAGATAACTCAGATCAAAGCTACCGGCGTGGGTCGGTCCGTCAGCACCAACGAGTCCAGCACGGTCAACTGCAAACAATACCGGAAGGTTTTGCAGCGCCACGTCATGGATAAGCTGATCATAACCGCGCTGTAGAAAGGTGGAATAGATCGCCACAACCGGTTTCATGCCTTCGCAGGCCAGTCCGGCTGCCAGGGTCACAGAATGTTGTTCGGCAATGCCAACATCGATGTAGCGTTTCGGGTATTGCTTCGAAAACTCAACCAAGCCAGAGCCTTCACGCATTGCCGGTGTAATGCCAATCAGGCGCTGATCTTGCTCCGCCATATCACAAAGCCAATTACCGAAAACCTTGGTATAGGTGGTCTTATTGGCGCCGGCAATCAGTTCACCGTTATCGGGGTCAAATTTGCCCACGCCATGATAAGTACAGGGATTTTCCTCAGCGGGAGCAAACCCCTTGCCTTTTTTGGTTACGACATGAAGGAACTGTGGCCCATCAATCTGACGCATATTCTGCAGGGTGCTGATCAGGGTTGGCAGGTCGTGGCCATCAATGGGGCCGATATAGTTAAAACCTAGTTCTTCGAACAGAGTGCCTGGAACGACCATGCCTTTAACATGTTCCTCTGCTCGTCTGGCCAGTTCCCAGACTGTGGGCATTTTGCCCAGCACCTTTTTACTGTTTTCTCTAACCGATGAATAAAATTTGCCAGACAGTACCCGCGCAAGATAATTGGACATGCCGCCGACATTGGGGGAAATCGACATCTCGTTGTCATTCAGTATGACCAAGAGATTAGCATCCACAGCGCCGGCATGGTTAAGTGCCTCAAAGGCCATGCCTGCAGTCAGGGCGCCGTCTCCAATCACGGCTGCCACTTTGCGGTCGGTGCCTTGTTCTTGAGCAGCTAAAGCCATGCCCAGGGCAGCACTGACAGAGGTGCTGGAGTGACCGACGCCAAAGGTGTCGTACGGGCTCTCTTCCCGCTTCGGGAAACCGGCCAGGCCACCTTTTTGGCGCAAAGTCGGCATTAACTCGCGTCGACCGGTGAGAATTTTGTGTGGGTAACTTTGGTGGCCAACATCCCAGACCAGTCTGTCTTCAGGTGTATTAAAGACATAGTGCAGGGCAACGGTCAGCTCAATAGTGCCTAGCCCGGCAGATAGATGGCCGCCAGTATGACTAACCGACTGGATCAAAAACTGGCGTAACTCCGCCGCTAAAGCGGGCAGATCGTCCTCCGCCAGGAGACGCAAGTCATCCGGCGTGTTGACACTGTCCAGTAATGGGTAGGATATTGTGGTCATACTCTATTGTAAGCAAATCGCGGCAAAACGGTGAATTATGAGGCCCAGCCGGATTTGGTGCAACCCTGAAACGTCTGTGATTAATAACTGCGCGAAATAATATACTCGGCCATCCAGCGCAACGGGTCGGCATTTTTATCAAAAGAATCAATGCTTGCTAGGGCATCTTGATACAGATCATTAGCCATCGTCTTGGCCCCATCCATGCCTAGCAAGGCGGGGTAGGTGGGTTTGTTAAGTGCCATATCCGCGCCCTGAGTTTTACCCAGCGTTTCGGTGTCACTTTCCACATCGAGGATGTCGTCCTGGATCTGAAAGGCCAGCCCGATGCATTTGGCATAATGATCTAGGTCTTTTAGCTGTTTGTCTGTGACATTTGCACAGCTAAGGGCGCCAAGCATGACACTGACACGGATCAGGGCGCCGGTTTTATGGATATGCATAATCTCTAATGCCGGCAGGTCAATGTTTTTCCCCATCGATTCAAGATCAATGGCCTGGCCTCCCGCCATGCCGCGAGAGCCAGACGCAATGGCCAATTGATCGACCATTTTTAGTCGCGTTTCAGCGTTGACCTGTATCTTGCTATCGTGGGCCAATACATGAAATGCCAGGGCCTGAATGGCATCGCCCGCCAGGATGGCAGTGGCATCATCAAACGCCTTGTGACAAGTTGGTTTGCCGCGGCGTAAATCATCATCGTCCATGGCGGGTAAATCGTCGTGAATCAGGGAGTAGGCATGGATCAGCTCAACTGCACAGGCTGGACCATCTAATTGTTCGGGTGGTACTGACAGGGCCTGCCCGGCACTGTAAACCAAAAATGGCCGCACCCGTTTGCCGCCATCCAACACTGAATAACGCATGGCTTTGTGCAAAGTTTTTGGGGCAATGGTTTCACTGGGTAACCAATGATCCAGGGTGGTTTCGGTGCGGGCTTGGTTAAAGGCCAATAGTTCTTTCAGCGAGGCAGCATTATTGTTCATTGGTTTCAAACTCCTCAGGCTCACCACTCTTTTCAAGCAGAATCTGTACCTTTTGTTCGGCCTCCTGCAGGGCTTTTTGGCAGTTGCGTGTCAGGTTCACGCCGCGCTCAAACAGTTTCAATGATTCTTCCAGGCTAATATCGCCCTGTTCGAGCGTTTCTACCAAGGTTTCGAGTTCTGCTAGCGCAGTTTCGAAATCGGGTTGTTTATTGCTTATTTTTGCAGATGTTTTTCTAGGCACATTATTTCCACATGAGTTATTTCTGGCGTAACTTTACTCATACTGGCCGTGACGGTCAAACGCTGCAGGATGCGTTTGTGCGTCTGACATGGTACATTCTGGCGCGATTAAGAGTTTCACAGGAAAGCAGATAAATTCATGAGTAGTTACGACGCCTCCGCTATCGAGGTCCTCAGCGGTCTCGACCCGGTTCGCAAGCGCCCCGGCATGTACACCGATACCACCCGCCCCAATCATCTGGCACAAGAGGTGATTGATAACAGTGTGGATGAGGCTGTCACAGGGTATGCAAAAAAGGTTGAAATCACACTCTATAAGGATGGTTCGCTTGAGGTGCAGGATGATGGCCGCGGCATGCCGGTGGATCTTCACCCCAAAGAGGGTGTCCCTGGTGTAGAAGTCATCCTGACCAAGCTCCATGCCGGCGGTAAGTTTTCCAACAAGAATTATCGTTTCTCCGGTGGTCTGCATGGCGTGGGTGTGTCTGTGGTGAATGCCCTCTCCAAACACCTGGAGGTGTGGGTCAAACGAGGTGGCCAGGAATACAATATCGCCTTCGCCAGTGGCAAAAAAGTTTCTGACCTGGAAGTGGTCGGCAAGGTTGGCAAGCAGAATACCGGTACCCGGGTACGTTTCTGGCCCGACGAAAAGTTTTTTGATTCCAACAAAATCTCTGTCACCAAGTTAAAACACGTATTGCGGGCCAAGGCGGTGCTTTGTCCGGGCCTGTTAGTAAGCTTTTATGATGAAAAGTCAGGCGAGCAGGAAGAGTGGTGTTACGAAGATGGCCTGAGTGATTATCTTAGTGGTGCTTTAGAGGGATTTAGCTTGCTGCCGGAAGAGTTGTTTGTCGGCGGTACCGCTGCTGAGCATGAAGCCGCCGATTGGGCCGTGGTGTGGTTGCCTGAAGGTGGAGAGCTGATCACGGAAAGTTATGTCAATCTGATTCCCACCGCACAAGGCGGCACCCATGTGAATGGTTTGCGCACTGGCCTGACGGACGCCATCCGCGAGTTTTGCGAATTTCGTAATTTGATGCCGCGTGGCGTGAAGTTGGCGCCGGATGATGTGTGGGACAAGTGTGCCTATGTGTTGTCGGTAAAGCTGGAAGACCCTCAGTTCAGCGGACAGACCAAAGAGCGATTGTCATCGCGTGAATGTGCCCCGTTTATCTCCGGGGTGGTTAAGGACGCCTTCAGTTTATGGTTGAATCAGCACACCGAAGCAGGTGAACAGATTGCCATGCTGGCCATTAGCAATGCCCAGTCGCGTATGCGCGCGGGTAAAAAAGTGATACGCAAAAAAGTGACCTCCGGACCAGCGCTGCCGGGCAAGTTGGCCGATTGTAGTACACAAGACCCTGAACGGTCAGAGCTGTTTTTAGTGGAAGGGGACTCAGCCGGTGGTTCGGCCAAACAAGCGCGCAATCGTGAATTTCAGGCCATTATGCCGTTGCGAGGCAAGATTCTGAACACCTGGGAAGTCGATCCTACCGAAGTGTTGGGATCACAGGAAGTGCATGATATTTCAGTAGCGGTCGGTGTGGAGCCGGGTTCGGATAATCTCAAGGGTTTACGCTACGGCAAGATCTGCATTCTGGCGGATGCCGATTCAGATGGTGCCCATATTGCCACATTATTGTGTGCTTTGTTCTTGCGTCACTTTCGGCCGCTGGTCGATGCGGGGCATGTTTATGTGGCTATGCCACCTTTGTTCCGTGTTGATGTTGGTAAACAGGTTTTTTATGCCCTGGATGAAGCGGAAAGACAGGGCGTGCTTGACCGAATTACTGCTGAAAAGATCAAAGGTAAAGTTTCGATTCAGCGCTTCAAAGGGCTGGGTGAAATGAATCCCTTGCAGTTAAGAGAAACGACAATAGATCCTGATACACGTCGTCTGGTGCAACTGACCTTGGACAGTGGTGATGATACCTACCAAGTGATGGATATGATGTTGGCGAAAAAACGATCTTCTGACCGGCGCTCCTGGTTGGAGACTAAGGGAAATCTGGCCGAGGTTTAAAACCGGTATGATGACCTTATCTCTCTTCTAAATTTAAGGCAGGCCCTAGTTCAGCTCCTGCAGTGGTTTTACAACCTGTATTCTGTTTTTCTGACGATTGGAAATAAGCTTTGAATAGACGTGATCTTGCAGTATGGCCTGGTGAAGCCTACCCTCTTGGTGCAACCTGGGATGGTCAGGGGGTGAATTTCGCGATCTTCTCTGAACATGCAGAGAAAGTTGAGTTATGTCTGTTTGATCCAAAAGGACGACGGACCACCCATGCTATCGATATGCGCTGGCAGACGGATCAGGTATGGCATTGTTATTTGCCTGAGGCGCGTCCTGGCACCCTGTATGGCTATCGTGTCTATGGTCCTTATGACCCTTCAAACGGTCACCGCTTTAATCCGAAAAAACTGTTACTCGATCCTTACGCCAAAGACGTGTACGGCCAATTGCGCTGGAGTGATGCCCTGTTCGGTTATCGTGTTGGCCATCCCGATAAGGATTTGTCCTTTGATCGCCGTGATAGCGCCATGGGAATGTTAAAATCCCGCGTGGTTGATACGTCGTTTAGCTGGGGGGATGACAAACTATTACGTACGCCCTGGCACGATACTGTGATTTATGAATTACACGTCAAGGGATTTACGGCGCTACATCCCGATATTCCGCCACAGTTACGTGGCACGTATGAGGGGCTTGCTTCGCCGCCTGTCATAGAGCATCTAAAACGCCTGGGTGTTACGGCAGTCGAGTTGATGCCTACGCATACATTCATTGATGACCGTCACTTGTTAGAAAAAGATTTGCATAATTATTGGGGTTATAACTCCATCGGTTTTTTTGCCCCGGATTCACGTTATTCGGCGAGCGGCCACTTGAATGAATTCAAGACCATGGTGAAACGCTTTCACTCTGAGGGTATTGAGGTCATTCTCGATGTGGTTTACAACCACACCGGCGAAGGCAGCCATATGGGACCGACGCTCTGTTTTCGGGGTATCGATAACCGTGCCTATTATCGTGTTAACCCGGAAGATAACCGTTATTACAAGGATTTTACCGGCTGTGGTAATACCTTGAATATGCGTCATCCACGCGTTTTACAGTTGATTATGGACAGTCTGCGTTACTGGGTGCTGGAGATGCATGTGGATGGTTTTCGTTTTGATCTGGCCTCAGCCCTGGCACGTGAACTACATGCTGTCGACAGGCTTGGCGCCTTCTTCGATATCATCCACCAGGATCCGGTGTTGTCGCAGGTGAAATTGATTGCCGAACCTTGGGATCTGGGCGAAGGCGGTTATCAGGTAGGTAACTTCCCGGTTGGCTGGACTGAGTGGAATGGCAAATATCGTGACACCATGCGTGCCTACTGGAAAGGGGATGGTGGCTTGATCGGTGACATGGCCTATCGCATGACCGGCTCAAGTGATCTGTATGAGCACGGCGGCCGCCGGCCTTATGCCAGTATTAATTTTATTACCTGCCACGATGGTTTTACCTTGCGCGACCTGGTGAGCTACAACGAAAAACATAATGAAGCCAATGGTGAAGATAATCGTGATGGTGAAAGTCATAACCTGAGTTGGAATTGTGGCGAAGAGGGGCCCAGCAATAGTCAGCACATCAACACGTTGCGATTGCGCCAGCAAAGAAACTTTCTTGCTACCTTGTTGCTCTCTCAAGGTGTGCCGATGCTCACTGCAGGTGATGAAATGGGCCGCAGTCAACAAGGCAATAACAATGCCTATTGTCAGGACAGCGAACTCACCTGGATTGACTGGACACTGAGTAAGGAAAACCAGGAGCTATTGAAATTTGTTCAGCGCGTAATCAAATTGCGTAAAGAACATCCTAATTTCCGGCGGCGTTACTTTTTCCAGGGGCGGGACATTGTCGGTGCCGGCGTTAAAGATATTACCTGGCTACGCCCCATCGGTGGAGAAATGACAGATAAAGAGTGGCATCAGTCATTTGCCCGCTCCCTGGGGTTGTTTTTAGCAGGAGATGCAATCGATGAGCATGATGAGCGTGGTGAAAAGATTAGCGATGATAATTTGATATTGTTATTTAATGCCCATCATGAAGATATTCCCTTTGTTTTGCCTGCTGAACCATCGCAGGCACGTTGGCAAGTGTTACTTGATACCAGCTATAGTGATGGAAATGGAGCGCCGGGCCGTTTGTACCATGCGAATGAGAAGTTTCCTCTGCAAAAGCGTTCATTTGTACTTCTGAAACAGCTAATCAGTCCACCGCTCCTCTCTATGGTGTCTTCCATCTGAATTCGCTCCGTTCCATTAATTTGGAATGCCTAAATCAACATCACTGTGAACGCATAGTCATTTCGTTAGCGGCGCTATCGAAGTGAGTTGACAAAAGTTCACATTTGCCATCCTGCCGAGTTGTACATCCTTATATTAAAGATTGTTGTTTATCAACTTCTAATAGAATCAATATCTTATATCCGTGATTTTTTTAGATAAAAGTCTTAATTGATTTTTGTGGTGGATTGATTCGATTTTCTCAGAATTAAATACCATGAAATTAACAGCTTAAATGGCTTGAGGGCTTACTAAAGGTTTTTCTCAAGGCGACGTTATCTTTTTTGCGTGGGGAGATCGTGATTGAGATCAACCAATTAAATAAGCAGTTTCACGCTTTAGAAAACATTGTTTGAAGGATCAAAAAGGTCAGATTAATGATCATGAATTTTGAGAAATTTCTTGGCAGGTTTAGTTGGCGAACCAAGATACTTGCTCTGTCTGGAATATTGGCAATAGGCACGGTTTCCGTAGGTGCCATGGGAGCCTATTCCATACTCAAGTTAAGCAAGGAAGTTAACGAAGCCAACGCTGAGGCAGCGCTGCGGATGAATACCGTTGAAGATGCGCAATTTGCACTGTTAAGAATGGGCATTGCACAAACCGAAGTCATTGCCCATGTTGATAAAAAAGAGATCAGGTCAGCTTCAGTAGCGGCCATTAAGTCTGCCAGTCATCTCGAAGAACAAATCACCAGGCTGCGTGATGTTATGCCAGAAAATGCTGATGTGGTGGAATTGCAGGAACTGATACAAAAAATTAATCCCAAGCGCATGGAAGTGATCAAGTTGGCGCGTAAAGATCATGACCTGGAAGCGTTGCGCGCTGTGGATGTCATGGCCCCATTGTTTAAACGTGTTGATGAGTTGTCTGAGGCGATCATCAATGGCCAGCGTGCCTCCATGGATGCACAACTGGTCGAGATCGAGCAAACAGGCAAACAGACAATTGTCTACTTGATGATTTTTGTTGGTATTGGACTTGCGGTCAGTGTTGCCTTGAGTCTGATTCTGGCCCGCTTTGCCACCAAGCCTATGTTTGCCCTTGAGGAAGCCATGCAATCACTCTCTGATGGTGATTTAAGAGTTAAATTGGATAACTGTGGCACTGACGAGGTAGGACGCATGGTAGATGCCATGAGTAATACAGTCAGTGATCTCCATTCGATTGTGACAAATATCCATTCCGGTACTGAAGTGCTTAGCCGTCAGGCCGAGAGTGTGGCGCAAACCGCCGATGGTATCCACGATGTGTCTGCCAGGCTGCATGGCAGTGTTAAAAATATCAAAGGTGACGCAGAAATAGTTAAGTCCACTACCAATGGCGCAGTGACTGAACTGGAACGTGCTGCCGTAACGGCACAAGAGTCTGCTGATACCTCAGAAAATATGGCGCATAGGATTAATGATACTGCAGCCAGCTTTGAGCGCTTCCAGGAAAATATGGAACATACCGCACAAGTAACACGTGAGCTGTCTATGACAGCCGAAACCATTACTGCGATTACCAAGACGATTCGTGATATTTCATCCCAGACAAATTTGCTAGCACTCAATGCTGCCATCGAGGCCGCTCGTGCCGGTGAGCAGGGGCGCGGTTTTGCTGTCGTGGCTGATGAAGTTCGTCAGTTGGCTTCAAGAACTGAGGAGGCAACTTCAGAGATTTCCGGTTTGGTCGAAACAATTTCATCAAGTGTAGGCAATGCCGTTCAGATGCTCGAGAGTTCAGTAAGTGAATCTCGAAATAATATTGAACGGCTCAAAGGGGTGTCAGAAGAAACTTCAGTGAGCCGTGATCAGGCTGTGCATCTGCGTGAAGCAATGCATGGAGTTGTGCAGATGATCGGTGATCAGGAACAAGCTGTGGTAGGCATCAATGAAGCTGTTACCCAGTTGTTTGAATTGAGTGGTGAAACAAACAGCCAGACTGAGTTGCTGCATAGCTTGTCTGGTGAGTTGAATGAAGCTGCTGCAGAACTTGGCCATGTAGTCGATAAGTTCAAACTGTAGGTGTTTCCATTTTGTAAGTCGATTTACCTGGATATATCAATAATGAGGAGGAACTCATGAAATTAAGTACCTTTGGTCAGAAAAACCTGACAAAGAAGATTGCCACTGCTTTGATAGGTGTGTCTGTCGTTATAGGTGCAACCACTGCAGCTGCCGCTGCAATGAAACCTAGCTCTGAAGATGTGAAGAAATACCTGCGTCCAATGGAAGTGCCTCAAGGCAAAAATAACATCAGTACACCGGAGAGAGTTGAACTGGGTAAGGTGCTGTTTTTTGATCCTCGTCTTTCTGGCTCAAACTTCATCAGCTGTGCTACCTGTCATAACCCAGCCCTGGGTTGGTCTGACGCACAGCCGACAGCGGTAGGGCACGGTATGCAGATTCTTGAGCGGTCGACGCCAACTATTCTGAATACAGCTTACCAGCGTTTTCAGTTCTGGGATGGCCGTGCCCGTACGCTGGAAGATCAGGCGACTGGCCCAATTGAAGCTGGTGGTGAAATGGCGCAGCCTATTGATGAACTGGTACCTGAGCTGGAGGCGATTCCCGATTATGTCGCCATGTTCGAAGCAGCTTATCCTGGTGAAGGTGTTTCCAAGGAAACGATAGGTAAGGCAATTGCGGTATTTGAGCGCACAGTTGTATCAACCGACTCAGATTTTGATCGCTGGTTGAAAGGTGTTAACGGTGTCATGAGTAAAGAGGCGCTGCGTGGTTTTGAAGTATTCAAAGGTAAAGCCAACTGTGTTGCTTGTCACGACGGCTTTAACTTCAGTGACAATGGTTTTCATAACATTGGTCTGAAAGACATGGAAGATCCCGGTCGCTTCGCTATTAAGCCAATCAAAGTGTTAAAAGGTGCTTTTAAGACACCAACCCTGCGTGATGTCGCACTGACAGCACCATATATGCACAACGGTGCTTATGCCACGTTGGAAGAAGTGATCGATCATTACAATGCGGGCGGCTTTGAAAACGCAGGCACGCTTTCTCCAAACATGAAGCCTCTCAAGCTTAGCAAAAAAGAGAAGCGGGACCTGGTTGAATTTCTGAAAGCGCTGACCGGTGATCCAATGGAAGTCGCTGTGCCTCAGTTGCCAGTCAACTAATACCGGTTCAAGGATAGAAAGGAGAAAAACATGTTAAGTAAGAAGTTAACTACTATGGGACTGGTTGCGCTGTTTATGTCGGCAACTGCAAGTGCCGGTGACCATACCATTGCGCAAAACAGCAAGAGTTTTAAATTAAATGGCTCTCAGGTTGAAGAGTATACAATTAAGGCGGGTGAAACGATTCATTTCAAGAATGAAGACCCGTTTTTTCATAATATCTTTTCATTATCAGACCTGAAAACATTTGACCTGGGTTCATATCCGGCAGGCGAATCAAAGTCTGTGACGTTTGACACTCCGGGTGAAGCCGAAATTGAGTGTGCGATTCATCCTGAAATGTACCTGCTGCTCACGGTGGAATAATGAAAATCCCAGGGATTGTGGTCAGCATGATGGTGCTGATAGTTTCTATCAGCGTCGTCAACCTGGTCCATGCAGGCGAGACTGATACGCGCAAGGAAATACGTGCGGCAAAGTCAAAGCCCACCATCAGAGGCGGTATCGTCTACAAGAATTATTGTGTCCTCTGTCATGGTGAACGCGGCGATGGAATGGCCCGTGCAACCAAGCTTTATGGTCAGGGAAACCTGGTGATAAAAGCGCGCGATGACGACTATTATCAACAGATTATTCGATATGGCGGTTCTTCAGTAGGTCTTTCCAGATATATGCCGGCCTGGGAAGAGGAGTTGTCGGAAGAACAGATTAACGACGTGATTGATTATATATCTATCGTTAATGACCCGGTTGAGCGAGGCAGGGTCGTGTTTATGACCAGCTGTATCCTTTGTCATGGTGTTAAGGCTAATGGCAAGGGGCGTGCCTCGGTAATGTATGACCCCAGGCCGGCTGATCTAACCCGCAGTGATAAAAATGACTCGTATAAAAAGATGATTATTACCATGGGCGGTGAGGCCATGGGGCGCTCGAAAGTAATGCCGCAGTGGGGGCTGCAACTGAAAGAGCAGGAAATCGACGATGTAATCGAGTATCTGCGCACAATATTGGTTAAACCTCTGAAATGATAGACGCTGCGAGTAAATCCGTAAAAGGAAGCCTTATGTTTCGATTTGTGCAAAAAATAGCGGCTTCGGCTGGCAGGGTGGGGATCATTATTGGTTTGCTGGGAATGTCACTGACGGTGGCGCCGAGTTATGCTGCAGATAATAATGCTGATGAAGAGGCGAAGCAGCAAGCTAAAATAGAAATCAGGGAAACACGAAAACAAATTCGTAAAGTGATGCGGATTGCCAGGGAAAAAATGAAACAGGCTGTTCGTGGTGGTCAGGTATACAAGACTTATTGCGTCCTGTGTCATGGTGAGAATGGCGCTGGTGATGGCCCGTTAAGTGCGGTGTATGACGATTTATCACTTAAGATCAATAAACAGTCGCAGGAGTTTTATGGAAAGATTGTTGAAGGCGGCGGGGCAGCTGTAGGCCGTTCAGCCTTCATGCCGACCTGGCGAGATGAGCTTTCTGAAGAACAAATTGAAGACGTAGTTATGTATCTCTCCATGCTTTCCGATCCAGTTCGCCGTGGTGAAGTTGTATTCAAGACCAGCTGTATCCTCTGTCATGGGGTGAATGGTGATGGTATGGGGCGTGCCTCGGTATTGTTTGACCCGCCACCTGCTGACCTGACTCGAAGCGATAAGAACGACACCTACAAGAAGATGATCATCACCATGGGTGGTGCTGCCATGGGACGTTCCGAGGTCATGCCCATCTGGGGGCAAGAGCTGAGCGAACAACAGATTGATGATGTGGTTGCGTATCTGCGTACTATCCTGGTAATACCGCCGCCAGATTAAATGTCAGACTTAATAAGAGGCTCCTTAATTTAACAATAAAGTAATATTGCCAAGGGATGGTTCGCCATCCCTTTTTAGTTTGGGAGAGTCTGCTGTGGCTCTCTATCAGCAAAGTATTTGTCGAATGCCTACCCGCCCTGTATAGTTATTTTATCGCTTTTTGATTTGTTGTTCGTTAAGGCCAGATGTTTTTAATAACCAGAAACTAAGGGTAGGGCAAATAATGAAAAAGTTATATCTGATAACACTAGTATTAGCTGTAAGCCTGGGGATGACAGTAAATTCTGCCGCTGCTGAACAAGGGCAGGGCTACATCTCACAGAATTCTTTAATCCCAAGTTCAAGCGTAGGCAAGCAGCATAAACTTATTGTTATCGCACAGGCAGCGTCTGTTATGCAGGACTCAGATAGTGATGGTGTAGCCGATGCTGAGGATCTTTGTCCGACTGCACATCCTGATGCAATAGTGGGTGCCGATGGATGTGAGCTGGATGGCGACAAGGATGGTGTGGTTAATCGCCTTGATAATTGCCCGGAAACAAAGTCAGGTGTGAGCGTCGATGCCAATGGCTGTGAATTAGATGCAGACGGCGATGGTGCCTTCGATAGTGATGATGTTTGCCCCGACACACCAGCCGGCAGACGGGTGGATCTGGTCGGCTGTGAAATTCCGCTGGTGATAATACTCAAGGGTGTAAACTTCCACACCGACTCAGCTGATTTGACTGACGGTTCAACGCAGGTGCTGGATGGTATGGTTGCCATTCTAATAAAGTACCCGAACATGGTCGTCGAGGTGGGTGGTTATACCGATAATACTGGTACCAAGAAGATAAATTATTCTTTATCGCAACGCCGTGCCCAGGCAGTGCTTGACTACCTGGTGAGTCAGGGTGCAAATCCAGATGTGCTGACCGCCAAGGGTTATGGACCGGAAGATCCAATCGCGGATAACGATACCGAAGCCGGCCGGACTGAAAATCGTCGGGTAGAACTGCATATCGAAGAGAAAAAGTAGATATAAAAAGCAGCCAGGGCGCACTTAGCTGTGCCCTGGCCACCTCTTTGTTCAGAAAAAGTAAACCATTGTAAATACCTCCCCCAATTCATTGAAATAAGTCTTCATGTCCTGTATCTTCGCCCGTTGATTTTGGGTCGGATTAGTTTGTGCCTGCAAATCTGACGTAGCGATAACCGAAAAAACTCAATTGGGGATAATTTAGAATGAATAAGTCGTATCTGGCATCATTTGCCGCAGCTGTAAGCCTGGTGGTTTCTAGCAATTCTGGCGCAGTAGAGCCTGGACAATGGTACTTTTCACCAAATCTTTCATACGTCATTGCAGACAGTGACAGGGCTGCAGATAATGATTTTGGATTGCAGCTGGGTTTTGGCCGAGCGCTTAGCAAATCCTGGAATATCGAATTAAGTGGCGTTATGGATACGCTTGATCTGGAGAGTGGAGCTGGAGAGTATAAACAGCGTGGTTTGCAGTTGGATGGTCTCTACTTTATTAATCGTGATCTAAAAGTTGATCCATATTTCGTTTTCGGTGTTGGTGGTATGAAAACAAGCTTTGCCAGCAACAAAGATACTAATCTGATGGCTAACGTGGGTGTTGGGGTGTCACACCTGATAACAAAAACTCTCAGCTTACGTGCCGATGCCCGTTATCGCATTGATGAAGATGATAAGAGCGTTGCTGGAAACAATCGCTTTGGTGACTGGATTGTAAATATTGGTTTGTTTGTACCTTTTGGTAGTTCAAAGGCCGCTGCTGAACCCGTTGCCGCCGCAGTCGTTGTACCTGCCGTTGTGGATACAGATGGTGATGGTGTAAACGATGTCAACGATCGTTGTACTGATACCCCGGCAGGTGTCATCGTGGATGCCAACGGTTGTGAGCTGGATGGTGATAATGATGGGGTTATTGATCGTTTAGATAGTTGTCCTGAAACAATGACAGGTTTAACTGTTGATGCAAAAGGTTGTGAGCTGGATGGTGATAATGATGGGGTTACTGATCGTTTAGATAGTTGTCCTGAAACAATGACAGGTTTAACTGTTGATGCAAAAGGTTGTGAGCTTGATTCGGATAGTGACGGAGTCGTCGATAGTGCTGACAACTGTGCAAATACTGTATCAGGTACCAAGGTAGATGTTCATGGCTGTGAAATTCCTGAAGTGGTTGTGCTGAAGGGGGTTCACTTCAATACTGGTTCAAATCAGTTGACAGAAACGTCTATGGTTGAACTGAATGACGTGGCTGCTTCACTGAAGAAACATTCGGACTTGGTCGTTGAAGTCGCCGGATATACCGATAATACCGGTCCGAAGCAGTTGAATTATTCTTTGTCACAGCAACGTGCTGAGTCAGTGGTTGACTATCTGATCAGCCAGGGTGTTGATGCGGCGAATTTGACCGCAAAGGGATACGGCCCTGAAGCACCAATTGCAGATAACTCAACTCCAGCAGGCCGGGCTGAAAATCGCCGTGTGGAACTGCACATAGCAGAGTAATCTTAGTTATTAAAACGGCCAGGGTGCTTTATGTGCCCTGGCCATTTTTATGCTAATTGTTGCTTTTTATTTGTTTGATTGTCTCAGCTAGCTCGTTGCTGAAGTCAGACACGCATTCGCTCAGAGCCTGAACCAGGGCCTCATACTCTTTACTGCTGGCTTGATTAACAAATTCACGGCTTTGCGTTGGGTGAAGCATCTCATTATTTTTATCGATTAACTCCCAACGCACACTAAGTCTGGCTACATTGCTGCTGTCGGTATCAAATCTCAATACCTGAATCCGAGCTTGCACGTCGAGCTGATTGTTATTAAGTCTGGGAAATTTGCTGATATCAGCATTGGGTAAAGCGATGCTGAGGTTTTGAGCTACAACGCGGGCAAAGTTCATTTCAAGTGGTTCAGCCCAGCGATGGTATTCAGAAGCATGCAGACTGTTGTCACTTGTCATTATGACGATCTGTTTACGCTTAAGGTAGGCGGGTAACTCAATCGGTCCAAGACCAATGTGAATATTGTATTCAGCAATTTCGGTTGTTGCTGTCGTTGCGTTGGCACTTAGCAGATACAACTGCGAAGAGGGTGTGGTACCGCAACCACTGATGCCAAATGCCAGGATGTTAATTAACAACAATCTACGTATTAGCTGCATGATTAATTTCCACGAGATGATTTACCTCTCAAAAGGGCTTCAGGGTTTTTTTCCAGGGTATTAGCCAGGCTATTAATGGCGCGTGCAGCGCTCGTAATTTCTTGCAAGGTCTGTGTGAGAAGATAATATAATTGTGAATCTGGTGAGACGATATTGTTGGTGACCCCCGCAGTTGTCTGTATCTCATTTAGTGCACCTTCGGCACTGCTACTAAGACGCTCAGCACTGTCACGTAATTCTTTGACTAAATCGCTTGAGTCGCTAATCAGCCCATCGCCTGATTCGATTAAGCCGCGTGTTGACTTAAGCGTGGCGCGTAGATCGGTCAGAGTAAGGTTGAGATCACCGCTGATTTTTCCAGTATGCTGGTCAAGCCGTTCTGCCAGGATGGTGTATTGATTGAAGGTTTGATCGATACTTTGAATCGCTTTTAACAAATTCGGGTCGTTGGCCAGTTTTTCGATACCCTCGATTGCACTCGCCACGTCATTAAGGACTTTCTCAACGGGAAAGTCTTCAAGCTTGCGGCTGATTTCCTGCATGGGTGTTGGAATCGTGGGGATTTCCCTGTATTCATTGATGACCCCCACCAGTTTGGCCGGTGTATCCGGATGCATATCGAGTTGAATAGCAAGTTGGCCGGTGAGCAGGCTTTCCAGCTGTAACTGCGCGCGCAGGCCCTGATCGATCATGTCGCCCACACGTTGCATTCTCAGTTTGGTCATCTTCTCGCCACTCATGAGGGATATGCGCTCGACTTCCAGGTCAGCGTATACCGGGATCACAATGCGCAGTGTGTCGGGATCGACCATTAGATGCACATCGGTGACGTTGCCGATCTTAACGCCACGAAAATTAACCGGGGCACCAATGTCCAAGCCCCTTACCGAGCTGTCGAAAAACATGACGAAGCGGTACTTGTCACGCAATACACCGCTGCCGAACAGGAAAGCTGCGCCAATGGCGAGAATGATGGCGCCGACGATAAATAGGCCGATGAGGGTGGCGTTGGCGCGGCGACTCATAATTCTCCCCGGTTGAGGAAGGCCCGGACACGTTCATCCGGACACTCATTCTTTAGCTGTCTCGGATTGCCGCTGGCGATCATGGTCTTGGCCTCCGCATCGAGGAATATTGAATTATTACCGATCGCGAAGATACTCGCCAATTCGTGCGTTACGACTACGATAGTCGTTCCAAGGCTGGCGTTTAGTTCAAGGATCAATTCATCCAGGCGGCGTGAGCTGACTGGATCAAGACCAGCGGAGGGTTCGTCGAAGAAAAGAATTTCCGGATCAAGGGCCATGGCGCGTGCCAGAGCGGCGCGTTTGCGCATGCCGCCGCTGATCTCTGCCGGGTAGAGATCAGCGCAACCGGCCAGCCCTACCAAGGCCAGTTTGTAATCTACTACGTCACGGATGTCAGATTTACTCAGGATGCTGTACTCACTTAGAGGCAAAGCTATATTTTCTGCCACCGTCATGGCGCTGAATAGCGCGCCACTCTGAAATAACACACCAAAGCTGCGTTTGATCTGTTCTTGTTGATTGTGCGGGGCGTGTGAGAAGTTCACCTGGTTGATAAAGACTTCACCCTTGGCCGGTTCTTGCAGGCCAATCAAATGGCGCAGGATCGTGCTTTTACCGCAGCCACTGCCGCCCATGATGATGAAAATATCGCCACGCTGAATAGAGAAATTCAGGTATTGCTGAACGATATAGTCACCATAGGCAGCCGTGAGATCACACACTTCGATATGTGCGTTATTCACTTGTGGGGCAATCGCTACCTGTTGCATTCTCAGATTCCCAGCTTTTGATAGATGATCGTCATGATTGACGCAGTAATAACAATGAAAACAATACTGGTCACTACCGCAGAAGTTGTCGCTTGCCCCACCGCTGCAGAGCTGCGGCCACATTGAATACCGCGCAAGCAACTGGCGATGGCAATACAAATACCGTAGACGACTGCCTTGCTTAGCCCAACCAACACATGGCTCATCTCCATGGTGCGCAGTGTTTGGACATAGTACTCGAAAGCGCTGATATCGAAGATAGTGACAGCTACCGCCAAGCCCGCCAATATACCGACCAGATCGGCATACAGGGTCAGCAATGGGATCATTAACACCAGTGCTAACAGCCTTGGCACCACGAGAAAATCAATTGGCGAGATACCAAAGGTCTTGAGGGCGTCGATTTCCTCATTGACCTGCATGGTGCCTATCTCAGCGGCATACGCCGCACCTGTGCGGCCTGCGATGATCACGCCGGTCATCAAGGCGCCGATCTCGCGCACCATGCCGATACCAACCAGGTCGGCGATATAGATTTGGGCGCCAAACATTGCCAATTGGGCCGCGCCCATGTAGGCAAGGATCAGGCCGACCAGAAAGCTGATCAACGACACAATGGGTAATGCCTGTGGTCCGGCCCCTTGCAGCAGCAGGCCAAGATCGACGCGGCGGAAACGAACACGGCCTCGCAAGGTGTTAAACAGGGCAATGCCACAGTCGCCGATGAAGTTTAGTGCCTTAGGCGCGCCGTACCAAAACTCGAGAGTGGTTTCACCCACATGATTAAGTAACGAGTCTTTCTCAAACATTTCATCGTCACGGCCGCGACTGGGTGCGGTTTCTGCCAAATTCAGCAAGCGTTGGACGCCTGCGGGCAGGCCGCTCAGATCGGCGTGAATACCACGTGCTTGAATGTTGTGGATAAAGTTGCGCAGGAACACCACCAATGCCGTGTCCCAGCTGTTGAGTTGTTGGCTATCGAAATTTAAAGATTGCAGTTTAGGGCTGGAATCGATTTGGCTGACCAGCGTCTCGACATGGGGTATGCCGCTTTGCAAGCGCCAGTCACCTGCCAGCCGCATTTGCAGGGTGTCTGGTTCTTGTGGAAGCAGTTCATAACTCCAGGCTGACGTATTTACGGCTGTTGTCGTCTCCATACGATTCCAATTGTGCCAGTTGTACCAGACCTACAGATTGATTGTAACGCCGCTTTATATTGCGTGCAGTAGAGTTTTCAAGCAGTCCTGTCAGTGTGTCAATGTCTCGGTATAATAGCCCGCACAAAATAAACCAGCAGGCAGTCAAGCGCATGAGTGAAATCGAACGTCAGGACCACGGTATTGAGCAGCTACCGCTTAAAACGTTTACTGAAAAGGCCTATCTAGACTATTCCATGTACGTCATTTTGGACCGGGCATTACCTCACGTCGGTGATGGTTTAAAGCCGGTGCAGCGACGCATTGTTTACGCCATGTCTGAATTGGGATTGTCAGCCACAGCCAAATTCAAGAAATCGGCCCGCACGGTGGGTGATGTGTTGGGTAAGTTTCATCCCCATGGTGACAGTGCCTGTTACGAGGCGATGGTGTTGTTGGCGCAGCCATTTTCAACCCGATACCCGTTTGTGGATGGGCAGGGCAATTGGGGATCACCGGATGATCCCAAATCGTTTGCCGCCATGCGTTATACAGAATCCCGCCTGACGCCGTATGCCGAGTTGCTGCTGCGTGAGGTGTCACAAGGCACGGTGGATTGGGTGCCTAATTTTGATGGCACCTTGGAAGAGCCATCGGTTTTGCCGGCACGTGTGCCGAATTTGTTGCTGAATGGCACCACGGGTATTGCCGTGGGTATGGCGACGGATATCCCACCCCACAATATGCGCGAAGTGGTGAGTGCCTGTATTCGGTTGTTGGAAGAGCCCAAGGCCGATGTGATCGCCCTGTGTGAGCATGTTCAGGGGCCGGATTATCCCACCGAGGCGGAAATCATCACGCCGCGTGAAGATATCCTGAAAATGTATGAAACAGGCCATGGTGGAATACGAATGCGTGCCGTGTTTGAGCGCGAAGATGGCGACATTATCGTCACCGCGTTGCCGCATCAGGTGTCTGGCGCCAAGGTGCTGGAGCAAATCGCCGCTCAGATGACCGCCAAAAAGCTGCCTATGGTCGAAGATCTGCGGGATGAGTCTGACCACGAAAATCCCACCCGTCTGGTGATCACACCACGCTCGAGTCGTGTTGATATAGAGGCCTTGATGTCACACCTGTTTGCTTCCACAGATCTGGAGCGGACCTATAGGGTCAACTTTAATGTGATCGGCATTGATGGCAAACCTCAGGTCAAAAATCTACTCCAGATGTTGAAAGAGTGGCTTACTTTTCGTACCGAGACGGTGCGCCGCCGTTTGCAATATCGTCTCGATAAGGTGAATCGTCGCCTGCATCTGTTGGAAGGCATGTTGATCGCTTACCTCAATCTAGACGAAGTGATCCATATCATTCGCACCGAGGAAGAACCGAAAAAGGTGTTGATGAAGCGTTTTGATCTAACCGAAGAACAGACCGATTACATTCTCGATACCAAGTTACGCCAGTTGGCACGGCTGGAAGAGATGAAGATCAAGGCCGAACAGGATGAGCTGGCCAAAGAACGTGACATGCTGGAAAAGATCCTGGCATCAAAAGCACGGATGAAGACCCTGATTCGCAAAGAACTGATGGAAGATGCCGAGAAGTATGGCGATGAGCGCCGCTCACCGATTGTCGCGCGTGAGGCGGCCGAGGCTATGGATGAAACTGCGTTGACACCGGCTGAATCCGTCACGGTGGTGTTGTCGGAAAAGGGCTGGGTCCGATCTGCTAAGGGTCACGAGATCGATCCGAGTACTATCAACTACAAGGCTGGTGATGGTTTTCTCTCAGCTGCACGGGGTCGCAGTAATCAGCTAGCGGTGTTCATCGATTCCAGCGGCCGTTGTTATGCCTTGTCGGCCCATACTTTACCTTCCGCCCGTGGCCAGGGTGAACCGTTGACCGGGCGCTTGAATCCCCCCCCGGGCGCCACCTTTGTTGGGGTAATGATGGGGGCGGAGGCGGACCGCTATCTGCTCGCTACGGATGCCGGTTACGGCTTTGTTGCCAGGCTCGGTGATCTGATAACGAAAAATAAAAATGGTAAGGCGATCCTGAATTTGCCAAAAGGTGCGCGGGTATTGCCGCCTGCGCTGATCAAGGATGTGGCAACGGATCAAGTTGTTTCAATCACCACTGAGGGGCGCATGTTGGTGTTTCCTCTTGCCGAGCTGCCAGAGTTGAGTAAAGGTAAGGGCAACAAGATCATCTCTATCCCGGGTGCGCGAGTGGCCAGTCGTGACGAGTATGTGGTTACTATCAATAGTGTGCCGGAAGGTGAAAAGCTTACGCTCTACTGCGGCCAACGTCACACCACGCTCAAGGGTTCGGATCTTAAGCATTATCATGGTGAGCGAGGTCGCCGAGGGAATAAATTACCGCGCGGTTTTCAGCGGGTAGATCGCAGTTCGCTTGGGGAATAACTAGTCAAACTGGACGTAGGGTGCGCCGTGCGCACCTTTTGTCATAAAGTATTGAATATGTTTAGCGATTGGTGCGCGCGGCGCACCCTACGTCCGTTGCACATTCGGTAAAGATGCGCAGGCTGCATTGCTGGCAGCGCTCCATATCAAGCTTTGAATAAATCACTTGAATCGCCTCGGCCTTGCTGTCAAAGATATTCTCGCGGCCGAACTGGTCAATGTATCCGCCCTTTTTCAGGATATTGCAGACACCTTCTTTGACCGCGCAGAGGTACAGATCGCCACCTAATTTACGCCGCCGTTGTGCTTCACGAATCAATAACTCAGCGCCGGCGACGTCGATGAAGTTAATGCCACTGCCAATGATTAGGATATGTTTTTGTTCAGGGTTGTCTTCATCCATATCGCGCAAGCTTCGTTCGATGTAATTGCTGGAAGCAAAAAAGAGTGAGCCATCGATGCGGATAATTTTCAGTTGTGGACATTCTTCACCGGGGGCGGCAGCAATAAAACGGCGATCAGGTGAATCTTGCTCTGGGTGCAAGTTCAGAATGCTGGGATAGGAAATGCGGTTCAGATGTAACACCAATGACAACATCACCCCGACATAGATCGCAAAGCTCAGCTCAACAAACAGGGTGGCGATGAAGGTGGTGCTGAGTACGGCCGCATCAACCGGGTTTGCCTTGAAGATGACTTTGATGTGATGCCAGTCCACCAGTCTAAATGCGACTAGTAACAACACTGCGGCCATTGCCGGAATGGGTAGATAAGCGGCCAACGGTGCGGCAAATAATATTATCAATACAACAGCCAGGGCGCTAAAGACGGCGGCGAGCGGGGTTTGTGCACCCGCACGATAATTGACGCCGGAGCGGGTGAAGGAGCCGGACGAGGCGTAACTTGAAAAGAAACTGCCAGCCAGATTAGAGAGCCCCTGGCCAATAAATTCGCGATTGGCATCGTGGGATTGGTGACTCTGGGCAGCAATGCTACGGGCAATGGAGACGGCTTCCATCAATCCCAACAGAGCGATGGCCAAGGCCCCTGACGCGAGTTGGCCAATGGTGTTGAGATTCAGATCGGGACTGGAAAGTGGTGGTAGATGGTTTGGCAGTGAGCCGACCAGCTGAATACCTTTTTCAGCGCCACCTAATAGCTCTGCGGCAATGGCACCGACTACCATGGCGATAAACAGTGATGGCCAGTTAGGTAGTAGGCGGCGAATCAGTAAGGCTGTCACGAGTGTCGCAATGGCAACGGTCAGGGAGAAGAGATTGGTGTCTGGTAATTGCTGAAAAATCTGGTACCAGTTATTCCAGAAATCGAGATTTCTCGGCAGCTCAAGTGCCAAGACATTTTTCATTTGCGAAGTAACGATCAACAGTGCTGCGCCGGCAGTAAAGCCGATGATCACCGAGTGGGAGATGAAGTTGACCAACATGCCCATGCGCGCCAGGCCCATCACCAATTGGAATAATCCCACCATGAAGGTGAGTGTCAGAACCAGAGAGATATAGGCGGGGGTTTCAGGTAAAGCCAGCGCGCTGACGGTGGTAAATACCACTATTGAAATAGGGGTTGTGGGGCCGGACATGAGATGGTGAGATGAGCCAAACAGGGCAGCGATTATGACCGGTACAATGGCGGTGTAGAGACCATATTCGGCTGGCAGACCAGCCAGCATGGCAAAGGCCACCCCTTGCGGCAATACGATTACCGCACCGGTTAGACCGGCGAACAAGTCCTGGCGTAGTGACTGCTTATTAAGCTTTTGCCACCAGGCCGAAGAGCGAAACGATAACCATCCGCTATTTGAAGGGTGTTTTCGGTTCATCTGGCTGCGGTTGGTCCTGTTGTTTTAGCGGCGATTAGTTAACGGTGTAAGCTTCATCGGCCAGCGCATGGCCATATCTAACCGTCGTAAGATAATTTGATATATTGAAATCCCAGGTTGATAGTTTGTCAGAAAATACCGCTGCCTTGAACTTTGGTTTTTTGACCCCATCTAATCGAACTGATATTTATTTAGGGTGCACTAGAAATTCTAACTGGAGGATCAATGAAACGTATATTCCTGTTTTTGGCCACGAACCTGGCAATAATCGTGGTGTTGAGTATTTCCCTGCGTCTACTGGGCGTGGAAAGAATTCTCGATGAGCAGGGTGTGGGTCTCGACCTGAAGTCCCTACTGATTTTTGCAGCTGTGATTGGCTTTGGCGGATCATTCATTTCCCTAGCCATATCGAAATGGATGGCAAAAAGGTCGACCGGTGCCCAGGTGATTGAGCAGCCATCCAATGAGGTTGAGCGTTGGTTGGTCGACACTGTTAGGCGTCAGGCCGAGCGTGCCGGAATTGGGATGCCAGAGGTGGCGATCTTCCCTTCACAAGCGCCCAATGCCTTTGCCACAGGGATGAACCGCAATAAAGCCTTGGTGGCGGTGAGTAGCGGCTTGCTCAATAGCATGGACAAAGATGAGGTTGAGGCCGTGTTGGGGCACGAGGTTGCTCATGTCGCGAATGGCGATATGGTGACCCTGACCCTAATTCAGGGTGTAGTGAATACCTTTGTGATTTTTCTTTCCCGCGTCATCGGCCACACGGTTGACCGTGTCGTGTTCAAAACCGAGCAGGGGCATGGCCCGGCCTTCTGGGTCACGGCGATTATTGCTGAACTTGTCTTGGGAGTCCTGGCTTCGACTATCGTGATGTGGTTTAGCCGCCAACGTGAATTCCGTGCCGATACAGGAGGCGCCAATCTGGCGAGCCGTCAAAAGATGATCGCGGCACTGGAGCGCCTCAAGCGTAGTACCGGTCCCGGTCCGGCACAGTTACCTGATGAGTTGGCTGCCTTTGGTATCGCTGGCGGTATTGGTCAGGGCATCAAGAAACTGTTCATGAGCCATCCACCTTTGGAAGAGCGAATTGAGGCCTTGCGCCGCTCAGCCTAACTAATCTCTTGTTATAGCAGCACTTAAAGCTGCTACAACCCCTTTTTTTTAGTTTGTTTTATTCGCTTTTATTCAGCAAATATTCAGTTTCAGTTAGGTATCTTGTAGTCAGCCCTGAAGGGGTTTAGCTTTTCCGAGAGGATAAGCGGAGGGACTAAAAAGTGAATCGACAAGAGTTGATTCATCATTTCAAGAGGAGAAATTAAATGAAAGGTATTATTGCTTCAGCTGTTCTGGCTTCTGCTTTCGTTGCTGCACCTGCAATGGCTGATCTGGACTTGGCTAAGAAAAGTGGTTGTTTAGCTTGTCACAGTGTAGATGCCAAAGTTGTTGGTCCTGCATGGAAAGACGTTGCCGCTAAAGGTGAGTCTCGCGATGTTGTGATCGCATCTATCAAGAAAGGTAGTAAAGGTAAGTGGACTTCAGTAACTGGTGGTGTTCCAATGCCTCCTTACTCACCTCGTGTTGCTGACGCGGACATCGAAAAACTGGCTGACTTCATTCTTGGCCTGTAAGTAATAAGAAATACTTAGAACTAACGTTCTTTCAAATCAGCCCTAGGCAAGTCGAAGTCCCCCCCTCGACAGCCTAGGGCTTTTTTTATTTTCCCTTATTCATCCAAAACTCTCTCAATTCCGGTTATGCTTGTGTGCTGTCTTATTTAGTTCAGGTACAGTCATGCGACTATTGATTGTTGAAGATGAAATTGATTTGCGGAAGCAGTTACAACAGCGTTTTAAAGATGAAGGCTATGCTGTTGATGTTGCTGCTGATGGCGAAGAGGGGTTATTCATTGGCAATGAATACCCCATAAACGCCGCTATTGTAGATATCGGTTTGCCCAAGCTTTCGGGTATTGAGCTGCTGCAGCGCTTGCGTGCGACAGGAAAGACATTTCCAGTGCTCATTCTGACAGCACGCGGACGTTGGCAGGATAAAGTGGACGGCCTGGAAGCTGGAGCAGATGACTATCTGGTTAAACCTTTCCATATCGAAGAGCTTGTCGCACGCGTCAGAGCGCTGATCCGGCGTGCTGCTGGTATATCCAGTCCAGAAATTGAGTATGGTTCAGTCCGTTTAAATACCTCGACTCAACAAGTGTTGCTCAATGGTAATGAATTAGAGTTGACGGCTTATGAGTATAAGGTACTTGAGTACCTGATGTTGAATGCTGGCAAGGTAATTTCAAAAACAGATCTCACGGATCATATCTATGAGCAGGATTTTGACCGTGATAGTAACGTTATCGAGGTGTTTGTTGGTCGTCTGCGGCGTAAACTTGATCCTGACAATCAACTACATCCGATCGAGACGCTACGTGGCCGGGGGTATCGTTTTACTTTAGCGCAGGGTGAGGAGTGACTCTTTCCATCAATAGTCGCATGTTAATTGCGGCCAGTATTATCTTGTTTAGTTTTCTCGGTGTGACCGGAATTACCCTGGAAGGGTCCTTTCATGCCAGCACTGAAGAGTCGTTCAAAGAGCGGTTACAGGTGCATCTCAATGCGCTGATTGCCGCTGCCGATTTGGCAGAGGACGGTTCTATGCGCCTCATTTATGCCTTGCCCGAAACGCGTTTCTTTAGCGAACGTTCAGGTTTGTATGCCAAGATTATTGGTAATGATGGCAAGGCAGTTTGGTCTTCGCTATCAATGAATGGCATTACTATTCCTATCCAGGGTGGTCTTGGGCGTGGTGAGGGGCGTTATCAATATTTGAATACTTCCGAGGGCGAGCCTGTGCTTGTCTACAGTTTAGGCCTCACCTGGGGTGAACAGGTGAGGATAAAAGAAGGATATACCTTTGCTGTGGCAGAAAGCCTGGCGCGTTTCAATCAACAGCAACTAGAGTTTCGGCAAAACCTGTGGGCCTGGCTGGGCGGTGTGACACTTATCCTGCTGATCATGCTAACTATCATCTTGCGTTGGGGCTTGGCGCCACTGCGTGAAGTGGCGGAGGATCTGCAAGATATTGAGTCAGGCCGCAATATCGAGCTACACGGTAAATACCCTAAGGAATTGCGTGGCCTGACGGATAATCTGAATGCCTTGATTCAAACCAACCGGGAACATGAAGAGCGCTATCAGGCCAGTCTTGGCGATCTGGCCCATAGCCTCAAGACACCGCTAGCCGTGTTGCGTGGTGCAATCGAGTTACCCAACCAGTCAGTTAGCGGTATGCAAACGACGGTGGAGGAGCAGGTCGAACGCATGGATCAGATTGTGCAATACCAGCTGCAGCGGGCAGCTACGTCGGGTCGTACTGCGCTAATGGCCCCGGTGGATCTGCAAGCTATCACGCAAAAAATTACGGACGCCCTGACCAAGGTCTATGGCGACAAAAACATTCAATGCCATATTGAAAGTGAATCAGGGCTGGAATTTCATTGCCAGGAGGGAGATATGATGGAATTGCTGGGTAACTTGATAGATAACGCCTTCAAGTGGGCTAAACAGCGTATCGAGATCAAGATCCGGCGAGCGGAGTTTGATGGTGGTGATGAAACCGGTCTTATGATCAAAATATGTGATGATGGCCCAGGAATCGAAGAAAAACATATAGATACGGTACTTTCCCGTGGTGGGCGGGCAGATGCCGAAACCAGTGGCCATGGCTTGGGGCTGGCCATGGTGCAAAATATTGTCGAGCTCTACCAAGGGCAGCTAAAAATTACCCGAGCTAGCATGGGTGGAGCCCAAATTACGCTTTGGTTGCCCTGGAGCTAAAACCATAAAATAATTATTAAGTTAGCCTAAAGCTCAGTGATTTTCGGGTCGATAACCCTACTGACAGTTAGTTTATTTCTTGATCCCACACCGGATGTCGGATCCAAACTTAGGAGTATAAGTATGGATATCAGCGGTGTAATGGCCCCTGCAGCAAGTCAGGTGACAAGGCAAAAGGTTGGTGACGCAGTTGGCATTGCTG
>CALZIO010000004.1 GCA_945787785.1 uncultured Chromatiaceae bacterium
TCATTGTTTTCAATGTTTTAGATAACAAGGATAGCAAACATCACCGGAACTTTTTACTCGCATATGCCGATTTTTGTATTTAATTTCATGGTGTTAGTGTTTATGGACGGACACTAGCTAGGAGATGGATTGCAGACCGCCATTGCGGCAATCAGATACTAACTATACGGCGATGCCACGAGAACGCAGATGTTCTTTTGCCTCGATCGCTAGCAGGGCCATTTCCAAATCAGCCTCCCAGTCATAGGGTTCGGCCATTTGTTCCGGGGCGTATTGGGGAATATCGTCTACCGATTGTTCAGCAAAGATGCGCACGTGGCGCGTCTCTTCAATGCTTGGACTTAGATCAGGCCAGGCTTCCTGTAACAGATTTTCAGGCCGGGCAATGGACCATTCATCAATAATACGATAGTTTTCGGGCAGGTCGTTAAAGGCTGCTTCAGTGCCGGTTTGCCACAACTTGCTGTGCTCGTTGAGGTGTTCTGTATAGACATAAATGATCAGCTTCGGCTTCAGTTTGACGATATCCGGGGTGAAATTCTCACCGGACGGCATCCAGGCAGAAAAAACCACATCGACGGGGAAGTCCACATCGTCCAGTTTGCCTTGGCGCAGCTCATAATTTTCCGCATCATAATAATCGGCAATCTGGTTTGGCTTCTCATTCGGGTCACGTAATCCTACGACCTTGACTCCTTCGCGTGCCAATAGACTGCCGATGAAACCATTACGTGCATGAATATCCAGCACGGTCGGGTTTTCAGCGACATGTTTGGCGTAATAGACTAGGGCACGATTTTCTTCCCGCAGCGGATAGAAATGGGCAATGGTCGGGCCGAGTTCTTTTGGATCACGATCCGGATTACTGAATATCAAATTATGTAGTGCGATGTTCTTGATGCGCTCGGCAAAGGGCTGGCTTGAATCCCAGGCCGGGTGTTCCTTTGACTGAAAGGCAACGATGCGATTAAACAACTCATCGGTGAAGGATTCCATGTCACGCAGCTTGCTAAATTTTTCCGGCATCATCGGCTTAATTCTCTGAGTCTAATGTTTATCCGCAAATACACGCAAATAAACACGAATAAATCCACATACCATATTTGCGTCCATTCGCGTTCATTGGCGGACTAAAGATGGTATTTGGCACTTAGTTCATGCACTGCATCAACGAAGGCACCGGCATGTTCCGGATTGACATGCTGATGAATGCCATGGCCAAGATTGAAGACATGACCGGAACCCTTGCCATAACTTTCCAGTATAGTCGCCACCTCTTCGCGGATACGTTCGGGCGAGGCATACAAAGTTGATGGATCCATATTACCCTGCAGCGCCACTTTATCACCGACGCGGGCACGCGCATCACCGATGTTGATAGTCCAGTCCAACCCCAAAGCATCACAACCGGTCTCGGCCATGGCCTCGAGCCACTGACCTCCACCCTTGGTAAACAGGATCACCGGCACCTTGCGGCCATCCTTTTCACGAATCAGGCCATCAATAATCTGCTTCATATAGCGCAGAGAAAATTCTTGATAGTCACACGGGGTCAGCACACCACCCCAGGTATCAAATATTTGCACAGCCTGGGCACCGGCCTCGATCTGGGCATTCAGGTAGGAAGTGACCGATTGCGCCGTGGTATCGAGCAGCTTGTGCATCAGGTCAGGGCGATCAAACATCATGCCTTTCACTTTTGCATAATCCTTAGTGCCGCCCCCTTCAACCATGTAGACCGCCAAGGTCCAAGGACTACCGGAAAAACCAATCAGAGGTACGCGGCCATCTAATTCTTTACGAATTGTACGCACGGCATTCATGACGTATTGCAGTTCGCCTTCAGGGTCGGGCACGAACAGATTGTTGACGTCGGCTTCGCTACGCACAGGATTATCAAATACCGGGCCTTCGCCTGCTTCAAAGCGTAGCCCCAAACCCATGGCATCGGGAATGGTCAGAATATCGGAAAACAGAATGGCAGCGTCGAGCGGAAATCGATCCAAAGGCTGGATGGTCACTTCACAGGCCAGTTCAGCGTTTTTACACAGATCCATGAAGCTGCCAGCCTGGGCACGCGTGGCCTTGTACTCTGGCAGATAACGGCCTGCCTGGCGCATCATCCACACCGGCGTATAGTCGACAGGCTCTTTCAGCAGAGCACGCAGAAAACGATCATTCTTTAATTCGCTCATGTAAATCTCACATGGTTATGTCGCCAATGGCGACTATTTTTTGTAACGTTCAGATTGCGCCTGATTTGTTCGAGTACAAGGAAAAAACGCGCAGTTTACAAGTGTAAATGAGCATTTTTGACGCCGTAATCGGGCAAATCAGGTGTGAGCTGGACGTTGCATATTTATACTTCGAGGTAATCAAGTATACCTTCAGCAGCGGTACGGCCTTCGAAGACAGCGGTAACCACCAGATCAGAACCGCGCACCATGTCGCCACCAGAGAAAATTTTAGGATTAGTTGTCTGGTGCTTAAACTGACCATCGGCTGGCGCCTTGACCCGACCACGCTCATCCATTTCGATACCGTATTCAGAAAACCACGGCGATGGACTGGGTTGAAAACCAAAGGCAATGATGACATGGTCACATGGAATCACTTCTTCAGAACCGGGCACTGGCTCAGGACGACGACGGCCACGCTCATCAGGCTCACCCAATTGTGTGGTCAACAGTTTGATGCCTTCGACTTTACCATCACCCACAATCTCAACCGGCTGACGATTGAAGAGGAATTGCACACCTTCTTCCTTGGCATTGGCAACTTCGCGTTTCGAACCTGGCATGTTGGCTTCGTCGCGGCGATAGGCACAGCTAACACTCGCTGCACCTTGGCGGATTGAGGTACGGTTACAATCCATCGCAGTATCACCACCACCCAAAACAACAACACGCTTGCCATCCATGTTGATGAATCCGCTTTCGCCCTGCTCATAACCAAGGCAGTCATTCACATTCGAGATCAGGAACGGTAATGCTTCATAGACACCCGGCAAATCTTCACCTGGAAAGCCACCCTTCATATAAGTGTAGGTGCCCATACCGAGAAACACGGCATCGTATTCGTCGAGCAGTTGGTTAAAGTCGATATCCTTGCCCACATCACAATTAAGCACAAATTCGACGCCCATACCTTCCATAACGTCGCGGCGGCGTTTGACCACTTCTTTTTCCAGCTTGAATTCGGGAATGCCAAAGGTAAGCAGGCCGCCAATTTCAGGGTTGCGATCATAAACCACTGCCTTGACGCCGTTGCGGGTCAGCACATCGGCGCAACCGAGGCCGGCCGGGCCAGCCCCGATAACGGCTACTTTCTTGCCGGTATCCTTCACATGCGACAGATCGGGTCGCCAGCCTTTATCAAAGGCGGTATCGGAAATGTATTTTTCTACTGAACCAATGGTAACGGCGCCGAACCCACCTTCACCCAGGGTACAGGCACCTTCACAGAGACGGTCCTGCGGGCAAACACGGCCACAAATTTCGGGCAATGAATTGGTTTGATGTGACAACTCTGCCGCCTGTTCGATCTTGCCTTCGGCAATCAGCTTTAACCAGTCCGGAATATAGTTGTGTACCGGGCATTTCCATTCACAATAAGGATTGCCACAAGCGATACAACGATCGGCCTGTTCGGCCGCCTGTGCCTGGTCAAAACCGCCATAGATCTCGCGGTATTTCTTGATGCGGATTTCAGCCGGTTTTTTGGCTGGGTCTTGACGATCCACCTGGATAAATTGAAATGTGTTACCCATAATCTTCAGCGCTTAATCGTAGTTGATTGATACCAAAACTGCTTAGGCCGCTGCCCGTTGCAAATCTTCAAGCAATGATTCAAGCTCAGCCGCCTTCGGCTTAACCAGCCAGAACTTGGCCGCCGCATCCATAAAATTGTCCAGAATTTCCTGACCCCGGGCACTACCGGTTTCGGCAACAAACTCTTCTATCACTTGACGCAGATGGTTACGCTGAGCCTCCATATGCTCAGGCACAACGCGGTGCACATCAATCAGCTCGTGGTTGTAGCGATCAACGAAGCTGCCGTCTTCGTCATAGATGTAGGCGAAGCCGCCTGTCATCCCTGCACCAAAATTAACTCCGGCTGAACCCAACACGGTGATCAAACCGCCAGTCATGTATTCACATCCGTGGTCGCCAATACCTTCGACCACGGCGCTGGCACCAGAGTTGCGCACACCAAAACGTTCACCAGCCAGACCTGCCGCATACAGCTTGCCACCGGTGGCACCATAAAGGCAGGTGTTGCCGATGATGGTGGTCTCGTGGCTGACAAAGCCGCTGTCCTTGGGTGGATAAATAACCAATTTGCCGCCAGCCATGCCTTTACCGACATAATCATTGGCATCACCTTCCAGATACATATTCAAGCCACCGGCATTCCAGACACCAAAACTCTGGCCAGCGGTACCCAACATACGCAGGGTGATCGGTGAACCTGACATGCCAAGATTGCCATGACGTGAAGCAATTTCACCCGACAGGCGGGCACCAATAGAACGGTGGACATTTCTTAATGTATAAGTGAATTCGCCACCTGACTTGTTCTCGATGGCAGACAGAGCATCCTTAACCATCTGCTCAGCGAGCTCACCCTTGTCGAAGGGTTCATTTCGTGGCGCCAGACAATATTGCGGCTTGTCTGCGTCACCGGCATAAAGAATTGGAGACATATCAAGCCGTTGCTGTTTAGCCGTTTCGCCATCAATCGCTTGCAGCAGGTCAACCCGGCCAATCAACTCGTTCAATGTACGCACACCCAGCTGAGCCATCAGGCGGCGGGTCTCTTCGGCGATAAAACGAAAATAGTTCATCACCTTCTCGGCATTGCCCGTGAAGTATTTCATGCGCAACACATTGTCTTGGGTGGCGATGCCAGTAGCGCAGTTGTTAAGGTGACAAATACGCAGATATTTACATCCCATGGCGACCATCGGACCGGTACCAAAACCGAAACTTTCGGCGCCGAGAATAGCAGCCTTGATCACATCGAGGCCTGTCTTCAGGCCACCGTCTGTCTGCAACCGTACTTTGTCACGCAGGTTATTGGCCCGCAAGGTCTGATGAGTTTCGGTCAGGCCCAGTTCCCACGGACTGCCGCAGTACTTAACCGAAGTCAGCGGCGAAGCACCCGTGCCACCGTCAAAACCAGCGATAGTGATCAGATCGGCATAGGCCTTGGCGACACCGGCGGCGATGGTGCCGACACCGGCCTCGGCCACCAGCTTGACCGACACCAGCGCGTCAGGATTGACCTGCTTGAGGTCAAAGATCAGCTGGGCCAGATCCTCAATGGAATAGATATCATGATGCGGTGGCGGCGAAATCAGACCAACACCGGGCTTGCAGTAACGCAATTCAGCAATCAGGTCATTAACCTTATGACCCGGCAACTGCCCACCTTCACCGGGCTTGGCACCCTGGGCCACCTTGATCTGCAGCACTTCAGCACTGCGCAGGTAAGCGGGGGTAACGCCGAAACGGCCCGACGCAACTTGCTTAATCTTGGAGCGCTTAACGGTGCCATGACGGACAGGGTCTTCACCACCCTCACCCGAGTTGGAACGGCCACCAAGACGATTCATGGCCTCGGCCAGCGTCTCATGGGCTTCGGGTGACAAAGCACCGAGAGACATTGCGGCCGAGTCAAAACGTTTAAAAAGGGATTCCGCTGGCTCCACTTCTTCCAATGGAATGGGCGTGACGTCACCGCGTAGCTTGAGCATATCGCGCAGCGAAATCGGCGCACGGTTATTAACCAGCGTTGCATGTTTTTCCCAGTCACTGTATTCACCCGAAGCGACTGCTGCTTGAAGTGTGTGTACCACGTCAGGATTGTAAGCATGATCTTCGCCGCCGTGGACGTATTTCAGCAAACCGCCCTGAGACGCCTGCTTACGGGGATTCCAGGCCAATTTGTGCAACTGTTGCTGGTCTGCCTGAAGGTCTTCAAATCCACTCCCCTGTATTCGAGCCGTAGTGCCGGTAAAACAGAGATCAACCACGTCTTTGCTTAAACCAACCGCTTCAAACAGCTGGGCACCACGATAACTGCCGATAGTGGAGATACCCATCTTCGACATGATTTTGTAAAGACCCTTGGCGATACCCTTGCGGTAGTTTTGTTCTACGATTTCTGGCCGCAGGTCCGTGATATCACCTTTATGCACCATGTCACACAGGCACTCATATGCCAGATAAGGATACACAGCTGTCGCGCCATAACCGATCAGAACTGCGTAGTGATGTGGATCACGGGCGCCGCCGGTTTCTACTACAATATTGGCATCACAGCGTAGGCCTTCACTAATCAGACGGTGATGCACGGCGCCGGTGGCCAACGCGGCATGGACGATCAACTTATCTTTGCTAATAGCACGATCAGACAGCACGACCACGACCTTGCCTGATTTGACCGCGGCAACGGCCTCATCACAGATAGCTTCGATAGCCAGTTTAAGATCGCCGGTGCGATTCAGTTCAATGAACTCATGCGCATAGTCTGCGTTATCCATCTCCAGCAGCTGTTTATATTTGCCATGTGACAACACCGGCGAGTCAACCAACAAGCGTGCAGCATGTTGGGGCGTCTCTTCAAACATATTGAGCTCGCGGCCAAGACAAGTCTCGAGTGACATGACGATGCTTTCGCGAATCGGATCAATCGGTGGGTTGGTTACCTGGGCAAACTGCTGGCGGAAGTAATCATAGGTTGAGCGCACCTGTTTCGATAATACCGCCAGCGGAGTATCATCCCCCATGGAACCCACTGCCTCCTGGCCGCTTTCCGCCAACACGCGCAACACCTGATCGCGCTCTTCATAGCTGACCTGGAACAGTTTTTCGTAAGTCTTGAATTGCCCTGCATCAAAATGAACGCTGCATTCACCGAGCTCATCGGCCAGTTTTGATTCCAGGCGCTTGGAATTCTGCACCATCCACTCTTTATAAGGACGGCGGCTCTTAAGCAGGGTGTCTATATCTTCAGGCAATAGAAGCTTACCGGTTTCAGTATCCACCGCCAACATCTGACCCGGCTTGAGACGGCCCTTGCTGACTACATCTTCAGGTTTATAGCCGTAAACACCGATCTCTGACGCGAGGGTAATGTGACGGTCTTTGGTTATCACGTAACGGGCTGGGCGGAGACCATTGCGGTCAAGCGTACAAGCAGCGTAACGGCCATCGGTTAAGACGATTCCAGCAGGCCCATCCCATGGCTCCATGTGCATGGAGCTGTATTCATAAAAGGCACGCAGATCCGGATCCATGGATTCGATATTCTGCCAGGCCGGGGGGACCAACAAACGCATAGCACGGAAGATATCCATGCCACCGGCCAACAAGGCCTCGAGCATGTTGTCCATGCTGTTGGAATCGGAACCACTCATACTCACCAGCGGCCTGATTTCCTCCATCGGCAGCAGTGGTGTTTCGAACTTGTGGCCACGGGCGACAGACCAGTAACGGTTACCCTGGACGGTATTTATTTCACCATTGTGGGCCAGATAGCGGAATGGCTGCGCCAGGCGCCACTGTGGCCATGTATTAGTTGAGAAACGTTGGTGAAATACCGCCGTGGACGATTCTAGCGTGTCCTCATTCAGATCTTTATAAAACACCGGCAGGTTGGCCGGCATGACTAAACCTTTATAAGAAATTACCCGTGATGAAAGACTGGGGACATAGAAAACAGGATCATTCGGCTCAATCACCTTTTCGGTGCGGCGCCGCGCGATATATAGATGACGCTCGAAATCGGCTTCCGCCATCCCGTCCGGGGCATTGACGAAAACCTGTTCAATCTGGGGTAAGCTCTTAAATGACTCTTCACCACAAGCTGATGGATCCACAGGGACTTCACGCCAACCAGCCACTTGCAGACCTTCCTTAGCCAGCTCGCTTTCAAGCTGTTTACGGGCAACATCCGCAATAGCTGCATCCTGACTTAGGAAAACCATGCCGACGGCATATTGATCCATCAGACTTATATTGAGTTCGGACGCAGCTGCACGCAAAAACCCATCCGGCTTGCGCAGCAACAAACCACAACCGTCACCACTCTTGCCATCAGCTGCCACTGCGCCACGATGCGTTAAACACGCCAGTGCATTAACGGCAGTCTGAACCAGCCAGTGACTGGGCTTACCATCCATTTGCGCGATCAGGCCAAACCCGCAGTTATCCTTTTCAAACTCGGGGCGATATAAACCTTGTTCCATAAGCAAAACGATCTAACTGGTTGATTGTTATAGAGTCATCTCTTAGTACCTGCTTAGTTGCCAATGGCGACCAAACCGACACAAAAGGCACAGGAGTATACAATCTGGGAGGGTTTGGCGCAATGGCGCGAACTAGGAGCACATAATCTACCCTTTAATAATCAAAGAGATAGCTTATAGCCAAAATTTAAACAAGGGTTATTTTCGAGCCCAATCTTTTCGCACACTGGCAAAAGAACGAATCCAGGGCTCACCAAGGCCAATATTTCCGGGGATTTCACTGGCGGCTTTTGTCGCTTCAGCTCTGCTAGCGTAACTGCCAGACACCAGCACGATTAACTCTTTGCCACGTTTGGTGGCCGGGAAAGCAGCACTTTGGCCGGCAATATCGAGTTTTTCCACATAGCCCATCACTGTCTTTTCATCCACCAAGGCCATCAACTGCAAGGTGTAATTCGAATCCGGCTGCGCCACTAACCACTTAAGCTCGGGCGACAATTCGGGCTCAACTGGAGCCGGGGCTAAAGCCGGTTCAGTGTTAACGATAGGCTCAGGCGAATCCGTTTCCACCTCGGAAACTGTTTTCTCAGCAGCGTTTGTCGCAGACTCAGTCTGAGCAATTTGCTCTTCTATCACAACGGGTCCAGACGCCTGCGTCTCAGTTAATACACCCAGCTCCACACCGTCCGCAGGAGGCGTTTGTGGTAACACCGTGGAAATTTCTTGCTCAAGCTCCGGGATTGGGATGGGTAAGCTTTCGTTATTTTCTAAATGAACGACGGCCGTATCTTGTGATGCAACTAAATCGACAGCATCTCTTACCTCACCATCTGCTAACGGCGGTTCAGTTGGAACTTCTAGCATTTGATTAATTTCGTCTTGATAAAAGAGCACGATGGCAGCAACCAAAACCACAACACCAACCATCCCGCCTAGCAACAGGGGTTTTCTCGATCTAGGTTTAGCTAACTGTTTATTTTCAGCCAACACCTTGTGCACAAGGGTATTGATTTGCTCCGCCATTCCCCCGCTTTCCTGATGCAGATCGGCAATGACTTCTGGCGTAAAGCGTGACTCAAACTCTGCCATGTTACCCGCCATGCGTTGGCGTAAATATCCCTCGACTTCCTTTATGCTAAACGGCTCAAGCGTCATGCTATAGGCAAGACGCTCTTTTAATATGGCGAACCGATCAAACTTACCACTTTGATCAAGACGCATACTCAATAACAAACTCACACTACCATCACTACGATCATCAAGCAGAATTCTCTCTATCAATAAGATGACATCGTCATTCAGTAAGTGCGCATCATCTATGATGATAATTGCACGCCGGCCACTGCGCCCAACCGCCTGCAAATAACGATTAAGCTCCCACAGCAAATCCTCTGTTGCACCTATCACATCCAGATCAAGACCAAATCCCCCAGCAATTTCACGTAAAAAAGCACTGCCATCCATTAATGCTGTTGCACTGATGGAGCTGATCCGCCAGGTGGTTGCCACTCGCTCTATAAATGCTCGCAGCAAGGTTGTTTTGCCCACCCCTTGCTTACCAAGCAACAGTAGCACCTCGCTATATGGGGCAAGATGCAGCAGTTTATTCAGACTGAGTTTGCGCGATTCTTCCAAATAGACAGGCGATGAAGCCTCGTCAGCCGACAACTCGCTTGACAGATCATCCACGTCAAATAGATCCGAAAAGCGCTCGCTTAATTTGGGTGTAATTTTTTGATTTTCGGCCATATTGGGATATATGTTTCTGATGCGGCCATTGTGGCAAAACTACGAAAAAAACAAAAGAAATTATTCAATACTTTGCTCGCGTTGGCCTTCCACAAATACAACGCGATAGCCACGTTTGGCTTGTGCATCACGGCTAAGCATTAAGGCTTTTTCAGCCTCATCATAACCGGGATAGTGCTCCTTTTTTAGACGGCCACCGCTGCCTTGAAACCCCCACTCTTTGACCAGAGTCCAACCTTCAATTAAATCGGGTTGTAGAAAAAGATGATAAAACCGCGGGGGTTTATCCTCAAATGCCGCCATTTGCATATAGATTCGCATTCAGGTTAATGCGGCCGGGTCATAGATCCTGCCGTGTTCCACAATGGCATAGCGATCGGTCATACCGGCAATATAATCAGAGACTGCTCTTGCGCGCCCCGGCTCACCCAGCTCTGCTTCAAGCTTTTTACAATGATCTGACTGCTCGGGTGGCAACATGGATGCTTCCGTCATAAAAGCAGTGAAAAGCTCACGAATGACACGCCCCGCCTTGTTACTCATTCGTCGGACACGATAATGCTGATACAGCCGTTTGCGCAAAAACTGTTTGAGCTGCAGATTTTGTTGACGCATATCTTCACTGAAGCAGATCATGGATTTTGCCAATGTTCTAACATCATCAATTGACTGCGGCTGGTGAGAAAGCAAGTTTTGTTGTGAGTTATTGACAAGATCAGAGACTTGATCATTTATCATGCGCCTGATGATTTCGTGCACCCTACGACGCCCGCCAAGCTCAGGATAACGCGCTGCCACCTCATCATGCTGCCGCTTGAACAGACTGATCTCACATAACTGTTCAATATTTATCAGGCCGGCCCGTAATCCATCATCCACATCATGATTGTTATAGGCTATCTCGTCGGCCAGGTTTGCCAGTTGCGCCTCCAAACCTGGTTGTGTTTTTTGTAGAAAACGCTGGCCCAGCTCGTCCAGTTCTCTGGCCTTATCCGGGCTGCAGTGTTTTAAAATCCCTTCTCGTGTTTCAAAGGTGAGGTTTAAACCATAAAAGTCAGCGTATTTTTCTTCCAGCTCATCGACGACACGTAGTGATTGCAGGTTGTGTTCAAAACCACCATAGTCGCGCATGCATTCATTCAATACATCCTGCCCCGCATGACCAAAAGGCGTATGACCAAGATCATGAGCCAAGGCAATCGCCTCGGTTAAGTCTTCGTTCAACTGTAATGCCCGCGCAATTGAACGACCAATCTGGGCCACCTCGATGGAGTGAGTCAGGCGGGTACGAAACATATCGCCTTCGTGGTTTACGAACACCTGGGTTTTATATTCGAGCCTACGAAAGGCGGAGGAGTGCACAATCCGATCACGATCGCGTTGGTATTCACTCCTGAACTGAGGGGATGGCTCAGTAAAAACCCGGCCACGTGATGCTTGAGGGTGTGCGGCATAAGAGGCTAATTGGGGGGTTGTCTCTGCCATCCTTGTCGCTCACCTTACTTGATTATGCCTGACACTGGTCCAGCGTTTGATCCAATAATGCCGCATCGAATTCATCGGTGACCACAGCCTCACCCAGTGCCTTTAACAATACCAGCCGAATCTTGCCATCGTGCACTTTTTTATCTACGGACATTAATTCTTTCATCTTCTGCACACTGATGGCCGGGCCTCTCACTGGTAGTTTTGCACGTAGAAGCAACTGCTCGACTCGAGCCAAGTCCTCCCGACTGAGCCAATCGAGCCTGGCCGATAGATCTGCCGCCATATACATACCTGCCGCGACTGCCTCACCATGCAACCAGACACCATACCCCATGCCTGTCTCAATTGCATGACCAAAGGTATGGCCTAAATTCAATAATGCACGCTGGCCATGTTCCAACTCATCAGCTGCCACAACGTCAGCCTTATTCTGGCATGAGCGCTCAATCGCATAAATCAAGGCATCTGTTTCACGCGCAACTAATGCATTCATATTGTTCTCTAGCCAGCTCAGAAATGCCTTATCTTTGATTAGCCCATACTTAATCACTTCAGCAATGCCCGCACTGAGCTGTCTATCATCAAGCGTACCCAGCACTGACGTGTCGGCAATAACACACTTGGGCTGATAAAACGCTCCAATCATATTTTTGCCTAAGGGATGATTTACTGCAGTCTTACCACCCACGGAGGAGTCTACTTGTGCCAACAGCGTGGTCGGAATCTGAATAAACGACACACCACGTTGGTAGCATGCGGCAGCAAAGCCAGCCATATCGCCAATCACACCACCACCAAGCGCAATTATAGTTACCTGTCTGCTAAAACGCTTTTCAAGTAAGGCTGTAAAGATTGTGTTTAGGTGATCCAGGGTTTTAAATTCTTCGCCATCAGGCAAGATGACGGCTTCAGCGCGTTTACCTTGGAGCGACCCCATCACTTTGTCGAGATAAAGTGGTGCAACTGTTTCATTGCTGACAATCATCACCTCATTGCCCGCGAGGTGCTGCCGAATCAAATCGACTTGTTCCAGCAAATCAGCACCAATATAGATCGGATAGCTCCGATCACCAAGCGCCACATCAAGTGTAATCATTCTCTTTCTACCCTTACCTAGTGCTGTAAATCACTATTAAGCAGATCTGCCTGCTTCAATTGGTCCATCAACTGTTTCACTACCGCGCGAATATTTTCTTCTCCAGTTTCCATAACGATATCCGCCACTTCCCGATACAGGGGATCGCGCTGCTGCAACAATTCCTTGATTTTAGTCATGGGATCTTCGGTCTGGAGCAAGGGCCGATTGCGATCACGGGCGGTGCGTTTATATAACTGTTCGGCTGATGCCCGCAAGTATACAACCACTCCACGTTGGCTCAATACATGCCGGTTATCTTCATCCAACACTGCACCACCACCTGTGGCCAATACCAATTGATGACGCTGCGTTAGCTCATCAATCATGTTTTTTTCTCGCTTACGAAAACCGGCCTCACCCTCAACATCAAATATAATGGGGATCTGGACACCGGTGCGAGCGACAATTTCGTGGTCACTGTCGAGAAATTCCCAACCAAGATTTTTTGCCAATTGCTTACCAATGGTTGTTTTTCCCGCCCCCATTGGACCCACGATAAAGATATTATTGAGTTTTGTGGGTAGGTGTGTCATTAAATATTGCGCCATTTGCTCTGTCTGAAGAGTAAATTTACCAAAAAACGAGCCCTTACCGTTAATTTAGGCAATAAAAAAGGGGCCATGAGTTATCTCATGGCCCCTCCTCCTAGCGAGTATTATTAATTAAGTGACAGACCTTCTTTAATGATCTTAGGTGTAACGAAGACTAACAACTCTTCCTTATCGTCCGATTTGGTTGTGTTGCGGAATAAAACACCAATCAAGGGCAGATCACCCAGGAATGGCACCTTACTAACATCATCGCGGGTCTCAGTCTCATAGACCCCACCCAGAACAATCGTCTCGCCGCTTTCTACCAACACTTGGGTATTGATTTGGCGGGTGTTTATGCTTGGCACACCCAGGAAGACCTGACCCACGCTGTCTTTATTCACCTGCAGATCCATGATGATGCGATCATCAGGCGTAATTTGTGGTCTTACCCGCAAACTCAGCGCTGCCGTCTTGAAAGAAGTTGATGTGGCACCGGAGGAGGATGCTTCCTGATAAGGAATCTCGACACCCTGCTCGATAAAGGCTTCTCTCTGATCAGATGTGATGACACGAGGTGACGACACAACTTCACCCTGGCCTTCAGCCTGCATGGCTGACAACTCCAGATCCACCTTAGTACCAAAGGGCAACTTGACCAAACTCATGGCAAACGAACCGGCCGCTCCTGCCACTGGCAGATTCACATTCAGTCGCTGTGGTGTAGTAAGCGTCTCGTTATTTACCAGCTGGTCGGTTGCTTCCAAGGTGCCACTGAATTGCGCGCCATCACCAGACTGACTGAGCCCCATGCTGTCACGCGATATACCAAAACGGGTACCGATATCTTTACCATAGGTGCTGTTGGCAATCACGATGCGTGATTCGATCAACACCTGGCGCACAGGAACATCCAGCTTGGCAACCAACTTATGGATCTCTTCCAAAGATGACGCTGTATCCTGTATCAATAACGTGTTGGTCCTGGCATCAATAGATACGCTACCCCGCGTTGACATGTGCGAGTTCTCTTGCCCTTTCAAAAGTGCCGCAATTCCATCTGCTTTTGCATAGTTGATCTGGATCATTTCAGAAAAAAGCGGCTCGATCTCTTGCAGCTGTTGCTTGGCTTCTAACTCGGTTTTTTCTCGTGCAGCAATCTCCTGCGCCGGGGCAATAAACATCAGATTACCGGTTTTTCTCATACCCAGACCTTTGGTCTTGAGAATAATATCCAGCGCTTGATCCCAGGGAACATTTTGCAACCGTAGGGTAACACTGCCAGTCACCGTATCGCTGGTCACAAGATTCATTCCAGTAAAATCCGCAATCAATTGCAGCACGGCGCGCACTTCAATATTCTGGAAATTAAGGGATAAACGCTCACCGGTAAATGCGCGATCATCACCCTGAAGCCTTAGATCTTCTAGTGTAGGTTCAAGAGACTTTTTAATTTCAATAGTTAATAAATCATCAGACTGGTAGGCCAGGTGCTCAAACTTGTCTTTGGCGCTAATCACCATGCGCACGTTATTACCTTGACGAAATGTATCAACCAAAGTCACTGGCGTAGCAAAATCCACCACATCGAGTCGTTGTTCAAGCTCTTGCGGCAAACTGGCATCCATGAAGTCGATCGCCAACTTACCACCCTGCTCTTGTATATTGATATTAGTACCAGCATCCGACAAAGCAACCAGGATGCGTCCTTCACCATCTTCACCACGGCGGAAATCAATACCCTTGATTGAATGACTAGCCGAAATTTCTCGTGAGGAAAATACAGTCGGGTCTTTATCCACTGGCGGTGATGTCATTGCCATCGCAGCTCCGACACTGTCCAGAATGACATAGACATTATTCCCTTCTACACGCGTCTCGTAAGGAACCAAGCGGACCAGATTTAAAACAACACGAGTCCTGCCGCGCGCCTCAACTGCACTAACGCTTCTGGCCACCCCAACACCCACTTGTGTCGTTCTTTTAGGAAGATTGTTTTGCGTGGCAGGAAAATCCAGTGCGATACGGGCGGGATTATCGATAGTAAAACTCAGTGGTTCAGCAGCAGGATTGGCCAATGAAAACATGATCTGCACTCGATTGCCAGGCAGACTGGAGACATCGACAGCCTCCAACGAATTTTCAGATTCCATCTCCTGGGCGTGCACCTGAGCCACCGATAATCCAAACAATACACAAGCCAATATCAGCATTCGCCCTAGCATCGTTTGGCTCCATAAATCTCTTAAAATCATCACGCTTTCGCCCATATTACCGATTCGCTTCATTTCCATGCTCCCCTAGGGATCATTCCACTATTGCCAATGTTGCGGGTCTCTGAATCCATGACCCCAGACCATCTGGCACAATCTCAACTAATTCAACTTCTTCAGAACCGATAGACACTACCTGACCATAGTTCTGCCCCAGGTAGTTACCCACAACGATTCTGGAAACAAGACCGTCTGGTGACTGCACCAATGCCGAGCTGTTACCACTCTTTTCCAATGTGCCGACCATGCGCAGTGTATCCAGAGGAAAGGCTTCGAGTGGCTCACGCCGCCGACCCAAATCAGGCTGTAGCCCACCGCCACCGCCAGCGTTGGCTTGCTGCTCTGCCTTTGCCGCCATCATAGCTTTGGTTTCCCACGATGTGAAAGGATCACCAAAATCGCTCATCGAATAAGTAAAGTTTTCCACCGGCACAAACTCCGGCAATGGCTCAATTCTTCCTTTGGAGGAGGATTTAATGTCATCGATAAACATTTGCAAATCATTAAACTGGCCGCCACTACAGCCAGAAAGGAAAGTTGCAATCATTAATATTGAAACTAGATTACCAGATTTAAGTTTCCACATTATGCTCATTGCCCATCCTCCAAATAGCGATAGGTTTTGGCCGTGGTTGACATGGACAACTCGCTGCCCTTGCTGGTTATAGTGATGTCATGCAGTGTCACGATTCTGGGCAGCGCGGCCACATCGCTAACAAAACTACCAAAATCATGGTAGGCGCCCGTCACTCTCACATCGATGGGTAACTCTGCATAGAACTCGGCTGGTTTTTCCGCCAGCGGCTTAAATAGTTCAAACTCTAAACCATTCCCGAGCCCCGCTTGTGAGATATCTACCAATAACTCTGCCACCTCGGTTTTACTGGGCAGTTGCCGCAACATGGCACCAAATGAGCGTTCCATTTCGGCCATCTGCTGTCTATATGCATCAAGATTGATCGCTTTGAGCTGTTTTACCTTAAAGGTATCTTTCAACTCGCTCTCTTTTTGCTCTGCCTTTTCAAGATCAGCCAACTGATGCTGGGTATCAAACCAGTAACCCGCTCCTAACACAGCGATACAAACCACTATAATCGCGACAACTTTAACAGCGATGGGCCAGGAACCAGGATCACTCGTGTCCAGGCCTTTGAACTGGTCAAAATTGATATTATTCAGATTCATTGGCTTCTTTCCGCCTTGCCAGTCTCGATTTCTTCCGGCGTTAACTGCTTAACAGTGAGGCTAAACTTGCTTGATCTGGCGCCATTTTTTTCCTGCACCTGGATCACCCCAAGCTTGGGGTTGCTGAACCAGTCGGACGCATCAAGATTACGCATAAATGCAGATACCCGGGCATTCGACTGGGCAATGCCATCAAGTGACAACTGTGCACCTTTTTGGTCCAATTTTGTCAGATAAACACCTTCCGGCAATGCCCGGACTAGCTTATCAAGCATGTGAACTACCATTGGCCGGCGTGTTTGCAGGTCCTGGATCACACTCATACGATTTAGCAGCTGTTTCTTCTCTGTTTCCAGCTCGCGGATCTCTTTGATCTTTTCTTCTACTTTCGCTATCTCTTTTTCGAGAAAGCCATTACGAGAATTCTGATATTCAATCATGCCGCTGACGTGAAAATGGATATAAATCACCGAAGCAAGCATCAATAAAGCAGCACCACCAACCATAGAGGCAAACTGCCGTTTGCGCTCCTTTCGTAGTGCCTCCCTCCAGGGCAATAAATTGATGCGAGTCATTCGTCAAAACTCCTTAATGCCAGGCCGCATGCAATCATCAAAGCAGGGGCATCTGCCGCAAGTTGTTGCGCCTTTATTTTTGACGACAACGACATATTGGCAAATGGATTGGCGACTGAAGTTGGTACGCCTAGTTTATCTTCAATCAATTCATCAATCCCTGGGATAGAGGCACAACCACCAGCCAACACCACATGATCGACACTATTATATTGACTGGAAGAAAAAAAGAATTGTAACGAACGGCTGACCTGCTGCGTCATGGCATCCTTAAATGGCTGCAATACCTCAGGCACGTAATTATCTGGCAGGCCACCTTGCTTCTTGGCCAAGCCCGCCTCTTCATAAGAGAGTCCGTAACGACGCTGAATCTCCTCGGTTAACTGTTTACCACCGAAGACTTGTTCACGGGTATAAATCATCTTAAAATCATGTATCACATTGAGAGTGGTCATGGTGGCACCAACATCAAGAATCGCGACTGTCTGACCTTCGCCACCATCAGTCAATTGAGGCGCGATCAGTTTGTACGCAGCTTCCATAGCATAGGCCTCAACATCAACCACCTTGGCATTCAGGCCACCCAGCTCACAAGCAGCAATCCGGACATCAACATTTTCACTGCGCGAGGCGGCCAATAAGACTTCAACCGTATCACTGGCATCCCCCTCGCTTGATTCAGACGGACCCAGGATTTGAAAATCCAGATTGACCTCATCCAGCGGATAGGGAATATATTGATCCGCCTCAAGCTCAATCTGCCCTTCCATCTCATCTTCAGCAAGACTGGCTGGCATATTGATTACTTTGGTGATCACCGCAGACCCGGCGACTGCAACGGCTGCAAGCCGGGTGCGCGAGCTGGAACGTTTCACCGCCCTGTTTACTGCGGCACCTACCGATTCGACATCGGCAATACTCTTTTCAACCACCGCATGGGGGGGGAGTGGCACTACGGAATAACTTTCAACGCGATAACGATCACCACTCTGGCTAAACTCGAGCAGTTTAACGGCTGTTGCGCTGATGTCTAATCCTAACAGGGATGCGGCTTTTCGCTTAAAGAAGTCCAATTTTAGAGTTCTCTTCTATTCCATTAATACGTCTAATACGCCATTTTGCCTTTAGGGGTTATCGGGCATTTAATAGCATACTTTATATTTATTCAATATTTCTTGGATAATCCTGATATAACTCAATATCTTCATGTAGTATACATCGGAACCCGGATTACAAACCTTAGCCTTACTAGATTAGAATTGCTGCCACAATCACACTTTAGCGTCTTGTACTTTATCGATCATGAAGTTCTTCCATAAACTGATCCGCCGCACTTTTATTACCGCAATCGGACTCGCTCTGCTCGGCGTCATCGCGATTGCAGCAACCTACCTTTATCTTTCCCCTCAACTACCTTCGGTTGAAATATTGAGAGATATTCGCTTCCAGGTGCCGCTTCAAGTTTATACCCAAGACCATCAACTCATTGCTGAATATGGCAACAAAAAGCGCGACCCACTCAAATACGATCAAATACCTGACACCATGATCAACGCCATTCTAGCCGCTGAGGACGATCGTTTTTTTGAACATCCCGGTGTCGATTATCAAGGCATACTACGCGCGGTTATCAATCTGATCATGACTGGCGAAAAAGCACAAGGCGGCAGCACCATAACCATGCAGGTCGCGCGAAACTTTTTCCTCAGCAGCGAAAAGACCTATCTGCGCAAAATCAACGAAATCTTTCTTTCATTTAAGATCGAAAACGAACTCAGCAAACAACAAATCCTCGAACTGTATCTTAATAAAATCTATTTAGGCAACCGCGCTTATGGCATCGGCAGTGCAGCCAAGATTTACTACGGCAAACCAATCAATGAACTGACCCTGGCACAGTATGCCATGTTGGCAGGCCTGCCCAAAGCGCCTTCCAGCTATAACCCGATAGCCAATCAAGAGCGGGCATTGATCCGCAGGGATTATGTCCTAAAGCGGATGCTTAACGTTAACTTTATATCGGAAAATGAATACCTGACTGCCAAAGCGGAAACTGTTAGCGCCAGACTCAGTCGTGACAGCATTGATCTTGAAGCGCCATATATTGGTGAGATGGTGCGTAGTTATATGTACGAGTTATATGGTGAAGATGCTTATACCAATGGCTTCAAGGTATTCGTCACTGTTAATCCTGACCTTCAGCTCGCTGCACAGGATGCACTCAGGCAAAACTTACTTGAATATGAATATCGCCATGGCTTCCGCGGGCCACTGGAACATCTTGAGATCACCCCAGAGACTGATCCAGACTCAGTGCTTGAACGTCTTGCGGCTTTGCCCAGCGTTGGCGGTCTGATACCGGCAATAATCCTGGGCACTGAAGAACAAAGCGCCCAGGGAATGCTGGCCAATGGTGAGCAGATTGATCTGGCCTGGGATGCTCTTTCATGGGCGGCACGTTATCTCGACACCAGCCACAAAGGCAGCCCACCCTCAAGTGCAGCGGAAATAGCCAAGCCTGGCGATATTGTTTACGTTAAGCAAGGGCCAGAGGGCATGTGGCAATTGGCCCAGATTCCAAATGTGGCCGGCGCCATAGTCGTACTCAATCCTAAAGATGGCTCAGTAGCAGCCTTGTCCGGTGGCTTTGATTTTTTCTATTCAAAATTTAATCGCGCCACCCAGGCCAAACGTCAACCCGGCTCCAGTTTTAAACCGTTTATCTATTCAGCCGCACTAGAAAAAGGGTTTACAACGGCCTCAATCATCAATGATGCACCGGTTGTATTTGATGACCCGGGCCTGGAAACCTCATGGCGACCCGAAAATTATAGTGGCCGCATCTATGGTCCAACCCGCTTGCGTGAAGCGCTCACCCGCTCACGCAACCTGGTCTCCATCCGCCTGCTGCAAGCGATCGGAATACGCTTTGCCATTAATTATGCCCAGCGCTTTGGTTTCGATCCCAGCAGACTACCCAAAGATTTGTCCTTGTCATTAGGCAGCGCCGCGGTTACGCCACTTGAGATCGCCAGTGGTTACGCCATTTTTGCCAATGGGGGATTTCGAGTTGAGCCCTATTTCATCCAACGTATTGAGGACATCACAGGCAACATCTTGTTTGAAGTGAACCCACCCATTGCCTGCCTTGAATGCGAGCGTGAAGCGCAACGGGCCACTCTTCAAAACGAAGAATTAACATCTCAGGCCGAAGAACTGGCACTTGAAGATTCGCTTGATCCACTGCTGGTGGAAGAACTGGCCCCAGAACCCATTCTTGCGGAGCGCGTGATCTCCCCCCAAAATGCTTATCTCATGACCAGCATGATGCGTGACGTCATTCGCCGCGGCACCGCCCGCCGCGCCATGCAACTGGGACGTAATGACCTTGCTGGCAAGACAGGCACCACCAATGACCAGCGTGACGCCTGGTTTGCCGGCTTCAATCACGATCTGGTGGCCGTCAGCTGGACCGGTTTTGATGATGGTACACCACTCGGCGATAGAGAAACCGGCGGCCGCGCAGCACTGCCCATGTGGATTGAATTTATGCGTAGCGCGCTGGAAGGCACGCCTGAAATCGAGCTGGAACAACCCGAAGGCCTGATTACCGTGCGGATTGACCCCAAGACGGGGCTACTTGCCTCACCCAGCCAGAATGATGCCATCTTTGAGGTTTTCCGCAACGACCATGTACCACAAAGACAAGCGCCGGATATTGACGAATCCGTAGTAACACCCGATAGTGAAGGGACGGGCGAAGCACCACCTCAATTACTCTTTTGAGCATGGAAAGTAAGAAAACACAACGCAGCGCAAGCACTAAAGACATTCGAATGCGTCATCAACTGGCGCAAGAAGCAGCGCGCCTGATTGCCGAAGAGGGCATCAAGGATTTCCACACCGCAAAGCAGAAAGCTGCGTTGCGCTTACACGCACCACAAACCCATAACCTGCCACGTAATGATGAAGTTCAAGCCGCATTGAATGAATATCAACGTATCTTTAAGGCCGATACCCAACCGCAACATCTGCGGCGCCTCAGACAAATCAGCCGCCAAACGATGACCGTTTTTGAATCATTTGAACCACGCCTGGTTGGAGCCGTTGTTGATGGGAGCGCAAACGAGTATTCAGATATTATTCTGCATCTGTTTAGTGACTCACAAGAAGAATTAAGCCTGTTCCTAATAAATCAAAACATCCCGTTTGAACATTGTAGTCAACGGGTAAACATGCCAAACGGAGAAAGCATTGAAGTCCCTGGTTATCGTCTGGTTATGGACGATGCGCCTGTACTGCTTCTTGTCTTTAATCGCAATGGCTTACGCCACGCACCGCGTTGCCCGGCTACAGGCAAACCGATGCAGCGCTTTAGTCTGAATAAGGTTGAGGAGCTGATCCTACTTACTAGTTAACGTTGATCAATTCGAGCTAGCTGCGCTTGCTAAACTCAACATAATCTCGCATAACTGGCCCCTCATAGAGTTGACGAGGCCTTGCAATACGCTGATCAGGATCACCAATCATTTCCATCCATTGCGCCACCCAACCGACAGTCCGGGCAATGGCAAACATCACGGTAAACATATTGGTGGGAATACCTAACACTTTGTAAATGATGCCGGAGTAAAAATCTACATTGGGATAAAGCTGACGCTGCTTGAAGTAATCGTCCTGCAATGCGATCTCTTCCAGTTTCAGCGCCAATTCAAACAGGGGATCATTTTCATCTCCCAACTTGGACAACACCTCGTGACACATCTTGCGAATAAGGGTCGCGCGCGGATCGAAATTTTTGTAAATACGATGGCCAAAGCCCATCAAGCGGAAAGGATCTTCCTTATCTTTCGCCTTTTCTAAAAACTTGGGAATATTTTTAACATCGCCAATCTCATCCAGCATGTGTAACACCGCCTCATTTGCGCCACCATGTGCTGGCCCCCATAGAGCAGCGATACCTGATGCAACACAAGCAAATGGATTAGCCGCCGAACTACCTGCCAACCTGATGGTAGACGTGCTGGCATTCTGCTCATGATCAGCATGCAGGATGAAGATCATATCCAAGGCCTTTTGCGCCACCGGATCAACTTCATACGACTCACAAGGCATGGAAAACATCATATTGAGCAGGTTGCCACAATAACTCAAAGCATTTTGTGGATAAATAAACGGCTCACCAATTGAATGTTTATAACAGGCTGCGGCGATGGTCGGCATCTTTGCAATTAAACGATGTGCTGCAATCTCACGGTGTTCTGGATTACGAATATCGGTAGAGTCGTGATAAAACGCCGACAAGGAACCAACAACCCCTACCATGATTGCCATCGGATGTGCGTCGTGATTAAAACCCTGATAAAAACTCTTCAGGCTTTCATTGATCATCGTATGGCGAGTGATTTTTTCTAGAAAAGCTTGTTGTTCATCCTGACTAGGCAACTCGCTATGCAACATCAAGTAAGCAACCTCAAGAAAGGAGCTTTTTTCCGCCAGCTGCTCGATGGGATAGCCGCGATATAGCAGCTGTCCTTTTTCACCATCGATATAAGTGATGGAGCTGCGGCAACTGGCCGTCGATACAAAACCCGGATCAAAGGTGACGTAGCCAAATTCTCGAAAAAATTTTCCGATATCCACTGCACCTGGGCCAAGGGTGCCATGATAAATTGGCAATTCGATTGTCTTGCCGGTTACGTTATCAGTAACGCTAACTGTATCTTTGGCCATAGCAAATAATCCCTTCTTGCATTAAATAGTAAACATTTTATCGGCTCAGAAGCTGCACTCCTTGAACCTTGCAAAATAGTCAGACAACTATATTTTTGGGTAACAATCAGGATATGCCTGTCGTGCCATACCACTATCAACAGCAGCCTTGGCTACCGCTGGCGGCACTCTATCAATCAAACGCTCATCTATTGGTTTAGGAATAATATAGTCTGGACCATAGCTAAGGCTCTCCAAACCATAGGCATCCAGCACTGCCTGAGGCACCGGCTCTCGCGCCAGATTGCGCAAAGCATGCACAGCGGCAATCTGCATCTCGGCATTTATTTTACGCGCCTGCACATCCAGTGCACCGCGGAAAATAAATGGAAATCCCAACACATTGTTAACCTGATTCGGGTAGTCACTGCGCCCGGTCGCCATGATCAGATCATCGCGCGCTGCCAATGCCTGCTCGGGCCGGATTTCAGGATCAGGATTTGAAAGGGCGAACACCACCGGCTTTGCAGCCATGGTTTTCAACATGCCCACTGACAGGATGTCAGGTCCTGACACGCCGATAAACACATCGGCGCCATCCATGGCATCCGCCAAACTGCGCTCGTCTGTGTCACGGGCAAACTCTTGTTTGTATTCATTGAGATCATCGCGGCCACTGTGGACTACACCTTTACGATCCACCAATGTAAGGTTTTGCTTGGGCATTCCCAAGGTTGCCAGCAAGCGCATCGAAGCAATTCCGGCCGCCCCCGCACCCACGCACACGATGCGCACATTCTCAAGGGTTTTGCCCTGCAGCTCTATGGCATTCAGCAGACCGGCGGCAATGATGATTGCCGTACCATGCTGGTCATCATGGAACACCGGGATATCGAGCTGTTCGATCAGCGTTTTTTCGATGACAAAACAGTGCGGCGCGGCAATATCTTCCAGATTGATACCTCCGAAAGTTGGCGCTATGCGCGCCACTGTCTCGATAAACGCCTGAGGGCTTTCCGCATCAACCTCAATATCAAAGACATCGATATCAGCAAAACGCTTGAACAGCACAGCCTTGCCTTCCATCACCGGCTTACCTGCAAGCGCACCAACATGCCCCAGCCCGAGCACAGCAGTGCCATCGGTGATCACGGCTACCAGATTACCCTTACCAGTATAACGATAAGCCATCTCTGCATCTGCGGCGATTTCGCGCACCGGCGCGGCAACCCCCGGCGTATAGGCCAGGGAGAGATCATTTTGATCTTCACAGGGCTTGGTGATAGCTGTGGCAATCTTGCCGGGCTTGGGCTCTGCATGGTAGGCCAGGGCACGTTGTTTTAAATCATCACTCATAAAACTCGTCCATAAAATCCGTTTAATCTTAGCATATTAGCTGTTTCCCGTGATTTACGGTAGCCAACAAGCAGCGGTTTAAAAAAGGAGTTATCAGCTTGCAATCAAAGCACTTCTAGCACAGCAGGGTGGGAGAGACGCATCTGCTTCTGGCCTTTATTATCATACAACCAGCCTCTTAACTGAATGGTTTTATCTTGCAGCTGGGTTGGGTGCTTCTGGCCAGTAAAACTATCTGAATAACGCTTATCGATTCTCACCGCTACATTTCCGGCAAGATTTAACCAATGGGCATGGCGGCTTTCCCCGATGCGGATGACCTTACCACGAATCACTTGAAAACCCGTTACATCTGCAGGCAGTTGAGTTGTTTCAACACCTTGATAGCGGGGAAAGCGCCAAATTCCACTGCCCTGTGCCAGATGCTCTGCTGCCAGATAACACTCAACATTGGCTAGATTGGGGGCTACTGCGACAGCAATTGCCATTCCCTGTTGTAACAACTGTTGTTGCAGATTCCGTTTATCGGGTAAAAAGACATGAGCCAACAATCGGCCGTGGCGATCCTTCTTTTTTCCCTCGAAGCGTAATGCCAGGTGGGTATGCTCCTCCACGAGGGCAATCAGGGCTCGGCGTGCCGCCTGCGCCATAGGTTCTGACAGAGCGCCATCGTAACCAATTTCAGGCGTATTGATACCGATAAATCGTAGCTTACGACCATCTTTGAGCTTGACGGTATCACCATCATAAACATGACCAACCTTTACCCACTCATCGGCGCGGTAGGCAAGGCACTCTTCTGCCTGAAGCGGCTGAAAAGCAAGACACGACAGCCAAAACGCAAAAAGGGCGCCTGTTTGGGACGCCCTTTGATATAGACCGGTTGGTCGAAGCATACAGAGTTATTTCATGCCGTACTTCTGACGGAACTTGTCTACACGACCTGCGGTATCAACGATCTTCTGTTTGCCAGTAAAGAAAGGATGGCAGCTGGCACAGACATCAATGTGCAGATCTTTTTTGCCCAAAGTAGACCGTGTGGTAAACGTTGAACCACAACTGCAAGTCACTTCAACTGCTTCGTAGGCGGGATGGATATCCGCTTTCATGGTAAAAACCTCATTTTCAAATCTAAATCCACACCAAACTGAGAGCGTGGTCCTGAAAGAGCCGGGCATAATACCGAAAAAGCCCAGCAGCCACAAGCCCTGTTCTCTTAATGGCCGAATTATTTAAGTGTGCCCCTGAACAGCCGCCAATATATAAACTACACTGAATAGTTCAGGATGAAATGAGATTAGCCACTGAATATTAAAGGCTTATTCTATTAATAAAACGGGGACGACCATGAAAGACAAACGGAATTTGCCTGCCTTCAAATATGATTATTTGGGACTTGATGCCAAATCACTAAAGCATTCACTGGCCAACCGGCTTGAATATTCTGCTGGCAAGGACCTCTACACCGCAACCCCCCGCGATTGGTATCACGTCTCCGCTTGGGCAATTCGCGATCGTCTGATGGAACGCTGGATGGAGACCATGCGCAGCTATTACCGCGAAGATTCCAAACGGGTTTATTACTTATCCTTGGAATTCATGATCGGCCGCACTCTCAGCAATAGCGCCCTCAGCCTGGGGATCTCTGATGAAATCAGCAAAACTCTCAGCGACATTGGTGTCGACCTGGAACAGGTGCGTGAAATGGAAAATGACGCTGCGCTGGGCAATGGTGGCCTGGGACGGCTGGCCGCCTGTTTTCTCGATTCCATGGCCACGCTGGGCCTGCCCGGTTACGGTTATGGCATTCGTTATGAATACGGCATGTTTAATCAACGTATCGAAAATGGCTACCAGATAGAACACCCGGAAAACTGGTTACGTTATGGCAATCCATGGGAATTCCCGCGTGCCGAAGTCCTCTATCCGGTCAAGTTTTACGGCCGCGTCATCTCTTATCCAGGTGATAACGGAGAGCCCCGCTTTCAATGGGTCGACACAGATGAAGTTATGGCCATGGCCTATGACACGCCTATCCCCGGCTACGCGAATAACACCGTTAACAACATGCGCCTGTGGTCGGCCAAATCTTCACGAGACTTCGAGCTGAAGTACTTTAATCAGGGTAATTACATCAAGGCCGTGGAAGATAAAAATGATTCTGAGAACCTGTCGAAAGTACTCTATCCCGACGACACCACCGAGATGGGGCGTGAATTACGCATCAAGCAACAGTACTTTTTTGTCAGTGCTTCGTTGCAAGACATTCTATACCGTCACATGAAATACCATGACGGCTTTGAAGGCCTGCCAGACAAGGTTGCGATTCAATTGAACGACACGCATCCTGTGCTAGCCATACCTGAGCTAATGCGCATAATGGTTGATAAGTACAATCAACCCTGGGACACCGCCTGGGATATCGCCCGCCGTACCTTTGCTTACACTAACCACACCCTGCTGCCTGAGGCATTAGAAACCTGGCCGGTCGAACTGATTGAAAAGCTATTACCGCGTCACATGCAGATCATTTATGAAATCAATCATCGTTTTCTTAATGAAGTGATGCATAAACATCCTGGCGACTGTGACTTGCTGCGGCGCATGTCAATCATCGATGAGAAACATGGCAAACGAATTCGCATGGCTCACCTGGCTGTGGTTGGCAGCCATAAGGTAAATGGTGTTGCGGCACTGCACACGGAGTTAATGAAAAGCTCAATCTTTGCTGACTTCAATCGCTTCTATCCTGACAAAATTGTTAACAAGACGAATGGCATTACTCCTAGACGCTGGCTGAACCAGGCAAACCCCGAGCTCGCCAAACTCATCACCAAAAATATTGGTGACAGCTGGACTACCGACCTGGATCAACTCAAGGCACTGATTCCTTTTGCTAACAAGAAAGAATTTCGGCAACACTTTCGCAAGGTAAAACGCCACAACAAACAACGACTGGCAAAGCTGATAAAAAATAGACTTGGTATCGATGTCAATGTGGATTCTATTTTCGATATCCACATTAAACGCATGCATGAATATAAACGTCAGCTACTCAATGTACTGCATGTGATCACCTTATATAACCGTATTCGTCACAATCCGGATAATGACATCACACCGCGAACCGTGATCTTTGCCGGCAAGGCAGCACCAGGTTATCACCTGGCAAAACTGATCATTAAATTAATTAATGATGTTGCGGATATCGTTAACAATGACCCTGCTGTGCAGGATAAACTCAAGCTTGTCTTTTTACCGAATTACAATGTCTCGCTGGCCGAAGAGATCATCCCCGCGTGTGACTTATCCGAACAGATCTCCACCGCCGGCACTGAAGCTTCAGGCACAGGCAACATGAAATTCGCCTTAAATGGTGCCTTAACCATTGGCACGCTCGATGGTGCCAATGTTGAAATCCATGAAGAAGTTGGCGATGACAACATCTTTATTTTCGGTATGACTGCTAGCGAAGTGGAACAGTGTAAAAAGGATGGCTACAACCCGTTTGATTATTATCATAACAACGCTGAGCTGAAAGAGGTGTTGGATATGATCGGCTCTGGCTACTTTTCACCCGATGAAGCCAATCGATACCAGGACATCATTAACACGCTGACGACTCATGGCGACAACTACCTGGTGCTAGCGGACTATGCAGCCTATATTACCTGCCAGGAACAGGTAGCCGATCTTTACCGTGATCAAGAGAGCTGGACTCAAAAAGCTATCCTGAATACGGCTAACATGGGTAAGTTTTCCAGCGACCGAACAATCAAAGAATACGCCGAAGAAATCTGGAATACACGACCCGTTGAGGTCAATCTAGCTGATCATTCATCTGAAAAAAAGGCCAGTTAAACTGGCCTTTACTTAATAAATATCTACGGATGGTTTGAGTTTTTAGCGTTTCATCGATTCGAAAAACTCATTATTGGTCTTGCTGTCTTTAAGCTTATCCAGCAAGAATTCCATCGCTGCAAGCTCTTCCATCGAATGTAACAGTTTGCGTAGGATCCACATCTTCTGCAGCTCTTCCGGCTTGGTCAGGTACTCTTCACGACGGGTGCCAGAACGATTGATATTGATGGCAGGATAAACACGCTTCTCGGCAATCTTACGATCAAGGTGTAACTCCATATTACCGGTACCCTTGAATTCTTCGTAAATCACATCATCCATACGCGAGCCGGTTTCAACCAGGGCGGTGGCAATAATTGTTAAACTGCCGCCCTCTTCAATATTACGCGCCGCGCCAAAGAAACGTTTGGGGCGATGCAAGGCATTAGCATCCACACCACCGGTCAAGACCTTGCCTGAGGAAGGAATCACAGTATTGTAGGCACGCGCCAGACGGGTAATGGAATCCAGCAGGATCACAACATCTTTCTTGTGCTCGACCAAACGCTTGGCCTTTTCAATCACCATCTCGGCGACCTGCACATGACGGCTGGCGGGTTCATCAAAAGTACTTGAAACTACCTCACCTTTGACTGAACGCTGCATTTCGGTCACCTCTTCCGGGCGCTCATCGATCAGCAAGACGATCAGATAACACTCGGGATGACTGGCGGCAATCGACTGGGCGATGCTCTGCATCATCATTGTTTTACCTGCCTTCGGAGGTGAAACAATCATGGCGCGCTGGCCTTTGCCCGTTGGGGCAACGAGTTCAATTACCCGCGCAGTTAGATCTTCAGTACTGCCATTGCCCTGCTCCATTTTCAGACGCTCATTGGCAAACAATGGTGTCAGATTTTCAAACAGAACCTTGTTTTTTGAATTTTCTGGTGGTTCAAAGTTGATCTGGTCAACTTTCAACAAGGCAAAATAGCGCTCACTATCTTTCGGCGGTCGAATTTTGCCGGAAACACTATCCCCGGTGCGCAAGTTAAAGCGTCGAATCTGACTTGGTGATACATAGATATCGTCAGGCCCCGCCATGTAGGAACTATCAGCCGATCTTAAAAAGCCAAATCCATCTTGTAATATTTCCAATACGCCATCGCCGTATATCGACTCACCTTTCTTGGCGTGATTTTTCAAGATGGCAAAAATGACCTCCTGCTTTCGCATTCGGGCCATGCCATCCAATCCTAGTGATTGGGCTATGTCTATGAGTTCTGCTGCGGATTTTTTCTTAAGTTCAGTTAGATTCATGATTGATTAGTTATATCTTGCTGGAAAGTGCTAAGGAGAATTGTTAATTGAGGTGAGCCACGCTGGGTAGACTCATGAAAATATTGGCGATAAACGGTTTAATTACCGTTTTTCTAAAATTATTCTGTGGACCGTATCATTTATAGAATGCCACGTCCAGCTTTTTTACCAGACGCGGCATTCATGTAAAGCCATTAAATATTGCTATCTAAAAATGCAGTCAGTTGAGACTTTGAAACAGCACCAACTTTAGTCGCTTCAACATTGCCGCTTTTAAAAAGCATCAAGGTTGGAATGCCGCGAATACCATATTTAGGTGGTGTTGCAGGATTCTCATCAATATTGAGTTTCGCTACGCGGACCTTACCATCATAGTCTGTTGCAATCTCATCCAGAATGGGTGCAATCATTTTACAGGGTCCACACCAGTCAGCCCAAAAATCCACTAACACCGGGCCATCCGCGTTTAACACCTCTGCATCAAATGTGGCATCCGTTACGTACACTATGTTGTCACTCACTATATAAATCTCCAGTATCGGGCTAAACAACTTCCGACTTAGCTTATATGAAATAAAAACATTTGGGAATCAAGTGTCTTATTGTCGTCAATCCTTGTAGAATTCAAGCCCAAACTGAATAATATTGCAAGCCCTGAGGGGCAAATGAGCCTATCAAACACATGAGCAATACCCACTTATCTGACACCCGCTTCGCAGATCTTTCGTTAGTAGAGCCACTGCAAAAAGGCATTCTGGATGCAGGTTATACGTTCTGCACCCCAATCCAGGCAAAAACAATTCCTTTGTTACTTGAAGGAAAAGATATTGCAGGACAGGCACAAACCGGGACGGGAAAAACCATAGCCTTTCTTGTTGCCACTATGAACCGCTTGCTCAGCATGCCAGATCAAGAGAAACAACAAACAAAACAGCCGCGCGCCCTCATTCTAGCACCAACACGCGAATTAGCGGTACAAATCCACAAAGACGCCGAAGCATTAAACAGCCATACCGGGCTGCGCTTAGGTTTGGTGTATGGCGGTACAGATTACGAAAAACAACGCAATCAAGTTAGCGACGGTATCGACATCTTAATCGGCACTCCCGGCCGGATTATCGATTATTTCAAGCAAAAGGTGTTTAATCTGCGCGCCATTCAGGCCATGGTACTGGATGAGGCTGATCGCATGTTTGACCTTGGCTTTATCAGCGACATACGCTTTTTATTACGCCGCATGCCCGAACCAGACAAACGCTTAAATATGTTGTTTTCCGCCACCATGTCTTTTCGTGTTACCGAACTGGCCTACGAACACATGAATAATCCAACCTTGGTGGCAGTTGAGACAGATTCAGTCACCGCTGACAAGGTCGAACAAAGTGTTTACTACACCGCCAATTGCGAAAAAATTCCGCTGCTAATCAGTCTGTTTAAAAAGATTAACCCTCCACGTGCGCTTATTTTCGTCAATACCAAACGTAATGCTGAAACCGTGTGGTCTTACCTGGAAGGCAATGGCTTAAAAGCGGGCTTACTATCAGGTGATATCCCCCAGAAAAAACGCTTACGATTACTCGAAAGTTTTCAAGCAGGTGAACTTGCGATACTTGTAGCCACCGATGTGGCAGCTCGCGGCTTGCATATTCCAGAGATCAGCCATGTCTTCAATTTTGATCTGCCACAAAATCCGGAAGATTATGTTCATCGCATTGGGCGCACGGCCCGCGCGGGCGCCAGCGGCATGGCTATTAGCTTTGCCTGTGAAGACAATGCCTTTTACCTACCTGAAATCGAACAATTCATTGGCAAAAAAATCTCTTCTGAAAGTGTTGACCCAGAGCTGCTGTCAAAACCCGCACCTGCGGTAAAGTCCCCCAGATCGTCTAAAATAAAGCATTCGCAACGGAAACATAAAGACTCAAGAGGCGCCGCTAGGCGCCAAGCCCATCCTCGCAAGCATCGGCCAAAGCCCAAGGAAAGCTAACTATGGCAACCTCGCTTGACCGCTTACCCACACGTAAAGCACTTAGCAATATCGCCCAAGACTTCTACATGCGGGGCTGGATGGCAGGCACGGCAGGCAATTTAAGCGCTATTTCAAATAAAAACCCGGATTGTTTCTGGATAACCTCCAGTGGATTACCTAAAGGCCACCTGGACACCTATGATTTTATCCTGATCAACATTACATCAAATGAAGTCGCCCACAGATATAACGATGATGCCAACCCATCGGCAGAAACCAGTATTCACAAAGTGGTTTACCAGCTCTTCCCAGACACCAAGGCTTGTTTTCATGTCCACAGCGTGGATGCATGTATCGCTGCTAGTGGCATAGCTGCCAATGAGAATCACATGTCTTTACCCGCGTTGGAAATGCTCAAGGGATTAGATATCTTGCAACAGACCCCAGAAGTGAATCTGGCACTGTTTGATAATTTGCTTGACGTGAGTGAAATCGCCGAACAGATTCAACAGCGCTTCCAATCAAACCCACCTGAAGTGCCCGCACTCATGATCCGAAACCACGGAATTACCGTGTGGGGCACATCGCTGCAACAAGCCTATAATCGTGTTGAGATAATTGAATTTTTAATGAGTTACCTGGCGCGTCAAGCCTAGACTTATTTGGCCTTGGCACAAGGCGAAACCTGCGGCACACCCAACTTGGTCAAGATTGTGTCCATTAAACACCAGTTGCTCAAACCACTCTGAAACAGGTTGGCGCCGACAAAGACCGTAAACCAAAGCCAATTACTTGAATGGAAAATTGGACTCGCTTCCACCCCCAAGGCTAATGACAAAAGAATAAATGTGCCTGCCATGGTGCGCGTTATGCGGGTAATGTTCATATCGAACCTCCTTGATCAATATTAGTGAAAGCTAATATTGTAGCCCGCCCGTTCCTATGTTACAAGTGAATTTTTCAACTTGTTACAAGCAACGGAAAGCCAATGAGTTTTGAACTTGTAATACGTCTGATCGCATTTGCAGGGGTGTTTCTCATCATCGCCTATTGGGAAACCAGACGTCCGCGCCGACCTTTACAGCAAAGCAAGAAAATACGCTGGCTCAACAATCTCGGCCTTGTTGTGCTCAACACCGTAATTCTGCGCCTGGTCTTTCCGGCTGCGGCAGTGGGCATGGCCTCCCTGGCCAGCGAGCATGGCTGGGGCATACTCAACCAAGTGTCGCTTGGCCCAGCTACGTCTTTGCTAATCAGTTTAGTTGTGCTGGATTTAATCATTTATTTGCAGCATGTGCTGTTTCATTCAATTCCCTTGTTCTGGCGCTTGCACATGGTCCATCACGCCGACATGGATTTCGATGTCACCACCGCGCTGCGTTTTCATCCGATTGAAATACTGCTGTCTATGCTAATCAAATTCGCGGCCATCCTGGTGCTGGGGCCTTCAGTTATTGCCGTAATCATATTTGAGATTCTGCTTAATGCCAGCGCCATGTTTAATCACGGCAATCTGCATCTGCCCAAATGGCTAGATTCCATGCTGCGCTTGCTAATCGTGACACCCGATATGCACCGCGTGCATCACTCTGTCATCAAACGTGAAACCAACAGCAACTATGGCTTTAATCTCTCTATTTGGGATCGTCTCTTTGGCACTTATCGAGCTCAGCCACAACAGGGACACGAAGGTATGACCATAGGCCTGAATCAGTTTCGCGACAGCAAAAAACAATCTTTGCCCTGGCTGTTACTGCTACCCTTCGTCGGCAAGGTCAGTGAATACCCTATTAATCGAGACGAACAGGACCTCCAATAGTTGCCCACACATACCCTTACAGTTTATAAGACTATGAAAAATAAAATATTCTTCATACTTGACAGGCAATAGATAGGCGTGGCATAACTTTTCCACGGAACAGTTGTGTAGGTTGGGGATCTGACTCTATTAGCAATATGTTTTGGTGGTTTGGCGAGATTCTGTTGGAGGGGAAAAAGACGGTGTCACGCTTTATGAAACAGCAATATTGCTGTTTTTTATAACTAATAAACTTGAGGGGAGAAACTCATGAAAGCACGTTGGTTAAGTATTCCTGCAGCTGCAGTAATGATGATGAGCATGGGTCAAGCGAGTGCGGACGACCTGGATCTAGCGAAGAAAAGTGGCTGCCTGGCATGTCACAGCATTGAAAAGAAAGTTGTTGGTCCAGCCTGGAAAGATGTTGGAGCCAAATACAAAGGTGACGCCGCTGCGCGTGCATCCTTGATTGAAAAAGTCCAAAAAGGTGGCAAAGGCAACTGGACAGCAGTGACTGGCGGCGTACCAATGCCTCCATACTCGCCACGTGTTGCTGACGCAGACATTGAAACACTGGTTGACTTTATCTTAGCGCTATAAGTTAATCAGCTAAGTATTATTAAGCCAGCCCTTGTGGCTGGCTTTTTTTTGCCTGACAAACAAAGGCAAGTGTTAGAATTAGTACCTGTAAACGTCTAAAATCCAACGCTCACCAACCACAACGACCTTAACTATTCACATGAGGGTACGCCTTGACTTCACATAACACCATCCCTGTTGTCATGACCCTGTCTGGAAATGATCCGACTGGGGGCGCCGGAATACAGGCTGATATCGAAGCCTTAGCCAGCATGGGCTGTCATGCTGCACCGGTAATTACCGCATTAACCATCCAGGACACTGGCGGCGTGTACAGGTTTGATCCCGTTGACCCTTCTGTAATCATTGAACAGGCCCGCGCTGTTTTGGAAGACATGCCGATTGCTGCTTTCAAGATCGGCATGGTCGGCAGCATGGAAAATGTGGAGAGCATCCATAGCATTTTAATTGATTATCCTAAGCTCCCGGTAGTGCTAGATCCGGTCCTGGCCGGAGGCGGTGGAGGCACGCTGGCTGATGATGATGTTATCGATGCCATCATCAGCATGTTGCTGCCGCAAACCACAGTTCTGACACCCAACAGCAACGAGGCACGGCTACTGGCAGCCGAGGCCGACAGCCTTGATGCCTGCGCCCAGGAGCTGCTCGACATGGGCGCTGAGTTTGTCCTGATTACCGGCACTCATGAAAACACGCCAACAGTGGAAAACCGCCTGTATGCAGAGCATCGCCGCCTTGAGACATTTACCTGGGAAAGATTGCCATCCACCTATCACGGTTCAGGCTGCACCCTCGCCTCGACCATCGCCGGTCTGCTAGCCCAGGGCCTGGAACCGTTCTCGGCAATTCATGAGGCACAGGAGTACACCTGGGAATCACTCAAACATGGCTACCGCATCGGCATGGGCCAGCACTTACCCAACCGCCTGTTCTGGGCACGCTCTGATGAAGAGGCAGAAGAGTGATTTCCCGACTATCCGGCCTTTATGCCATTACCGATTCACAGTTGTTACCTGGCGATAAATTATATGGCGGTGTGGCTGCGGCTATAGCTGGTGGCGCCCGAATCATCCAGTATCGTGACAAGAACAACGACCGGCAACAACGTCACCAAACAGCAAGGCAGTTGTTAACGCTGTGCCGGGAACAAGATATTCTTCTAATTATTAATGACGATGTGGCATTGGCTGCTGAAATCGGCGCCGATGGCGTCCACCTCGGCAAAGATGACACTGATCTTCACTTAGCCCGGCAGATGCTCGGCAAGGCGATCATTGGTGTCTCCTGCTACAATGACTGGCAACAGGCCGAAGTAGCCCATCAATCCGGAGCCGATTACATCGCCTTCGGTGCCTTTTATCCGTCAGCCACCAAACCAAATGCTGTTACAGCGGACAAATCCCTGCTGCAGCGCGCTAAACAGGAATTAAATCTTCCCGTGGTGGCGATTGGTGGTATCACCACAAACAATGGTGCTGAACTAATTGAGGCCGGCGCGGATATGCTGGCCGTGGTGCAGGGAGTATTTGCTCAAAAAGATATTCGCCAAGCAGCAACTGAGTACGCCCAACTATTTAATCAACAAAATATTATTAACGTGAAGGACGCAATATGACCCGTTCGCATGAACTATTCGAAGCTGCACAAACCCATATACCAGGTGGCGTAAATTCACCCGTGCGCGCCTTTCGCGGCGTTGGCGGCGACCCCATCTTTTTCAAAAAAGGCGAAGGCGCCTACTTGTTCGACGAAGATGGCAAAAAATATATCGATTATGTTGCATCTTGGGGGCCAATGATCCTCGGCCATGCTCATCCTAAAGTGTTGGCAGCGGTGCAAGAGACCATCAAGAACGGACTCAGTTTTGGCGCACCTACCGCGCTGGAAACCGCCATGGCCGACAAGGTCTGCGAGATCATGCCATCGATGGATATGATCCGCATGGTCAACTCAGGCACTGAGGCAACCATGAGCGCCATCCGTCTGGCGCGCGGCTTCACCGGCCGTGACAAAATCATCAAGTTCGAAGGGTGTTATCACGGTCACGCCGACTCACTGCTGGTAAAGGCCGGTTCCGGCGCCCTGACCCTGGGTGTGCCTACCTCACCCGGCGTGCCGGTGGCCCTGGCCGAACACACCATCACGCTGAATTTTAATGACCTGGACCAGGTGCGTGAGACTTTCGCCCATGTCGGCGGCCAGGTCGCCTGCATCATCGTTGAGCCGGTGGCCGGCAACATGAACTGTGTACCACCCAAGGCCGGTTTCCTCGAAGGACTGCGCGAAATCTGTGATGAATATGAATCGGTACTGATTTTCGACGAAGTGATGACCGGCTTCCGTGTCGCCCTGGGTGGCGCCCAGGCCCACTACGGCATAAAGCCTGATCTGACCACACTGGGCAAGGTCATCGGCGGCGGCATGCCTGTGGGCGCCTTCGGCGGCAAACGCGAAATCATGGAGCAGATCGCCCCACTCGGCCCGATTTATCAGGCCGGCACCCTGTCAGGTAATCCGGTCGCCATGGCAGCTGGCCTGGCCAACCTGGAAGAAATCTCTAAACCAGGCTTCTATGACGAACTCAACCGCCTCACTGAAAAATTGGCCAAGGGACTGGTGACGCGCGCCCAGGCCTTCAATATCCCCATGTGCGAGAACCATGTCGGTGCCATGTTTGGCATCTTCTTTTCCGACGAAGAGAAAATCGACAACTTCTATCAGGTCACCCAATGCGACATCGACCGCTTTAAGTTGTTCTATCATGGCATGTTGAACGAAGGCATCTATCTGGCACCGTCTGCTTATGAGGCAGGATTTGTCTCAGCGGCCCACACTGATCGTGACATCAAGGGCACCTTGGTCGCAGCCGAGAAGGTCTTTTCAAGCCTCTAAATGGAGAAAGCATCATGGAATACCGCCGCCTCGGCCGCACTGACCTAAAGGTCAGCGCCCTCTGCCTCGGCACCATGACCTATGGTGAACAAAACAGCGAGACCGACGCCCATCAACAACTTGATGCTGCGTTGGCCGCGGACATCAACTTCATCGACACTGCGGAGATGTACCCGGTACCACCCAAGGGTGATACCCAGGGACTGACCGAGGCTCACATCGGCAGTTGGCTCAAGGCACGCGGCTGTCGCGACAAAGTAATTCTGGCCACCAAGGTCTCCGGACCCTCAGCCAGTTTTACCTACCTGCGCGGTGGCAAGCTCGGTTTCGATCGCAACAATATCGAGGCGGCGCTGGAACAAAGTCTCAAACGACTGCAAACCGATTATGTCGACTTGTATCAGCTGCACTGGCCGGAACGCAGCACCAATTTTTTCGGCCAGCTGGGTTATCAACACCACCCTGAGGAAATTTTCACTGCTTTCGAAGAGATTCTCACCGTACTGGGTGATCTGATTCAGGCGGGCAAGATTCGCCACATCGGGCTCTCCAATGAGTCGGCCTGGGGGGCGATGAAAGTTTTAAGCATTGCCGAAAAGCTGAACCTGCCGCGCATGGTCAGCATTCAAAATCCCTATAATCTACTGAACCGCAGTTTCGAAGTCGGACTGGCCGAAGTCGCCCAGCGCGAAGATGTCGGCCTGCTGGCCTATTCACCATTGGCGTTTGGGGTGCTGAGCGGCAAATACCTGGATGGTCCCTGGCCAACCGGCGCACGCCTGACCCTGTTTGACCGCTTCCAACGCTACACTGGCGAACGCGGTGTTGCCGCCACCCGCGCCTATGTTGACCTGGCCCGTGAACATAGCCTGGAACCGGCTCAGATGGCACTGGCCTATGTCACCAGCCGGCCGTTCTTGACCAGCAACATCATTGGCGCCACTACCCTGGCGCAACTGCAACATAACATCGATAGTGAGAAACTGACTCTCTCTAACGAGCTACTAGAGGCCATCGAGAATATTCACCAAAAATATACCTACCCCTGCCCCTGAGAACTCACCGGTTTTATGCGATTCAACACTTCACTACATTCCCTGATGCTCGCCCTTGTTGGCGCGGGACTCTGCACCAGTGTGCAGGCGGTCGTCACCGTTGAACCCGCCACTGCCCCGGTTGGAAAGACCAATGAGCTAACACTGCGTTTTGATCATCCAGAGACGATTGATTCGGTCAGTCTGCAACCGGGCAGCCCCTATCTGGTCGAGCGGCTAGATCTCAACAGTGAGCACCCTACCTACCAAATTATCCGCCGTCACAACGGAATCTATCTGCGTGATCGCGACAATAACGTCATCGCCGTTTTCGCCAATAAACGCGGCTCGGTGAGTAGCAAGCACTATGATTTTATTGCCGCCGCTGAAGCCGGTTTGCAAGTGTATAAAGAGCATGACTGGCGTCATAAAACCCCTGTGGTCAGCTACCGCAGTAGCACTCCGAGCCACGATGTTGCAGTCAGCGATGGACTGGCGTTTGTTGCCAACGGTAACGGTGGTTTAACCGTGCTGGATATTGAAAATCCGGAGCAGCCTTTATGGTTAGGTAGTCATCAAAAATTAGGGTGTACAGTAAAAGTGTCCTCTGAAGCCCGTCGTGTTGCAGTTTTGAATGATGCCGGGATGATCTTTTTGATTGCTGCCACTAACCCGCTCGAACCAACCACCCTGAGCAGCTACCGCAGTGATGACACGCTTTTGGATATCGCATTACACGGTAATCTGCTGTTTGTACTCACTCCGGATGAGATTCAGGTCATGGATTTCAGCGCTACCTCACCACAGCTGAGCAACGAGGGACTCGACTTTGGACAAGGGGTAAATCTGGGTGGCGAGCGGCGCGTCTATATCGACAATAATCTGGCTTATGTGGCCGACTGGTTTTCCGGAATTCACATCTATGACCTGAGTCGGCCGCGCCAACCTGAGCTGCTGTCGAGCTACCATACTCCGGGCTCACCCAAGGGCATCGTGGTGCGTGATGGGGTCGCTTTCGTTGCCGACGATGACCATGGCCTGCAGGTACTCGATGTCAGCAATCCACTCGAACCAACACTGGTTTCGACCCTACTGACCCAGGGCCTGGCCTACACCCCACGACTGGTCGGCGACCTGCTTTATCTGGCCAGCCATCGCGGCGGTTTTCAGATCATTGATATCAGTGACGTGAGCTCACCCCGCTTGGTCAGTGAATATGACACCGACGGTAAGGCCTGGTCGATGGAGATTCACAACAATATTGCCTATGTCGCCGATGATGACAGCGGTCTGCTGATGTTCGATGTCAGTGATCCGACCCGGCCAGAATTGATCGGCCAACACTTTAACGGTGGCGCGGCCGAAGAGGTGGTGGTGCGTGACAACATTGCCTATGTTGCCTTTTTCGACGATGGCCTGCAGATCCTCGATGTCAGCGATCCTCGCCAACCACAGCTGATCACTCACCTGGCTCTACCCGGTAACGCCCGCGGCCTGGATCTGGTAGGTGACAAACTCTATGTTGCCGGCTGGCTGGCCGGGGTGCATATCGTCGATGTAAGCAACATCAAACAACCGCAACTACTCGGCAGTCATGACACGCGTGGTGCAACCTGGGGCTTGAAGGTGGTCGACACCCATCTCTACGCCATGGACTGGTGGGGCGGTGTCAGCGTCATCGATATCAGTGAGCCAAACCGGCCAAGAGCTGTCGGCGGTTACCACAACCGCGGTCAAGTGCATGATATTTCCGCCTTGGATAACTACAGCTTTGTTGCGCATGGCAGTAACGGTCTGCAGGTATTTGATATAAAGAATCCGCTCAATCCTACCTGGACCACGGGCGTTAACTTCCCCGGGCAGGCACGACAAATAGCACTGCAAGGTCAGCATGCCTATGTCGCCGCGGGTGACGGCGGCCTCGCCATCATTGATATTAGCAACCCCTTTTCGCCTCAATGGCTGGGTAGCATTGATACCCGCGGTGAAGTAATGGCGGTTAACACAGATGCAAAACATACCTATCTGCTTGATAGCCGCGAAGGCTTGATTGCCTTGGACATCAGTCATGAACCGCCACGCAAGCAGGCCCGTCTCAATATCAAGGCCAATGACCTGTGGCTCTATGATGAACAGCTCTATCTCGCCACTGATAATGGTGTCGAGGTCGTACGTTTAAATAAAGACACGCAGTTCGAATTTCTTACTCGTTTTGATATCGCCAATGGTGCCCAACGCATCAGCGGCAATAACCGCCTGGTTTTCGTCAGTTCGGGCAAATCATTATTAAGCTTGAAACGTGGATTACAAATGGAAAAACTGGGCCACATTAACGTTGAAGGTCAGATTAGTGACATTGAGCCTCATGTAGAGGGGCTGTTGATCAGCACCTCTAACGCCTTGTATAACATAGACAATCGCCATGCCGACAAGCTAGAAATAAATACCCATTATCCCTTGCTGGCAAATAGCAGCAACATCACCTATCACCAGGGTGTTATCTATATCAGCGGTGAAGAGACCATCACAGCACTTCAACCGATGCCCGTATTAAAGCAACAAATACAAGGAATGGATGAAATAACATTCAACCTGCCTGCATCACTGGGTATTGGCAGTTATAACCTCAAGGTCAGCTATAATGACGGGACAGATGAGCTTATCCGCAACGCGATACAGATTGAGATGCCGAAATTCTCTAAACCCAAAATGAGTATGGAACAGTTCAAAAAGCTAATGCAGCAGCAACAAGGCAATAGCAATCTTTTCACCAAACCTGTCACACCAGAGCCATAATGTAGCAGTAGTAAATAAGGAAGTACGCCCGATGTCTTTAAAGAAACTTATCCCCCTATTCAGCTTATTAGCCTTACTTTTCAGCGCAATACCCAACCTGCTATTGGCGGCACCACGTGATGTCAGCCATTCGACCAATGCTGAGCTGCGCCTGGATTACCTAAATAAACTGCTTGAATCACGCAGCGGTCAACGTCTTTCACAACATAACAACGGTAAAACCAAGGCTAAGGTGGAAAATATGCTGACGAAGGCTCAAGCCGCCATCGCAGCGGACAATAACGAAAAAGCCAACAAACTTACCAAACAAGCAGTCAAAACATTCATGTCCGCGGTGCGTGATCTGCCTGAAGACCCGGAAGAACTGGAACGCAGTAAGAATCGTTATCAGGATTTACGCCGCGGCCTGGAAAAGTTTACCTACGCCCAAAAAGACAATAAAGAGCGTTTTGCCGCCGAAGAAAACAGTGCCAAGAACTATAATCAGACACAGGTCAACAAACTGCTATCACAAGCCGATAAAAACGCGGCAGCGGGTAGTTATGATAAGGCCATCGCACAGTTAACCGAGGCCCAAACAATAGTCACCAGCTCGTTGCAAGGCATGCTAAATGATAAGCAGCTGGTAATAGAACTTGATATCAGCACACCGGAAAAGGAATATTTTTACGAATTGCGCCGCTATCAGGGCTATGAAGAATTAATTGTCGTTGCAATTGAGGTAAAAAAACCAAGTGAAATGGCAGTTGAGACCATGCTTAAATTGGGTGAAAAAGCCAAATGGATGTCGGAGCAATCTCGCGACAAGGCAATGCAAGGTGAATACCCAGTGGCAATTCGCATGATCATGGATGCCACCAATACGGTAAAACAGTCGCTGCGTCTCGCAGGCGTAACCATGTGATGTAGTCATGAAAAAACACGATCTTTATTTTTGACTTGAGCAGACATCCCATTGAAATATGACTAGAATCATGGGACTGCACTCAGGCAAACAACTAGTCATACAAGGACGCATGATTCGGTTTATTGGCATACTGCTGATATTACTATTGAGTTTTATCTCGCCGATTCAAGCCGCCGAGAAAACCGCCAATCTTCTGATTTTATTTCCCAAGCTTAATGCCGCCTATGATCGGGTGTTTGCCGAGATAGTAGACGGGATAGATTCACACAAAGATATCACTCCTCATACCTATACGCTGACACAATCAAGCAGCGCAAACGATATACAGCAACTAATCAACGAACAGAAGATAGACGCAATTATCGCGCTCGGGCAATCAAGCTACGACATTGGCCAATCGTTTGGTAAACAACTACCCGTGATCCATGGCGGCATGATCATCAACCCCGGCAGTCATAGTGGTATCAGTCTGGCAGGTTCTCCACAACAATTTTTTAATCACTTACAAACCGTTGCGCCATCCGTTAAACGTGTCTTCACTGTTTATAGCGAAGCAAATAGTGGTTGGCTGATTCGTCTGGCACAGGAAGAGGCAAAAAAGGCAAATATCGAATTAGTGGCAATCGCAGCAAAGGATATTCGACAAGCAGCACAATCATTCCGCAAGATTCTGGATGAGGCCAATGGATCGACAGACGCTATTTGGCTGTTACTCGACAGGGTTCTACCTAGCCAAACAGTTTTACCTCTGGCACTGGAAGCTGCCTGGAAAAGAAATATTGTGATTTTTTCCAACAATCCTTTACACACCAAACGAGGAGCATTGTTTGCATTATTTCCTGATCATCGCGAGATGGGCTATAAACTGGCTGATCTGAGTTTGCAACAAATCTCTTCGACACAACCATTAGTTATACCTTTATCCAGCCTCAAAATAGCAGTAAATGAACGCACCGCATCACATCTGGGTTTACGTTATTCAAATGCAGAACGTGAATCATTCGACATTATTTATCCATCTAGATAGTGAAGAAGAGAAAAGTGATAGACCAACAAACACATATCCGATCAAAAAGTTTTCGTGTTCAGCTGACCACGATCTTTTCGATTGGCATACTGGCGTTGGGTCTAGTGGGTGCGCTATCGTCTGCCTGGGTTACCAAGGTGCATATTGAAGACCAGTTGTTTGAAAATGGCCTTCAGGTTACCGAATCACTTGCCACTCAATCTGTCCTGGCGCTAATTTACGATAGCCCGGAAAATGCCGATGATGCCGCCATCGCAGCCATGGGGTTTCCCTCGATAGAACATGTGGCTATCTTAACCACCGCTGGTAATGCACTGTTAAGCAAAGGTGAAACAATCGAGCAATACGATATATCGAAAATTACTAACAAAGTTGCACTGCTAGAGGAAACATTGGAACACTGGGTATTTGCTGCACCTGTTTATATTCTCGATCAAATCACTGCTGACGAACAACCTTTGCTATTTGAAACCGAACAACAACAAGAGCTACTTGGCTACGTTTTGGTTAAGAAGAGCAAAGAAAAGATTGGTCAGGTCTTCACAGCTGCCCTTACCAATAATCTTGGGATTGGATTACTATTTGCGTTGTTACTACTCGCCATCATTCACCTTTTCTTCAACCGCCTGATCACTCCACTGGATAAGCTCTCCGTAGTAATGGGACGTGCTGAAGAAGGTGACACAAATGCCTATGCTAGTCTTGAAGGTCCACGTGAAGTCATGGACATCGCCCGCGCTTATAACAAAATGATCGAAGCGCTGGCACAACATCAATATCAGTTGACACGTCATAATGAAATACTTGAATACGAAGTTGGTGAACGAACCCGTGATCTAGTCTATGCAAGGGATATGGCGATTCAGGCAAATCGAAATAAATCTAACTTTCTCTCCAATGTTAGTCATGAACTACGCACACCATTACAGTCTATACTTGGGTATAGTGACCTGGTTCTGGAGACCTTGCCGCCTGAGCAAGACGATATTCGCCACGACATCAATACCATCGTTCAGAATGCCGAAAACCTGCTGCATATGATCAATTCAGTTCTTGATATGTCAAAGATTGAGGCTGGCCGCATTGAAGTTTCCAAACGAGAGACTAATATTGAGCAGCTTGTCAGTGGGGTGATTGAAACAATCAAGCCTTTGATGACACCGAACCAAAATCAATTTGAGCATTCTATGCAGCTGGTTAGCCCAGTAATCAATGTTGATGCTGATAAACTACGCCAGGTAATGCTCAATCTACTCAGCAACGCCGCCAAGTTTACCCATAACGGCACTATCCAGTTCACCATTACTCAAACTGATGAGGTACTCAACTTGCAAGTCGAGGATAATGGCATCGGCATGAACAAGGATCAGGCCGACCATATTTTTGAGCCTTTTTACCAGATTGATGCAGGCCATACTCGCCGTTACCAAGGAACTGGGCTAGGATTAGCTATTACGCATCAATTTTGTCAGTTAATGGGTGGCTCCATTAGCGTGAAAAGCACGTTAAATCAAGGGTCTATGTTCGATGCATCTATTCCTTACGACTAAAGAAAATAGAACTTACGCCGATCTAGATATCGCGTATATCGCAACCTTAATAGATATGCCTACTGGGTCGATGCTGTATAGGACGGAGGACTAAGTTTTGGTAACTAATCAACGCATATTGATTGTTACGCTGGATGAAACGCAAAGCAGCGCGATTCAGAAAGTTCTAGAGGATTCAGGCTTTACCAACCTGATCTTCGCGAATAGCAGCCATGCCGCCATTAACCTGCTTACTGACCAACAAGTAGATGCCATCGTCAGCGCCGCTGAGTTGCAGCCCGTCGACGGTTGGCGATTTGCCAGGGTTATTCGTTCCGGGGCCTTGGCCGTAAAGCAAGGTGTTCCGATCATCATGCTTTCTGATGGTTACAGCGAACGCATTGCACAAGCGACATCAAAGGCCTTTCAGGTTAACCGTTTTATCCCATTCGAAAAATTCCATACCCTGCCCTCTGTCATTACTGATCTATTCCGTCAGGAACATCCCGGGATTCCTAAATCACGATTGTTAGTGGTAGAGGATTACATGGATACCGTTGAACTGGTAAAGCGAGTTCTCTCCAGTCGATTTGAGATCGATGTGGCAATGACCGGTAAACAGGGTCTTGAAATCTGGCAAGAAAAACGACATGACCTGGTCCTACTCGATGTCATGCTGCCAGAAATGTCAGGTAATGATGTACTAAAAGAGATCGTAAAGCAGGCACCTACACAATCCGTTGTCATGATGACGGCACAATCCACGCCGGAACGTGCTGCTGAACTTATACTGGACGGCGCAGTAGATTATATATCAAAACCATTTCGCGCCGACCAATTACGCCAAGTATGTGAAATAGCCGTGCAGAGAGAAGACTTTCTCATTAGTAGCCAGGAATTCGCACAACATGAGGAAGCACTATTCCACGAGAAAGAGCTGGCCCAGATTACTCTACAATCAATTGCAGATGGCGTAATCCGTACCAATGCAGCAGGTGAAATAGAGTATATGAACCCTGTTGCAGAACAAGTAACAGGATGGAGTTTTGACGAAGCTCGTGATCAAGCTTTCAGAAATATACTGCATTGCTTCGATAATAATGAACAGTCTGCGGACATTCCCGTTGAAGTTTGCCTCAGCAACCAAATCACACTGTATGGCTCACCTAACCTTTACTTTTTAAACCGTGAAGGGGCCAAACTAATTCTTGACCATGTGACATCACCCATAAAAAATCGCTATAACGATATTATTGGAACGGTCATGGTGTTTCGCGATATAACCGAGGAACATGCGCTGGCAAGACAACTTGACTATCAGGCAAAACACGATGCCCTGACTGGTCTGACAAATCGAGCAACGTTTGAAGCCCGCCTAGAAGCCTTGCTTGAAAAAATAAAGGAAAGTGATAATACACACGCACTCTGTTATATCGATCTCGACCAATTTAAAATAGTGAACGACACTTGCGGTCACATTGCAGGTGATCAGTTATTACAAAAAATATCTTCCATTATTTTAAATAAAATTCGTAAAGACAGGGACGTGCTCGCTCGTTTTGGCGGTGATGAGTTTGTATTGATGCTGTCTGACTGCCTAATAAATCAGGCCACCAAGATTGCAGAATCAGTTTGTAAAGAGATACAAGAATACCACTTTGTTTATGATGACAAAACATTTGTCGTTGGCGCCAGCATTGGCGTTGTACCACTTACATCTGATATTACCAGTGCCAATGATGCCTTGCGTATGGCTGACAATGCTTGTTATGTCGCCAAGGAGAAAGGCCGCAACCGTGTTCATCTTTATCATATAGATGATCAGGAGCTGGTACGGCGCAGTGGCGAGATGCATGTTGTCTCCAAAATTAATTACGCCCTGGAAAATAAAGGCTTCTCGCTGTTTTATCAGGGGATATTGCCATTAAAGGAGAGCGATGAGAATAATAAACATATTGAGATTTTGATACGCATGAAAGATGACGCCAACAACTGGATTACCCCCGGCTTTTTCTTACCCGCTGCAGAACGTTATGGTGTGGCATCAAAAATCGATCGCTGGGTGGTAAGTACATTAATGGAATGGTTATCAAATCATCAAAGATGTCTGAAGCAAATCAATATGGTTTCGATCAATCTATCGGGGCTTTCATTTCGTGATGAAAAATTTCCCGATTTCGTTAAGGGTGAAATTCTGAAAAGAAAAATACCTGCTAAGAAAATTTGTTTTGAAATTACAGAAACAGCCGCTATCAGCAATCTTCAGGATGCAGCAGACTTCATCAATACCATGAAAGAGGTCGGCTGTAGTTTTGCCCTGGATGACTTTGGTAGTGGCATGTCTTCTTATGCGTACCTAAAAGCGTTACCCGTTGATTACTTAAAAATAGACGGTATGTTTGTCAAAGACATAATGGATGATCCCATCGACAAAGCCATGGTTAAATCAATAAATGAGATTGGTCATGTGTTTGGCTTAAAAACGATTGCTGAATTTGTCGAAACAGAAGATATCATCGATGAACTGTGTAAACTTGGTGTCGACTTTGCTCAAGGATATGCCATAAGCAAACCTATATCCATTGATGAACTCGCTTGCACTTAATGCTATATCAATTATTAACAACTATTTCGCTATGACGTGAAATCTGCTCGATCAGGCATCCGCCTTTCCTGCCTGCCAGGACGACCTGATTGACGCCGATCCAAAACACGCATCCGAATCCCCATTGGCGGTATCTCTTCAGAATCGATGTAAACATCTAAAAGACTGGGGCCAGGTCTGGCTAATATTTTAGCAAAATCGAGCTGCTCAAAATCCGTATGGCTTCGTACTGTATAACCATCCGCCCCCATGGCGCGCGCCATCGCTGAGAAATCAACAGGTGGTAATTTATACCCAATTGATTCACCACCACCCAGACGTTGACCATGCTTTACCATACCCAAAGCCTGGTCATTTAAAACGATAAATAAGACTGGAAATCCCTCTTGCACTGCAACAGTGATTTCCTGACCGCTCATTAACATCGCACCATCACCCGTAATAATTACAACCGGTTTTTCAGGGGCTGCTGTGGCAACGCCTATAGCATTTCCGATTGCCCAGGCCATGGAACCAAAGCCAAGGCCAATGCGCAAATTTCCACTCGTTCTAAGATTTAGATAATGTATTGTCCAGGCCCATGCATTTCCTGCATCGATAACATAACGAGTATCTTGCGGAAAAGCGTTTGGTAATTGCTGCATTAACCATTGCGGCTTTATTGAAGTCTGCTGAACAAGTTTAGTTGCAAAACTCTCACTCGCATTTTCTTCATCAACATCACTCTGGAATACTGTGTTTAAAGTAAAACCCAATTCGCTATCAGTTTGAACTGTAAATGGTGGTAACTTGTTTACATACTTTTCTGTTTTTGCAGATGCAAGAATATCTGAATTTAATTTGTGAAAAATTTCCTTGGGATCACCAAAAACATGCAACCTAGCCATGGGTGATTGGGCGAAATTATCAAACGTAGAATCAATATGAACAAGCTTGTTGTTTAGAATGGCCAGCTTATCCCAGGCAGATGTATCAAACTCATCCAAATTGCTACCGATAGCAATCAACAGATCAACGTCAGGGTCCAATAAAACCTCACGTGCAGTAATATGGCCTGCGAACCCAAAAACACCTCTGTACAAGTGATGGAAAGCATTCACCCACGTCTTACCTGATGGCGTTGAAACAATGGTTGAATTTGTCATTTCTGCAATCTTGATGACTTCTTCTATCGCACCATCTCTACAGCCACCACCAACCAGCAGTACCATTTTTTTAGAATTTCCAACGATGTTTAATAACTTTGAATAGCTCAGGGCATCAATAAACGTTGAAGGCCGCATGAGCTCTTGAATATCATAGCTAGGACGGCGAGGTGCTGATTCGTCTTTCAGAATATCCATCGGTATACTGAGATGAGCTGGGCCTTGTGGCTTAGAAAAAGCTGCCGCTATCGCTTTTAGAAGCTTTCCTTCTAGTTGATCACGGTGTGACACCATGGAATTAAAGCGAGTGCAATGGGTCAACATCCCGACAATATCAATACCCGCATCAGAAGAGTCTTGCAGTGCTAAACGACCAAAGTCACGCAGTGCTGTTTGCGGTGTAATAACAAGAATTGGATCGCGTTCAGCAAACGCAGTGGCAATCCCCGTCACTAAGTTAGTTGCACCTGGTCCGGTTGTCGAACAGCAAACACCCAGATTGCCTGTTTCCCGCGCATAACCTGTGGCCATGAAAGCAGCGCCAGTTTCATGCCTGGCAACAGTTAATTTAATCCCGTCTGGATAGCGACGAATGTGCCTGGCCAAGGCATCAAACAAAGGTTCAATTGCGCCCCCCGGCACACCAAAGACACGTCTGACGCCTAGATGATAAAGATAATCGACGATTAAATCTGCGTAGGTATGCTGAATAAAATAATGGCTAGTGGTGTCACGAATTCTTTTTGCCGCCATTGCTTTCTCCACGGCTGATCATTAATCCCTAATATACCCCACACTAATATAAATGGAATTTATATGCAATAATTGATTAATTTTTCAGCCTCAGCATTTCATTTATCTAAATAAATTCACACATAATTCTTGCCAAAATAGATGATAAATATTTATCTTTGATAATTTATACTTAACCCGTGAAGATTTAATTAGGAGAACATATTTTGGACTTTGACAATCTCGCATCTTCTAATTTAGAAGAAGATAAGGCGCTGTGGAATATTATCTGTGGCCTAATTGGATTACCAGCTGTGTTTGTTGCCCACAAACTTGGCCTATTCTCACTCTTGAATAAGGGTAGTAAAACAACTGATGAAATTTGTAATGCGCTTGGTACGGAGAAACGTGCAACTCATGCGATGCTGGATGTGAATGTGTCATTAGGTTTGATTACCAATAATTCAAATCAATATTTACTAACAAACACCGCAAAAAATTATTTACTAAATTCCAGCCCTACTTACTTAGGGTGTTTTTTAGATCTTGTTATCGCTAACAACAGTTCGATCTCAATTGATAGCCTGCATAACGCATTAAAGACCGGTAAAGCTCAAGCCTATGAAGGGCAAGATATTTTCGAATCACATGCAGAAATGGAAGAACGAGCACGCGTTTTCACACGAGCAATGCACAGCGCGAGTGTTGGTCCGGCAATGCATTGGCCTAAACACCTCGATCTTTCCGACAGCACATGTTTTTTAGATATCGGTGGAGGCTCCGGAGCTCATGCCATTAGCGCTCTCAATGCATGGTCAAACCTCAAGGGCATTGTTTTTGATCTGGCACCTGTTTGTGAAGTTGCAAAAGATATTGCTCTTGAAAGTGGCGTATCTGACCGTTTTAATGCTGAATCCGGAGATTTATGGGAGACGCCCTTCCCTTCTGCTGATGTCCATTTCTACTCACAGATCTATCACGACTGGCCTGAGGATAAATGCCAATTCTTAACTCAAAAGAGCTTTGACTCACTCGAGCCCGGTGGAAAAATTATTATCCATGAAATGCTTTATAACGATGATAAATCAGGGCCGTTTGTCACTGCTGCATCCAGCATAGGTATGCTTCTTTGGACACAGGGTCGCCAGTATTCAGGTAAAGAGTTAACAGAAATGTTAACTACGGCTGGCTTTATTGAGGTGGAAGTTAAACCAACATATGGTTACTGGAGTATTGTGACTGGGCGTAAACCTTAATAACACGCGGCCCATAGATTTATCAAATAGAAACTAATTTTTCAATTAGTCTGACACTGGCCGATATGGGTTACCTTGGTAATCTATATCTTCGCATTGCATCGGTAAAAAAGAATTGGGGGCGGTGTCTCGAGTATCAACGTAACAGGCGGTAACTCCGCTTGCTACGAGAACTGAAAAAATACGGTAACACTCCTCTGGAGTAATACCCTGGTCAGATAAAAAACCAGACATATATCCATTTATGTTCATCGTTTCATCATAAGTATTCGAGAGATACTGTTCAATGGAATAAGCGAGAGATAAATGATCACCTATTTCGAAACCTAAACTCTCAGTTACTCGCTCCATGGCGGGTATACGTTCATCACCTTTTGCGATAGGTCGCGCATACCCCATGATTTCAGGTGTACCTTTGCGAACACGGTTTGCTGCCATCACAATTTCTTCGACTGATTTACCGCTATGGTAATCAGATAATGCCTGCTGAATAAATCTAAGCCCTTCAAGCAAGGGCCTCACGCCATATGAACGAGCATCCGTTGCTAATATACCAGCACAGGTCGCGGCAATGACAGTGGTTTGTGTTGTTCCTCCCAAGGCCCCAACCTGGTTGCACCAAATACGTGGATCAGGCCAACTCAAGCAAATAAAAATTGCATCCATCCAGTCAGCCAAGCGTCGCTCAGGCAGACGACCCGTCGCATTAAGAAATACCACCTGCATGTAAGACGTTTTACCAACAAAATCATCCATCATGGAATAGCCATGACTGAGCACACCTTGACCAATCTTCCAACCGCCTTTTTTGCTGACTATTTTTCCACGGTGTTGATCCCAAAAACTTGTGTCATTAATCATTTTCAATGAAGTAGTCCTCGTCATCAATGAATGGCATGGCGGTGATCGGTTTATTGGATAATTCACTGCCATGCGCCAATAATCCTGGGGCGCTCATGATTTGATAAATTCCAGCTGCAGCACGGGGCTGAAAACCCAGGTTTGTTAACACCGCTGCAACCACACCTGTCGCTAACCAACCCATTCCCTCTTTATTCAACGCTTGAGTAAATTGCTGCCCCCAATGCAACACAGAGCCCGCGGCAGGCAATCCTCTCAAGTGTTTAGCTATTTCCGCACTAAGCAAATCAATACCGTTATAGTAACTTCCAAATCCAGGGGCAATATGCCAATCACCCTGTTCGGGGCGTTCATTTTCTTCAACCAGGCGTGCCGCGACTTCAGCCGCATTTTGTCGCTGTTGTTTGCGCAAGAAACGCATGGATGCTTCCAATGTGCCAGCAGCATTATACGTACCACTTAATGTTGTTAATGCGATAGGCAAAATCAAAGCGGGGTCCGTTTTGCCAACTCCGGCATTCATAGCCGCACGCGTTGCCGGATGCCGTGGACCTGGATTAATAAACCCTATCATTAATGTCTCTAACAATTTTGCTTCGTCTACACTTGGCAGTTCACCTCGAAACAATAAATACAGGACGTCAACAAAACTCCGCTTCTGCATCAGCTCAATCATGTCATAGCCGTGGCAAAGACTTTGCGCTGCGATGTAAGGATTGTCCGCTGATGGCACCTCTTGCCATATTCGTGTTGCGGGCCGCTTTACAAAAACATCACTTCGTTTACGCACCTGGGCTGAGGGTTTGGATGATTTCATAATTAATTCATATGTAATAGTGATTCATGACCCTTCCCACAAGATAATACTATACCCACACCGGCTGAGATTAGCATAGAAAAGCTGGGGATAAGTAGGCTCTAGAAGCGTTGTTGTCATGCCACTAGCGAGTGTTCACAAACCCTCTAAGCTCCGTTTAGTAAAGACGGGCCTATTGTTTATATTTTACATATGGCAATGCTTGCAGGTTTGCGAGTGGAGCTAATTGCGCTAGTTAAAGATTTACTTTTTCAATTAGCGGATGTGGGCAATAGCCTCAAGAAATACGCTACGCCCTTCGAGAGGATAGTCATCTGGAATTGCGCCATTACTTGGTTCACGCGCATCCTCATCAAACAGATTATTCACCCTAGCGGCTACTTCCCATTTCTGACTTCGAGCGTGATAACGCAAAGCCATATCCACTGTTGAGTAGTCATCAATGGCCGGACGGGGATCCGAATCGGCGCGGGCTCGGTCTGCAATCCAATTGAACTGACCATAGAGCAGCCATGCCTGAGCAAAATTCCAATTGGCAGCCAAAAATAGCTGCCGCCTTGGCGCGTTGGGTATCACAACACCCGTTTCAGCATCTTCGGAATACTGTAGCGCATAATTACCTGACAACTCTAAAGCATCACTTGCTTGCCATGTTGCTTCAAATTCAAGCCCCTCGCCATTTTGTTTTCGTGCATTTTGCGCTAAGCCATTAACGTATTCAATTAGATCATCAATCTGATATGTATAGAGATTAAGTATTAAATGCCAATCGAAGCTGGGGCGATAATCGAACGCCAATTCGACCATATCAATTGTTTCAGGCTTCAATGAGCTATTTCCTGTTAGCGATGGGTTATTCTGAAAATAAAGCTCACCGAAACTTGGAGCACGGAATCCTCGACCGTAGAGCAATTTGCTTGTCAGGTTGTAACGCGTTGCCCAGACCAAGGCTAATCGTGGATTGGTGGTACTGCCGAAATCAGAGTAATTATCATAACGAATCCCCGCTGTCAGCTCCCAATCCCGTCCCAAACTCCATTCATCCTGAATTGATAAGTAATAAAGTTCACGCGTCTCATCCGGTAAAAAGATATTTTCTGTACCCGTCACATCTGTCAACGTGCCATCAATAGGGCTCACTGAACCATCAATCACGCCGGGGCCATAATTCTGAGTAGCACGGGCTTCTAAATCGTCTCTGTCAAACCCCAAAGCAAGTCGAATACGATGGACATCAAATCCTGTATAGGTTGTGGCTACTTCAAAGCGCCATTCCTCTTGTAAAACACCAGGATTTCCATGCATGCCATCGGTAAACTCAACAGGACAGACATCGCCTAAAATTGGGTGCGGTGTAGGAGAAGGACAACCCGGGGGCGTTAAAAGATTACCATCGCCCCCTATCGGTAAAAGGGCACCTGGCGGAAAAAGCCTGAAAGTTGCTTGCTCATCCAACTCTCGATATGAAAGCCGGGAATCTAAACCCCAGCCCTTACCTATGTCTTGTTTTGAATAGTCCAAAACAAGACTATAGTGGTCAACCTCCTGTTTTCCAAAAGGGTCGATCGCTTGGGCTGCACCTGGCCCCACCCCCGCATCTCTGAGATTCCAACTATTAAACCACAATCTCCAATGCTCTTTACTAACAGTAATAGATGTATTCAACTGTTTGTAACCCGATTCGAGTGGACCTGGAGTTAATGATGCATTTGTTCCAAACATGGCATCGGCATCAAATGTAGTTTGTAAGTCAGAATTTACAATGCGGTTTCTATCACCATCTGTGCCTGTGTATTCAACGCTTAGTGCAATATCCCAGCTACCCAGGTCTCCACCATATTGGCCCCAGATGTCTGTGGTATCGAATGAGCCAACACGGCCACCAACCTCAACACCATCAATATCACCTCCCTCTTTAGTGATGATGTTTATGACTCCCGCAAAAGCATCTGCACCAAAGACCGCCGAACCCGGACCACGCATAACCTCAACACGTGCAATATTGGCGACCGGCATGCGGAATAATGGTGATCGATATCCATTTACAACACTTTTAATCGGCAATCCGTTTATCAGAATTAAGACTTGAGCATTTTCACCGGTATGAATACCACGGATAGAAATTAGACTGTTATTACGATTAAAGGATTTTGAGACATGTAGACCAGGAACACTCTCCAACGCTTCATCCAGTGTACGAGCACCACTGGCTTTTATATCTGCAGCAGTAATAACAGATGCAACTGAGGGCGCCAAGTGTATTGGCTTGCTAGTCCCGGTCGCGATATTTACGATCTCTTCATCTTCATACAACAGCAGAAAATCTTCATCCGCAGAATCCATTAAAGGATCAGCTTGAGCGATAGAAAAGTTCAGCGCGGTAGCAACTGAAATTGCTATTCTATTCTTGTTAAGCATCGATTACTCCATCTGCAACATCAATGACTCCCTTCAAATGTTAGCTCAGGATAACATAAGCCCTGAATTTATAAACATTTTTACTACCCATCAGTATTTTTATTATTGATTAAGTGTATCCACACGCGCGCCGATAGGTGGCACTGATTCCGGGTCAATATAAACATCCAACAAGGTCGGGCCTTTTGCCTGACAAATTTTATTGATGTCCAACTGATCGAAGTCATGCGGTGAACGAATCGTATATGCCTGTGCCCCCATGCCTCTTACCACGTGGGCAAAATCGACAGGGGGTAATTCAAAACCCATTGCTTCGGCACCAGCAAGGCGTTGGCCATGCTTAACCATGCCTAAAGCGTGATCATTGAGCACAACAAAAATTACAGGTAGCTGTTCAGCGACGGCAACAGTCAATTCCTGACCACTCATTAAAAAGCTACCATCACCAGTGATACAAACAACCGGATTTTTACGCCCACCCAGCGATGTCCCAATCGCTGCACCAATCGCCCAGGACATGGCACCAAAACCAAAACCTATACGTTGCATGCCAACACTTTCGAGAAACAGATAATGTGTAACCCAGGCCCAGGCATTGCCGGCATCCACCACATAACGAGTGTTATCCGGAAAACGTTGAGCCAGCGCTCTCATCAAGCGTTGAGGTTTTATGGGCGTAGATTCATTTGTTGTACTGCCAGGATCATTTACACTTAGTTGATGTGGTAGATACTGACTTGTATCAGTAACAGGTTTTATATCTGCCTTCTCTGATAAATTCGCATGTAGCTTTGTAGATTTCAGAATGTAGTCTTTATGTAAGCAGGCAAAGATACTTCTTATGTCACCTGATAAGTGTAAGCAGGCCATTGGCGAGCGGGCAAAATCTTCTGGTGATGCTGATATATGAACCAGCTTGTTATTCATCAGTTGCTTGTTCCAGCCGCTAGTTGACAGTTCGCCCATAGAAGTGCCAACCGCAAGTATTAAATCAACATTCTCATCAGAGAGCGTTTCATGGGCAGTTTGATGGCTGGCAAAGCCAAACACACCTCGATTAAGTGGGTGATAGGCATTCACCCAGCTTTTACCTGATGGTGTGGTGACGATAGGGGTATTTGTCATTTCGGCATATGCCATGATGATATCGATGGCGTGTCGGCATCCACCACCTAGAAACAGGACATTCTTTTTGGTTTTTCCAATGGCTTCTGCCAGTGTTTGATAGGCATCATCATCCATCGAGCGTGGCTGGCGAAATAGATGCGCCACCTGATAACCTGTTGCATCTGCAGATGGGGTCGCATTAAGAATATCCATTGGAATACTGAGATGAACAGGACCACGTGGTCGACGGAAAGCATTCAATAAGGCGGTATAGAGCTTACCTTCAAGTTGATTCGGGTGTGATACGAGGCTGTTGTATTTGGTGCAATGTTCAAACATGCCGACGATATCAATCGCATCCATGGAAGATTCCTGCAAACCTTGTTTACCAAAATCAGGGAGCTTGGTTTGCGGTGTAATCACCAACATGGGAACCCGGTCAGCATACGCTGAGGCGACACCAGTAATTAGATTGGTCGCACCAGGACCTGTGGTAGCACAACACACGCCGAGACGGCCTGTTTCTCGGGCATAACCGTCGGCCATGAAGGCCGCTCCGGATTCATGACGGGATATGATTGGCTTGATATGTGCCTTTCCATCACGCCGCCGCATCGGTGCCAAACTATTAACCGCTAAACACCGAGTTGACATGGCGACGGGCTGACGCAGTTGACGCGCCAAGGCATTGTAAAGGGGCTCAATCGCGCCACCAGGAACACCAAAAATATATTCCACATCGATTTGAACCAGGTAACTGACAATCAAGTCTGCATAGGTAAATATTTGCACCGGTAAAGGTTCTGGCGCATACATCTCGACTGCCTGTGTCATAGAACCCATAGAATCACTCATAGTTAGAATCCCACCCATTGAGTTGTATCGTACACGCTAGTAATTTATTAACCACAATTAAAATGATCATAAGTAAACGCCAAGTAAATTAATCAATTACTCACATGGACAATTACTAATTGAGTGAACGAATTAAAGCAAAAAGTAAGAATCTATCCTTTACGACAGACAACCAGGCTATTGATTGGCGGCTTGAATGGCCACACACTGAATAAATATCTACGTTGATTAAATTCACCGCACCATCCTTGTTTCGGTGTAATACTGTTAAATTATTAGTGCAAACCACCCCCTTGGTTTAGACACAGTACAGTGCTTCCCGGTTTTTATAGCAGAAAAACCCTCATTTGGCTTCTTGCTTTTTTAGCTTATGGGCGCAGATAAAAATATCAGAACTAATTATTTTTCAATAGCGACTACATCAATTGAGTACATAAGGGCTTATGTATTGAATTAAAATCCGTCTAAATAATCTCCAATTGGACAAATTACAATTTTTTACTTCAAACTTTTATGGTCAGTATTTTGTAACACGGTTGTCACTAATTCACTCAATATACATATTGTATATATGAAAAAATCGCAAGATTTTGGCAATAGTAAACAAAAACCCCCGGCATACCTTAGGCATGCCGGGGGTTTTATAAGGTGCTTTAGAGTCCGTTTAATCTTTATGATAAGAAGCAACGACCTCAACTTCATTTTTTGAACCCAGAATAACAGGCACACGTTGATGAATGTCTTCCGGTTTAAGTTCCATGATGCGTTCGCGGCCAGTGCTTGAGGCGCCGCCCGCCTGTTCGACAATCATGGACATTGGGTTTGCTTCATACATTAAACGCAGTTTGCCGGCCTTGCTTGGATCTTTGGTATCTTTTGGATACAAGAAGATGCCACCGCGAGTCAGGATGCGATGTACTTCGGCCACCATTGAGGCAACCCAACGCATGTTGAAATTATCACCGCGTGGACCCTCTACACCCGCCATACACTCGTCTACATAGCGTTTCACAGGTGCTTCCCAGAAGCGCATGTTTGAGGCATTGATGGCAAATTCGCGGGTATCGGCCGGGATAGTCATATTTGGATGACTGAGGATAAATTCACCGATGTCGCGATCCAGAGTAAACCCATTAACACCGTTACCCGTGGTCAGCACCAACATGGTAGATGGACCATACAGAGCATATCCGGCACAAACCTGCTCCGTGCCAGGCTGGAGGAAATCTTCCTTGGTTGGGTCGGTAACACCTTCAGGACATTTCAGGATTGAGAAGATGGTACCAACAGAGATATTGACATCGATGTTGGAAGATCCATCCAATGGATCGAAACACATCAGGTATTTACCACGTGGATACTGGGCAGGAATCGGATAGATATCATCTTCTTCTTCAGAGGCCATGGCAGCCAAGTGACCGGCCCATTCATTAGACTTGATAAACACTTCGTTAGTGATGATATCCAGTTTCTTCTGGGTTTCGCCTTGAACGTTTTCAGTATCAGCCGTACCCAATACACCAATAAGGGCGCCTTTGTTTACTGCATTAGAAATCACCTTACAGGCGCTGACGACATCGTTCAGAAGTGAAGTAAAATCGCCAGTAGCATTTGGCAGGCGGCGTTGTTCTTCGATAATGAACTGAGTTACAGAAACTCCGTTATGCATAGTCCTATTCCTTATATATGAGTGAGAAACTGGGGTATTCTATTTTTTTTATATCCGGATATTATCCTGCTTTCGGGCACCAAAATAAAGCCAAAATCGACTAATGAGCAGTCGTGCAGCGACACCTTGTCCCCCTCTCCCGTGTACGGGAGAGGGTCAAGGGTGAGGGATTTAGCTAAATTCTTTATCTTTCCTAGGCCTTAATCCAAGATTTAGACGTAAATGAATGAGCTATAATGCCGCGCACCATATCAAGGCCAAATAGATCAATGAGCACCGTCACAGAATTAAGACTGCGTAAAAATGAGGAGCGCCGCCTGCGCGCCGGCCACCTATGGGTGTTCAGTAACGAGGTGGATACCAAGCTTACACCGCTGGACCAGTTTGCCCCTGGCGATCTAGTTCAAGTCTCTGATTACAAAGGTAAGTTTATTGGCAATGGCTACATCAATCCGCATTCTTTAATCAGTGCCAGACTGGTTAGCCGTGATCTTAATTATCAGCTGGATCAGTCGCTACTAACGCATCGCTTTAAAGTGGCATTGAGTCTGAGAGAGCGGCTTTTTCCGGATCCCTTTTACCGCCTCGTGTTTGGTGAGAGCGATTACCTTCCCGGCCTGGTGGTGGATCGCTTTGGTGATGTCTTGAGTGTGCAGATCACCACGGCTGGCATGGAGGGATATAAAGAACAAATCATCGCCGCGCTGGACAAAGTAATTCGGCCCAAGACAATCATTTTGCGCAATGACATCTCTGTGCGTGACCTGGAGGGTCTGCCCAGTTATGTTGAAACGGCTTTGGGCGAAGCCCCTGAACACATCCAGATTGTTGAAAATGGCTGCCGTTTTCAGGCACCGGCCTTGAGTGGACAAAAGACGGGCTGGTTTTATGACCATCGCCTTAATCGTGAACGCGCCAGTCATTATGTGAAGGATCTGCGTGTGCTGGACGTGTTCAGTTATATGGGGGCCTGGGGCATTCCAGCCGCGGTAAATGGCGCCAAAGAAGTGTTTTGTATTGATGCCTCTGCCACCGCGCTGGATCAGCTCGACGCCAATGCCGCCCTGAATAACGTGGCCGATAAAGTCACCACGATAGAGGGCGATGCTTTTGAGGCGCTCAAGGCACTGCGCGAAGATAAACAACGTTTTGACGTGATCCTGCTCGATCCGCCTGCTTTCATCAAACGGCGCAAAGATGTGAAGCAAGGCCTGGAGGCCTATCGACGTATAAACCAGTTGGCTATGCAGTTGCTAAGTCGTGATGGGGTGTTAGTATCAGCCTCGTGCTCGTATCATCTGGAACGCAACCGCTTGCAAGAGATACTGCTCAAGACCAGTCGCCATCTGGACCGAAATCTGGTGCTACTGGAACGAGGCCATCAAGGGCCGGATCATCCGGTGCATCCCGCTATTCCGGAAACTGACTATTTGAAGGCTTTTTTCTGTCGAGTCACACCCAGTTAACTCTTATTGACACAGCAGTTGATATACTAGCGCCCATGTTGACATTCCCCGACATTAATCCAGTTGCACTCGATCTCGGCCCCGTGAAAATCCACTGGTACGGCATTATGTACCTGGTGGGATTTGCCGCCGCCTGGTGGTTGGGTCACATGCGCGCCAAGCAACCACACTCACCGTTTAAGCCGGAACAGATATCCGATCTAATCTTTTATGGTGCCCTGGGGGCGGTGCTGGGTGGGCGCTTGGGTTATATGCTGTTTTATGACCTGGCCAACTACCTGGAACATCCGCTGAATGTATTTAAGGTCTGGGAAGGCGGCATGGCTTTTCACGGCGGCCTTATCGGTGTGCTGGTGGCAATGTGGCTCTACAGCCGCAAACTTAAACTGGGCTTTTTTGTGGTCACCGATTTTCTCGCCCCGCTGGTGCCGATTGGTCTGGGCGCTGGCCGTATGGGTAACTTCATCAACGGCGAACTCTGGGGTAAGGTCACGGATGTGCCCTGGGGTATGGTGTTTCCTCATGCCGGTGAACTGCCACGTCATCCATCGCAACTCTATCAGGCAACCTTGGAAGGTCTGGCCCTGTTTTTGATTTTGTGGTTCTACTCTGCTAAACCACGGCCGACCCTGGCGGTTTCAGGTTTGTTTTTAATCTGCTACGGCCTGTTTCGGTTTATCGTCGAATTCGCCCGCCAACCCGATGCCCATATTGGTTATCTCGCCTTTGGCTGGGTGACCATGGGTCAGGTGTTGTCGCTGCCGATGATTATTGCCGGTATCGTGTTGATGGTATGGGCCTATAAACGCCAGGCTCAGGCTAGCTGATCAATATGTTGCTCGATCATGTGGGTTTGAACGTTACCGATTTGGAACAAAGCATTCATTTTTATCGTGACTGGTTTGCGCTGGACTTAATAGAAATCTGGGACTCACCCAGGCAAGCCTTTGTCGGCAATGGTGGTGTGGTGTTGGGATTAATGGAAGTGACCGATTACGATTTTCAATCGCTACACCATGGCCCATCTCGCCTGTGCCATCAGTAAAGAAAGATTTACCCGGGTTGGTGAAAAGGTGAAAAAAGAAGAGCTGTATATCGTGTCCGGACCCAAACCTCAACGGAGTGGGGAAACAGTTTTATTTCGCGATCCATCAGGTTACATACTCGAAGTTTGTTATCCTTCAATCACAGAATGGTCCTCCTCTGGAAAACTGGTTGAACCTTGAATTAGCCACTAAACGAGCAACAACAAACATGCAACAATACCTCGATTTAATGCGTCATGTATTTGAAAACGGCGATCGAAAACAGGACCGCACCGGTACCGGCACGACCAGTGTATTTGGTTATCAAATGCGGTTTGATTTGAGCCAGGGTTTTCCACTAATTACTACCAAAAAGTGTCACCTGCGCTCCATTATTCATGAATTGCTCTGGTTTCTAAAAGGAGAAACCAATACCCGCTATCTTAAAGACAATGGCGTTAGCATCTGGGATGAGTGGGCCACTGAAGAGGGAGACCTGGGCCCGGTGTATGGCCACCAGTGGCGGTCATGGGCAGCACCCGATGGACGCACGATCGATCAGATCAGTGAACTGATCGAACAGATCAAACACAAATCTGATTCGCGGCGCTTGATCGTCAGCGCCTGGAATCCTGCAGACCTGCCAAACGAATCTATCAGTCCTCAGGCCAATGTGCATGAAGGCCGTATGGCCTTAGCCCCCTGCCATGCCTTTTTCCAGTTTTACGTAGTAGGTGGCAAGCTCTCGTGCCAACTCTATCAACGCAGCGCCGATATATTTTTAGGCGTGCCGTTTAATATTGCCTCGTATGCCTTGTTGACCATGATGATTGCCCAGGTCTGTGACCTGGCACCCGGTGATTTTGTTCATACCTTTGGTGATGCCCATCTCTATCTTAATCACATGGAACAGGCCGACACCCAGCTGGCACGCGAACCTTATCCACTGCCGCAGATGAATATCAATCCGGACGTAAAGAATATTTTTGAATTTAAGTTAGAAGATTTTGAACTGGTGAATTATCAGTGTCATCCACATATAAAAGCGCCTATAGCCATATGAGTGCCTCTTATAATCCGCTGAAGCTACGCTTGCTGCGTTGCAAACTGACTCAAAATGCTCATTTACTGACTTGTAGACTACGCTTTTTCGCCAGTTTGCGCCTTGCCATCATCAGCTTGATCGAACTATAAGAGGTACTCAAGTGATTATCTCCATCATCGCCGCAATGGCCGATAACCGCGTCATCGGCATAGACAACAGCTTGCCCTGGAACCTGCCGGCCGATATGAAATGGTTTCGCCAGCAGACCATGAATAAACCTGTGTTGATGGGGCGCAAAACCTTTGACTCCATCGGTAAACCTCTACCGAAGCGACGCAATATTGTCATCAGCCGTGATATAGCACTTGAAATTGAAGGGTGTGAGGTCGTCGGCACAATTGATGAAGCATTAAATCTGTGTGCAGATGAAAACGAGGTGATGATAATTGGTGGCGCATCATTTTATGAGCAGATGCTGCCACGGGCAAATCGTCTCTATCTAACCCTGGTGCATGCTGACATCGCTGGGGATGCATGGTTTCCAGAACTGGACTTCGAGCACTGGCGTGAAATACAACGCACTGATCATCGGGCAGATGAATCAAATGCCTTTGATGTCAGCTTTGTGATTCTAGAGCGGAATTAAAAATTAAAAAGGGGAGTTGTTAACCTCCCCCTTGCTGATTCTGGATCTCTGCTGCAAGCAGCTGATTGTTTAGTGAATAGTTCGATTTTCGCCAGCCTTCTGATCAGCAGACTTAGTTTCTGTAACGGTAGGTACAACTGGCTCTTCTGAACTACCGTTACCCTTTTTGTCATCGGCGGCTGCAACAACTTCCGATTCGGCGGCCTCTTGTTTAACGTCAGCCTTAGTGGTTGAATCTTGAGTCTCTGATTCCTGACTTGCCGCTTCTTGTGCGGGCTCTGGTTCTGCTGTTGGGGCCTCGCCAACAGAGCTCTCAAGTTTTTTACCTTCCACTTCCACTTCATTTTTATCAGATGTCAGCCCCTTTAACTTAGCTACCTGATCGCCGCAAAGTTGGTCCGAGCTGTTAGCCAGGTGTTCATAAACCTCACGATAATCATTGGTGAGCTGGTTAAACAGGTTAGCGGTAGTTTCGAAATGCTGGGTAACCTGGGTGCGGTACCCTTGCATCTCTTCGTTAGCCTTATTGAGATTCTGTTCCAGTTCTCTTACCTTAGGTGCAGAGGTGTCACCTTTGCTTCGACCCATAAAAAAGCCGAACACTATCCCTACACCCAGCATACTCGCCAGTATTAACCACATATACGCTTCCATAATCTCTCCTCAAGCTAATTTTTGATTCTAATCGATAAGAGTATGTAACTCACCGCAAGTGGTCAAGCTGCTTGTTTTTGTGCCGATGATATAGAGTGCATTATTGGTATTATATTAGAAAAAGTTAATTTACTTATTCTTTTCGTACTGAAACCTTAAGTCAGGTTTTTAATCAAGTAAATCATTTGGATCAGGGATGGGTGCCACAAAAGAACAAACGCTGGAACTGTTAAAACAGAAAATTGATGAACACGGTGACTTACCTGTCTTTAGCGCCTCGGTAAATCATATCTGTTCAGTCAGCTCTGATCCCGATGCTGATGTGATGTCGCTTTCACAAGAAGTATTAAAAGATGCCAATTTAAGTATCAAGCTATTGCGGTTAGCTAATTCCCCTTACTACGCTCGTGGAAACAGTAAAATTGGCGTGGTGTCGCGTGCCATCATCGTGTTGGGGTTTGATACGGTAAAAAATCTCAGCTTGACCATGAAATTTATTGAGAGCTTTCAAAATGAGCACCCCTCGATAGATATGGACAAGCTCTTGGTACGCGCTTATATCACCGCGGGGTTTGTGCGGGATCTTGCTATGAAGATCGGGGTCAAGGATGCTGAAGAGACCTATACATGTTCTCTGCTGCATGACTTGGGCGAAATCGCCGTTGCTACCTACTTACCCGATAAATATATCGAGATCACTTCACTTAACAAGCAAGGCCATTTAGAATCCCTGAAAAATGAACAAATAGTACTGGGTGCTTCAATGATGGTTCTTGGCAAAGAATTAGCCAATAGTTGGGAATTCTCATCCAGGGTCGTCGCAACCATGGATAATGATCTGGGCACAATCAAAGGTCAAATTACCAAACCTTACGAGCTAAACAAGGCACTCGCCTCGCTTTCTTCTTGCCTTGTCGGCTCCCTTTATACAGATAATCCTGCTAACAATACCAGCATGCGTGAATTGATGCTTGATCTTTCCAAGGCCACTGGTATACAACTTAACTCGATTGAATCATCACTGAGTGATTCGTTTAAGATGTCTTGTGATTTGGCCAAGACTTATGGCTTATCTGCCAGGAAGTTAATGCCTGTCGTCGCTGATACAGGTGATGAGGGTCGTGATAAATTAGCTAGTCAATTTTCTTTTTATGTCAGTAACGAGCTTCCTGCGGCCAAACCAACCACAGCAAAATCAGAAACTGCCACGACTGATGTTATAGATTCAACAAATAAATCTGATGTAAAAAATGATGACGTTAATAAAGAGCTTCAGCTTCAGTTCATTCAAGAGATCACTTCATTAATCACAGATGCGGCGAAACTGAATACTGTGCTGGTAAAAGTGCTTGAAGGCGTTCATGTTGCTGCCGGCTTCACACGTGTGGTGCTCTGTTTACTCGGCGTTGATCATAAAAATTATAGTGGCCGTATCGCAATTGGCACTGATAAAGACATCATGAAGGAGTTTTTCTCTCTTCCGGTTGATGTTACAAAAGATATTTTTTCACGCGTCCTGACAGAGGGTGTAGATATTTTTGTGGAGGATAGTCACGATGAACGTTGGGGAAATGTGCTACCGGCGAAATATCATGACAAAATTTCAGCAAATGGTTTTGTCGCTGCCGCGTTAAAATCTGGTGTTAAACCGATCGGTTTCGTTTATGCTGATAAAGGTCCTTCAAAGCATCCGATATCAACGGAGCAAAATCGTGCCTTTACCCAGTTCATCGCACAAGCACGGCTCGCTTTTCAAACATGTCGTTGATCCTTTACATTTTGTTTATTGGAGTTAATATAAATCCGTGTCCAGTTATAAAATAATCAAACCCGATCCTGAAGCAGCTTGTTTGGAAGCCGCAAAAAACTTTTTACGTTTGGCACATCAATGTGTAGAACAAAAAGGCGAATTCAGCGTCGCTTTAGCAGGTGGCTCTACACCAAAGAAGTTTTATCAAATTCTTTCACAAGCACCTTATTCAACATCCATTCCTTGGGGAAAGATGCGTGTTTTCTTTGGTGATGAACGTGCCGTAGCGCCAGATCACCCTGATAGTAATTACGGAATGGCAAATCAGAATCTGTTTAAAAAGATTAGTATTGATCCCCTGCATGTTCATCGAATCAGCGCAGAGTTACCCCCTGAACAGGCAGCTGAGGCATATCATACAATTCTAAAGACCTTTCTGCCTTCCAATGATGCAGGCATACCTGTTATCGATCTTGTAATACTTGGGCTGGGAGATGATGGCCATGTCGCTTCTCTATTTCCCGGCACCGAGATTTTAGACGTTGAAGATAAAACCGCTGCCCCTGTATGGGTTGAAAAGAAAAACAGCTGGCGCATTAGCTTAACTTTTCCAATTATTAATAGTGCAGAAAATGTTTGGATGATGGTTACTGGTGAAGGTAAAAACGATATCGTTGATCGAATTTTCAACTACCCTTCCGTTAGCGATCCGTTACCTGTGGAGCGGGTTAACCCACAGAGTGAAGTTATATGGTATCTCGATGAGGCCGCTGCTAACTGGGTAAGATAATGAAGCTACTTTGTGGTGATATTGGTGGCACAAAAACCCTGTTACAACTTGTCGATGTACATGAAAATCACATCGAAGTCCTCGTAGAAAAACGCTATTCCAGTAGTCATTATAATTCGTTTGATTTAATCCTCGAAGAGTTCCTTTCAAAACCAATACAAACCAATACCATTTCAGCCGCCTGTTTTGGTGTCGCTGGTCCAGTCATTCGCTCTGATACATCGCAATCTGCCACGATAACCAATTTACCCTGGCAAATGGACTCCTCAAAAATAGCTCATCGCTTCAAGCTTGAACATGTCGCCTTGATTAATGATTTCGAAGCTATTGGTTATGGAATCACTGCACTGACGACTGAAGACTTTGTTAACCTGCAACAAGGCGAATCGGTTAGGCATGGTAATCAGCTCGTGATTGGAGCCGGTACAGGTCTGGGTGTGGCACAACGAATCTGGACAGGTGGAGAGTATTTAGTCATTCCCACAGAAGGAGGACATACGGAATTTGCCCCTGCAGATCCACAGCAACTTAAATTGGCCGAGTATCTGATGCAACACAAAGGCCGCAGTTCGATTGAGTTTGTGTTGTCTGGCCCTGGTCTGGTAAATCTTTATTCCTTTTTGCATGAACAGGATCAACCATCGGATTCAGCTGAATATCAGAGCATCATGCAATCGCCAGACCCCGCTGCTGCGATTGCCCAGGCAGCCAACGCGAGCCAAACCTCTCTCGCCTCTCAAGCCATGACCATTTTTGCGCAGGCCTATGGTGGGCAAGCTGGCAATTTCGCTTTATCCAGCTTGGCCGTCGGAGGTGTCTTTATTGCTGGCGGCATTGCCGCCAAGAATTTGCATCACTTACAGGCTGGACTCTTCATCGATGCCTTTAATGCTAAAGGAAAGATGTCACATATAATGCAACGAATACCCGTAAATGTGATTGTAAATCAATCGGTTGGACTGATAGGTAGCCGTGTATATGGTGAAAAAATAGCTAGGCTATAATTATACAGTCTACTATAATATTTTATACATCCAAATTTGCGACAGACAAGGCATTCTTTTCAATAAAATCGCGCCGTGGTTCGACCTGGTCGCCCATCAGGGTGGTAAAGATCAGATCAGAGGCAACGGCATCTTCAATCTGTACCTGTAACAGTCGACGTGTTTCCGGGTTGAGCGTGGTTTCCCAGAGCTGTTCAGGATTCATTTCACCCAAGCCTTTATAACGCTGAATCTGTTGACCTCGTTTTGCTTCATCCATTAGCCAATTAAGCGCTTGTTTAAAACTACTGACTGCCAATGTTCTTTCACCGCGTCTAATCTCCGCCCCTTCACCTATCAGACCATCTAGCTGCTGTCCCAACTGAACCATGGCCTTATACTCACCGGAACTGAAAAATGTCCTGGGGATATCACGATCATTCGAAACACCATGGCGCATTTCGGTGATTATGACCCGTTTGAGTTCATTACTGGATTGGTCTTTTTCCGGTGTAACTTTATATTCATCGCGGCTATTTTCGGGGCTGCTATTGAGCCGTTGTTGCAACTCTGCCGCCCACTCTTCTAGTAAACTGCTATCGTTAAGCATTGCGTCATCAACTGCTGCCATATAGATCATCTTTTCCAAAGCCAGACTGTTATAGCGCATAGATAAACGATTAATGCTTGCCATCACAGCATTGTAATTATTGGCGAGTGACTCCAAGGCTTCACCACTTATCGGAGGTGCTTCCTGGGTAACCATAAGTTGTGCATTATTCAGGGCCACCTCGAGCAGATAACGATTTAGCTCGTCATCATCTTTGACATAACGCTCCTGCTTACCTTTTTTAAGCTTATATAAAGGTGGCTGAGCAATGTAGACGTGGCCGCGCTCAATCATTTCCGGCATTTGACGGTAAAAGAAGGTCAATAAAAGAGTACGGATATGCGAACCATCCACATCGGCATCCGTCATGATAATTATGCGGTGATAACGCAATTTGTCTGGATTATATTCTTCACGACCAATACCACAGCCGAGTGCAGTGATTAAGGTGCCTACCTCAACTGAGGAAAGCATCTTGTCAAAGCGGGCCTTCTCTACATTCAGAATTTTCCCTTTAAGGGGCAAAATTGCCTGGAATTTACGGTCCCTGCCCTGTTTGGCCGAACCACCTGCAGAGTCACCCTCCACCAGGAACAATTCTGACTGAGTAGGATCTTTTTCCTGACAATCAGCCAATTTGCCTGGCAAACCGGCAACGTCCAACACCCCTTTACGCCGCGTCATTTCACGTGCCTTACGAGCAGCTTCGCGCGCGCGCGCGGCATCTACTACCTTGCCGGTAATACTCTTGGCATCGGCTGGACTTTCCAGAAGGAATTCATTCAACTTTTCCGACAAAGTTGACTCAACCACTGGTTTTACTTCAGACGAGACGAGCTTATCTTTGGTCTGGGATGAAAATTTTGGATCTGGGACCTTAACCGAGAGCACCGCAGTCAAACCTTCGCGGGCGTCATCACCCGAGGTAGACACTTTAGCCTTTTTCGCTACCCCTTCCCTTTCGATGTATTGATTGATCGTACGTGTTAGTGCTGCACGCATACCCGCTAGGTGAGAACCGCCATCGCGTTGGGGAATATTATTAGTAAAACAGAAGATATTCTCCTGATAGGAGTCATTCCATTGCATGGCAACTTCGACAGAGATGTCGTCTTTTTCAGTGCGGAAATAGAATACTGAAGGGTGTAATGGTGTTTTATTGCGATTCAAATGCTCAACAAAGGCCTTAATCCCACCTTCGTACTCGAATATATCCTCTTTTTCTGAGGTTTCCTCAACCAAGTGGATGCGCACTCCCGAATTGAGGAAGGAAAGTTCGCGCAGACGTTTGGCTAAAATATCATAGTGATACTGGGTATCGGTGAATATCTCTCTGCTTGGTTTAAATCGGATTGAGGTACCGCGTTTATCAGTATCACCCTTTTCTTCCAAATCTGCTTTCGGATCACCCAGTGAATAGTCCTGGCTGTAAAGTTTACCATTGCGGTAAATAGTCAGGTTAAGCTCTTCAGACAAGGCATTAACTACCGAAACCCCAACCCCATGTAATCCGCCAGAAACTTTATATGAGTTGTCATCAAATTTACCGCCGGCATGCAATACTGTGAGGATTACTTCAGCTGCAGAACGCCCTTCTTCAGGATGAATATCAACTGGTATCCCACGGCCATTATCCGAAACCGTGACCGAACCGTCGGCATGAATAATCACATCGATCTGGGTACAATGCCCCGCTAGCGCTTCGTCTATGGCGTTATCAACTACTTCAAACACCATATGGTGTAATCCGGTGCCGTCATCCGTATCGCCGATGTACATTCCTGGGCGTTTGCGGACAGCATCCAGCCCCTTTAAAACCTTGATATTCGATGAATCATAGCTCTGCTGTTCAGTGCTCATAGATAACTAAAGTCTCTGATTTATTTGAAAAATGGCGCATTACGGAATCATTCCAGCGTAACGGATTGATTATACCCCTTTGCTCAATTTCCGTCTTCTTTCTCTACAGTAAAACCACCTTGTTTCACGTGAAACAATTTCTTTTCAGAATAACGAGAAATATCCACTAATGACTGGCTAGTTGCTGTCACAAACAGTTGGCCTCCCTGGGAGTAAAGCAGGTCCATTAACAACTGACGATGTATAGAGTCCAACTCCGCCGGTAGATCATCCACCAGAATTAAGCAATTCTCCTGTTTACACTGATTAAACACTGCTGCTTGCGCGAGCAACAATGCACAGGCGGCTAGTTTTTGTTGGCCGCCAGATAACACCTCAGCTGCCGAACGCCCATCTACCCGCATTATCAAATCAGCTCGATGGGGCCCTCTTTGGGTAAACCCCGCCTTGATATCACTATCAATATTTTCAATAAAAGCGATTTGATACTCTTCAGCACTGGGCCAACCTGCCCGATAGCGAAATTCTATTTGCTCAATATCAAGCAACTGGGACAGGTAGTCTTGAGCCTGCCGAACCAGTGCCATGACATAGTCGCGCCGAAATTGATCCAGTTTGATTGCAGCATCGATCAGTTGAGCATCCCAGGATTGAAGTATTGTGCTGTTTTTTTGCCTTAAGAGGGCGTTGCGTTGTTGCAATATACGGTTATAACGCTGCCAAACCGCTAAAAACTCTTGTTTCACGTGAAACAATCCCCAGTCAATGAAGCGACGGCGTTGCCTGGGGCTCCCTTTGATTAATTTGTCACCATCGGGAGAAATCAGCAATAAAGGCAGAAGTGAAGCAAGCATTGAGCTTTTTTGCTCATATTTTCCATCAATCTTGGCACGAAACCGCCCTTCTTTGATCTGTATACCTAAAGAATGAGTTTGCTCACCCTGATAATCTGTTTTGCCAAATACAGTTAATTCAACTTGGTCGTGTCGAACAATTTTGCGGCTATACGCTGAACGGAATGACTTCCCCCTACCCAACAAATATATGGATTCAAGAAGACTAGTTTTACCACTGCCGTTTGAACCAATAATCAGATTTAATCGAGTGCTTGGCTCAACTGTGGCAATTTGAATATTTCTAAGATTGTGAATAGACAACAAACTCAGTGCCATTGCGCAGAGTCCGTTTTAATTCTAAATATTGACGGGAAACGCTCTCTGACCAGAGACTATAACCTCATTGGCATCACAACGTAACGCGAATTTTCGGAAGCGGGCGAACGGATCAGACAACAACTATTTTGATCTGTCAGTTCCAACTGAACTTGTTCATTATCAATAACATTTAATGCTTCAAGCACATAACTGGCATTAAAACCAATTTCCAGACTAGGTCCATCATAATCGACACTGATTTCTTCTTCGGCTTCCTCTTGTTCTGGGTTATTGGCCATCACCTGCAGGCTGCTGGAAGATAAAGTAAAACGGACACTGCGATATTTTTCATTGGACAGGATCGAAGCACGACTTAACGCCTGATGGATCAGATTTCGGTCAGCGATGACAATTTTATCCCCCCCTTGTGGTACAACCCGCTGATAATCAGGAAAACGGCCATCAATCAGTTTGGTAATAAAACTCAAATCCCCTGTCGTCAGGCGAATATGATTGCTACCCAGCTGAACTTTCACCATCTCATCGCTATTTTCCAGCAATCTGGCAAGTTCCATTACCGCCTTACGCGGCACAATGACCTGTTGTAACTCACTAACCCCCGTATTTATCTCGACATCGCTGAGTGCCAAACGGTGACCATCCGTAGCGACAACACGAATCAGGTTGTCTGAAAACTCAAACAAAAGACCATTCAGATAATAACGTACATCCTGCTGTGCCATAGCAAAGTGAGTATTATCAATAAGTTGTTTGAGTTGTTGTTGTTGAATTTTAAACTCGACTAATGGCTCAAATGAATCGATATTGGGAAACTCAGTGGCTGGCAAAGTGGCTAAGACAAAACGGCTTTTACCAGAGCGTATGGTTGCCCGCTCAGCATCGACCTTGATACTTAGATTGGCATCATTGGGTAAAGCCTTACAAATATCGATGAATTTTCTCGCGGGAAGTGTCGTTTCGCCGATATCACTATTTTGTAATGCGATGTGACTGACCATTTCGATTTCAAGATCAGTGGCTGTAATAGACAGCTCATTGTCTGATGTTTTGAGTAGAACGTTACCCAATATGGGAAGTGTCTGTCTGCGTTCTACTACCCCTATGACTTGTTGTAAGGGTTTTAACAACAGTTCACGTTCAATCTTGAGTTCCATGATCATCCCTAATAATAAATAATATTAATTTAAGATCTTTTATTGTTGTTATTATTAACGCAACTAAAAATTCTTAATAACTACAATTTATTTTTTAAAAACATATAGTTAAACAAGCATTTAGACTAACTAACCTGGAGATAACAAGTCAGCTCCCCGTTAGTATCTTGTGGATAAAATGCTTGGTTATCCACAGGCTATTTTTATCCACAGATTAATAACATCATGTAGTGAGTATTCTCAACAGGTTTTGATAATCTTCATTTACACGTACGTCGGAATCACGTAATTCACGAATTTTCTTACATCCATGCAATACAGTCGTATGATCTCTACCACCAAACACGTCACCAATCTCAGGCAAACTATGATTGGTTAATTCTTTTGCCAGTGCCATGGCCAATTGTCTGGGACGGGCCACGGAGCGAGAACGTTTTTTTGATAATAAGTCGGCTACCCGGATTTTAAAATACTCAGCCACCGTTTTTTGAATATTTTCGATGGTAACCAGCTTATCCTGAGCGGCGAGTAGATCGCGCAAGGCGTCTTTGGCAAAATCTAGTGTAATTGGCCTAGCCATGAATCTGGAATTGGCGATAACCCGTCGCAATGCCCCCTCCAGTTCACGCACATTAGAGCGGATACGTTTGGCCATGAAAAATGCGACCTCGTGGGGCAACTCAACATTCATTTGTTGTGCCTTGCTCATCAGGATAGCCACCCGGGTTTCCAGTTCCGGTGGTTCGATTGCAACGGTCAGACCCCATCCAAAGCGAGATTTGAGCCGTTCCTCCAAACCATCAATCTCTTTTGGGTAACGGTCACAGCTGATGATAATTTGGCGTTGTCCCTCGATTAAGGTATTGAAAGTATGGAAGAGCTCTTCCTGTGAGCGTTCCTTGCCGGCAAAAAACTGGATGTCATCAATAAGCAAGGCATCGACGGAGCGGTAATAACGTTTGAAATCATCAATGGCATTATGTTGTAAGGCCTTGACCATGTCGGCTACGAAACGCTCAGAATGAACATAAATGACGCGGGATTCCTGTTTCTTTTCCAGCATCAAATTGCCCACAGCATGCATCAAGTGGGTCTTACCCAGTCCAACACCCCCATAAATGAACAACGGGTTATAGGCCACGCCGGGGTTTTCACCTATCTGGACAGAAGCTGCCTTGGCAATTTGGTTGGATTTGCCTTCAACAAAGGAGCTGAAGGTAAATTCATCGCGTATGTTGCTGACATAATGAATTTGACTTTGATCTTCACGGCGGCGGAAATTGGCACGGCGTTTATCTTCTTGTTTAGCCGTGTTATTCGCCACTTTAGCAACGCGTACCGCCGGTTCTTGTGTTTTTCTTTCCCGGCTGCCAATCTCAAGCACTACCTGATGTTGGTCGCCGGTGCCGATTTGCGTCACGATGTTGCGAATATTATCGATAAAGCGCTCATTTACCCAGTCGAGTACAAATCGATTGGGCGCCAGTAAACGCAAAGATTCATCCTCTTCAACAGCTTGCAAGGGACGAATCCAGGTGTTGAACTGTTGCGCATTGAGTTGGTTTTCCAACTGCTCTAGACATTGCTGCCAAAGTGACATCGTAGCCAGTAACCTCGTAGTAGCGCGTTCATTACACTGATTTGGGGGACTGGCAAGTCTACCCCCCTTTTACGAAGTTATCCACACCCATAATTGATCTATTTTTTACACTCTGGATTGACAAAAAGGGGCATTCCGGCTATCTTTGCGCGCTGTCCGCAGATAGGGGCGACGGCTCCCGCGGAACCGAACTAATGTGATCACAACTAGATGGATGTAGGCAATGAAAAGAACATTTCAACCTAGCGTACTTAAACGCAAACGTACTCATGGATTCCGTAGCCGCATGGCGACAGCCAATGGCCGTAAGATTATTAAAAATCGTCGTGCCAAAGGCCGTAAGCGCCTGGCAGTCTAATTCAAAGACTTCCCGGTCATCTTGGATGCCCGCCATCAGGGGTTTTCTGAAAACCTCAGAATAAAAACCGCGGGCGACTTTGACTATGTCTTTGAGAAGCCATGTCGCTCAGCAAATCGTTGCTTCACGGCCTTAGCCCGACCTAATCAACGTCCCCATCCACGCTTGGGACTGGTAATATCCAAACGTTGCGCCAAATCAGCTGTTCAGCGGAATCGTCTTAAGCGCTTAATTAGAGAGAGTTTCCGTCACGTACAAGGTAATTTAGCGGGGCTCGATATTGTCGTGATTGGTAAACAGGCTGCGGTCGCAAAAACAAACCAAGAATTATTCACACTACTTCACAGGCAATGGATGGAGCTGGAACGATGCAAAGACTCTTAATCCTATTTGTACGCGCTTACCGGTTGTTATTGTCACCTTTTTTAGGGCACCATTGCCGTTTTTATCCAAGCTGCTCCTGCTATGCCGAAACTTCAATACAGCGATACGGCGTAATTAAAGGAAGCTGGTTGGCGATTAAACGAATCGCGCGCTGTCATCCCTGGCATTCAGGCGGTGTAGATCCAGTGCCGGAACAACTTGAAAATAAGCATGCACAATAATCATGGATAATCAGCGTCTTATACTATTTATAGCTCTTGCCTTTGTACTCTTCTTGACTTGGGAGGCATGGCAGGAGGATTACGCACCGAAACCGGCTGCAACCGCCGCGGTCGAAACAACAACACCGGCTCTTGAGCCACCCAAGGATGTGCCCTTCGCACAACAGACTCTGGCTGATACCCCTGCAGTCATCAAACCAGACACCCCCGAAGCGTCTACAACAGGCATGGAAGCCAGCGGTAGCAGCCAACGCATTAATGTTGTCACTGATACCCTGGACGTCATCATTGACACCCGTGGCGGTGATATTCGTCAGGCAGACCTGCTGAAATATCCTGTCGCCAGCGACAAACCGGATGAGCCCTTTCGATTAATGAAGGAAACGTTTCCAAATCTGTTTGTGGCTCAGAGTGGTCTACTTTCAAATAATAATGCGCCTGATCACTATGCAATTTTTCAGTCCGAGAAGAATGACTATCTATTACAGCCGGGCCAGGATGAGCTGCGCGTCCCCCTTGTCTGGCAGGATGAAGATGGCGTCAAGGTGACTAAGACTCTGATCTTTCATCGTGACAGTCATGTGATCGACATTGAACAAAAAATTGAAAACAACTCAGCAGAACCATGGCAAGGCAGTCAATACCGCCAATTGCAACGCAGCCGTCCCGATGGCAGTGGTGAATCTGCCTTTATTTACACCTATACCGGTGGTGTCATCTACAGTGAAGAAGAAAAATACGAAAAGCTAGAATTTGATGACATGGCCGAGAACAATCTCAGCCGTGATGTCGATGGCGGCTGGGCAGCCATGATCCAACATTATTTCCTGGCCGCGATTGTGCCACCGGCGGATGAGACCAATCATTTTTATAGTAAGGCGCCCGGGGATGATCGTTTTGTACTGGGAATGGTGTCACCTAGCAAGACAGTCGATGCGGGCCAGAGTGATACGTTTACTACACGCTTTTATGTTGGTCCGAAAGACCAAAGTGTGTTGGAAGAGTTGGCCGACAATCTTGATCTGACCGTGGACTACGGCATACTGAGCGTTATTGCCAAACCATTATTCTGGGTGCTGAGCTGGTTCCATAGTCTATTCGGCAACTGGGGTTGGGCCATCCTGATGGTTACCCTGATCATCAAATTGATTTTCTATCCGTTGTCAGCGGCCAGTTATCGTTCCATGGCCAACATGCGCAAATTTGCCCCCAAGATGCAGCAGCTCAAGGAGCGTTATGGTGATGACCGCCAACGCATGAGCCAGGCGATGATGGAGCTGTATAAGAAAGAGAAGATCAATCCGCTCGGTGGTTGTTTACCGATGGTAGTACAGATTCCAGTGTTTATTGCCTTGTACTGGGTACTGCTTGAATCGGTAGAATTGCGTCAGGCGCCGTTCATTTTCTGGATTCAGGATCTCTCTATCAAAGACCCTTTTTATGTGCTGCCACTGTTGATGGGTGTCAGTATGTTCATCCAGCAAAAACTGAATCCGCCACCACCTGATCCGGTACAGGCCAAGGTGATGATGGCATTGCCCATTATTTTCACCCTGTTTTTCGCCTTCTTCCCGGCGGGTTTGGTACTGTATTGGTTGGCTAACAGTGTCCTATCAGTGGCGCAACAGTGGTACATCACCGCCAAGATTGAAAAGGCAGCCGCAGCGGCCACGCCAAACAAATAAAATAAGGGCGCCTTCGGGTGCCCTTTTCATTTCAGTCCATGGAACAAAGCAACGACACCATTGCAGCGATTGCCACCCCACCTGGCCAAGGCGGGGTAGGTATCATTCGTGTGTCCGGACCCAAAACAAAACAGATTGCCCACGCAGTGCTTGGCCAATGTCTTGCACCACGCCAAGCACATTATCTACCCTTCAAGGATACAAATAATACAGTGTTGGATGAGGGTATCGCCCTCTTCTTTCAGGCGCCCAATTCGTTTACCGGTGAAGATGTGTTGGAGCTGCAGGGCCATGGTGGCCCGGTGGTACTCGACATGTTGTTATCCAACGTGGTGGAATTGGGTGCGCGCCTGGCACAACCGGGAGAGTTTTCCCAGCGCGCCTTTTTAAACGATAAACTGGATTTGGCCCAAGCCGAGGCGATAGCCGATCTCATTGACAGCTCATCGATTGAAGCAGCGCGTTCAGCCTTGCGTTCACTGCAAGGCGAATTTTCCCAACGTATACATCGACTGCTCGAAGCGATGATTAAATTACGCATATATGTGGAAGCAGCAATTGATTTTCCCGAAGAAGAGATCGATTTTCTTTCAGACTCAGCAATCACTGAACAACTGCAAACCATCATCACAGATTTGCAAAATATTATTGCTCAGGCTCAACAAGGTTGTCTGTTGCGTGAAGGCATGAATGTGGTTATCGCTGGCCAACCCAATGTTGGCAAATCCAGCCTGTTAAATAAATTGGCACAACGTGAACTGGCGATTGTCACTGATATCGCCGGCACCACTCGCGATACGCTGCGCCAGGAAATCAGTATCGATGGATTGCCAGTACACATCATTGACACGGCCGGTCTGCGTGAGAGTAGCGATACCGTAGAACAGATTGGGATTGAAAGGGCCTGGTCCGAAATCGAACAGGCCGATCGTATTCTTTTACTGATTAACGATGCCAGCGGTATTACAGCAGACGATCAGCACATCATTGATAAGCTGCCACAGAATATAGCGATAACCGTAGTACGCAATAAAATCGATATAAACAATCACCAGCCAAATATCAAACAGGGCCCTCTAGGTAAAGAGATTGGCCTGTCTGCTAAAACAGGTGCAGGTCTGGAACTGCTAACTCAACATCTTAAAGAATGTGTTGGTTTTCAAAGTGCAGGTGAAGGCAGTTTCATGGCGCGGCGCAGACATGTTGAAGCGCTGCAACGTGCCCTGGATTTTGTTTTGCAGGGTCAACAGCAACTACAACAACACCAAGCGGGTGAGTTATTGGCTGAAGATTTGCGTTTGGGGCATGAGGCCTTGAATGAGATCACGGGTGAATTCAGTTCTGATGATTTATTAGGTCGTATCTTCAGTTCTTTTTGTATTGGAAAGTGATTAACGTTTACGCTTGGTCAAACACAAACCCCCATCGCTGATCAATTCAACTTTGTTGTTCCAGCAACTTACAAAACACTAATACGAAAATCTTTGCATCGTCCTGTTCGGTTATTCATGCAGTGCGCTTATTGTAAGCGTAGTTATAAATATCAGCGGCGAAATAACAAAGCATTCATGTAGACATTTACGCAAAATGGTCTAATCTAAAATTAGAATTAGTCTACCCCATACGCATCTATTTGGAGAGCTTCATCACGCATTACATTTATTAACAACTGAAAGGGAGGGATTCCATGAGAAAAATTTCAAGACGACAATTCCTGGGGGTGTCGCTAAAGGCAGGCGCGGCAACAATGTTTGCGGGTATGTTTGCACCGACCGCGACCAGTGTCATGGGGCTGGGTGGTATCGCCCATGCAGCCGACAAGAAGATATCGCCGTTCACTTTTGCAGTGCTGACTGACGCGCATCTATACGATATTCCTGATCACAAGTTCGATGCCATCTTGGAAAAGGGGGTTGCCGATGTCAACAGTCTTAGCCCGGCGCCAGATTTTGTCCTCTACGGTGGTGACTTGGGCCAATCAGGCAAAGAGGCGGAGCTGGTCAAAGGCAAGAAAATCCTCGATAAGCTCAAGATGCCATACAAGATCATTCCTGGGGAACATGATTACTATCTCGATATGGGCAAGGCTTGGCGTGGCCTGTTTGGAGATGAACACTGGTCCTTTGACCATAACGGCGTTCACATCATCGGCATGAACTCTATTCTGGTGGACGACTTCTGGACCATGGCCGAGCTAACGCCGCTAGAGCGTATGGGTCGGATGGAAGAACTGGAGTGTCATCAGTGTGGCCTCTGGGGTGTGCACGAAAAGCAACTCGATTGGCTTGAGAAAGATGTAAAAAAACTCAGTCCCAGTACCCCCATTATGATCATGACGCACTCACCACTGTGGGACTATTATCCACGTTGGAACTTCCAGACCAGCGATGCGCCTGAGATCCGCGCGATCTTGCGTAAATTTGACAAGGTCATGGCGATTCATGGCCATGTGCATCAGGTGGTCTACAATTCCATCGGCAATATCAATTCCGCCGGCCTGTTATCAACCTCCTGGCCCTGGCCTTATCCGCCGGTTGAACTTCCTTATCCCGATATCAGGATGAACCGCGTCGACCCGGGTGATTTCGAGGATGGCCTTGGTAGCCATCACATCGCTATCGCCAAAGAATTCGATGGCGTCGTGAACTACCGTGCGTTCTCCGACCTGTTACCGGAAAACGTTAAACGCGGTGTCAAACTCTAATTCGGGAGAAAAGGAAATGAATAATCGTCGATTTAAAACACTCACAACTGCGGTCGTGGCTGTATGCACCCTGGCCACAATGTTTGTTGTGAGTAATGTTCAGGCCAAAAAACCCTTCTCAGGTGCAGAAGCAGAGGACCAGGTGAATATGCTGATGGCGGCTGTGAAGCGCGGTGATGATTTATGGCATAACCCCAAACTGGGTACTAACGGACTGGCTTGTGGTAATTGCCATCCGGATGGTTCGGCCTCTAATCCGCACACCTGGCCCAAATACCAGACCAACCTGGGCAAGGTGGGTACGCTACGCGAGATGATCAACTGGTGTATTTCGGTACCGATGCTGGGTAAACCATTAGCGCCGGACAGTGATGACATGATTGCGATGGAGGCCTATGCCATGTACACCCATCGCGGTGTTGCCATTGCTCCGGCCAAGGATGAACAGCATGGTGCTGTGCCGGTGGTGAGTGGCCCAGGGTATCCCAATGCGGATTCTGGTAATCGCTAACCCGGTTGCTGTAATTGCAGCAGCAGATAGCACACTGAAAGGAACTTCATCATGTTAAATATCCTAAAGCAGTTACTGGCCGTCGTGACCGCAACATTCATTGTCTTCAGCTCGAGTTGGGCTGGCACATGCCGCACTGACACACTCGTAGAGTCCACACCAACAAGCAGATTTTCCAGCTTGGGTGAAACGGTGACAGATCAGGAAACCACACTCTCATGGATGCGCTGCGCCGTAGGTCAGCAGTGGGATGGTAAAAGCTGTTTGGGTCAAGCACAAACCGTTGACTGGCAAGATGCGATGGCAATGGTTGAACAGGCAAACAGCCATAAAATTGGTGGCCATAGCGACTGGCGTATGCCAATGGTACCGGAACTGGCTTCCATCGTTGAACGGCAGTGTTTTAACCCGCGCATGAATACCACAGTGTTTCCTGGTGCGTCCTCTGAAGTATTCTGGAGTAGCATGGAAAAGAAGGGTACCAAAAACTATGTTTATACCCTCGACTTTGGTGGCGGCCAAGCTGTTGCCAGTGACAAGCAGCGTCTGGGTGCAGTCAGACTGGTACGCGGTGGTCCATGGTGGCAACCACCCAAAATAATGTCACAGCGCTAATATGAAATAGAAATGGTTCAGGGTGTTGGATTTAAATGTTCAACATCCTGAACACGTTCCTCAGGCAGTGCATCTTGCTCGACTTCATTCTCATCCGTAGTTTCTTCAATCTCAGGTTCTACTTCATCACGGTAGCGTTTGTAGATAGATATTTTATCGCTGGCTTCGACGTAGACCCTTTCCAGGCACTCACCATCTTTTGTCGAGTATTTAGTTAGATCGCCACTGCTGCAATGGTCGCCACCATGCACTCTAAGAGTTTTTATTTTTTTACATTTTAAGCCGCGGAAAGTGATTTCTTTATACAGGTGTTTAGTCGGTTTTATATTTGGAAAACCTCGTTTAACCGATTCATAAACAATGTCTTCTTCAGTATAGGCAGAAAAACTTAGCACCAGACTGCCGATTTTTACTGCCAGGCCATTGCGTAAACGTAAGCCTATACGACAGGAGCCGGCGGTGTCTTCAACACGCACAACACTAAGATAGGCATAACGAGAGGACGAATCATTTGATTTATCCTTTTCAACATACTCCCAGCTCATATCATCTTTAAGTAGAATTCGTTTGCCGTCCGGGGCAATCAATTCCATGTCAGCAAGACAAAAGCTGCTGTATGCCAACAGCAAAGAACCTAACAAGGAAGTAATAGTTGTTTTCATTGGCCGAGCCTATTTTCTGAATGCAGCAATTATTATATCGGGGGATGCTAACAGCGAGTTTAATTCAATGATACGGAATTTGTTATCTTGAAATATTTTTCTCATTTAGGGTATGGAAGTTCATGGTCTTCCTCCAGGTCATCATCATCCATATATTTTCTGGCTTCAATAAATTCAGCTTCAGTTAAATATTTTCGTTGCACTTCTTCCAGCTGTTGCGGGTCTGTGATGATTTTACCAACGGCATGAATCCAGCTGTCCAATTCCGGATCCTGGAAACGAAATTCATGGAAGGTAAAATCCATCCACCCAGCCCCATCTCGGGCGGCAAATTCATCAGGATCGGTAGCGATTGGGAATACCTCACGCACGTGGGTTTCCATTTCATTCGTGGCAAGTGGCAAGTGACTTCTATCGTTTGTCATGACAACCTCAACTTCTGTATTTATCTAATTCAATACCCAGGATTGAAAAATGGTGATCATTGCGCTCAGCGTCCGGATCATTAATCGAATTCTGTAATGAAATCAATGAGCAGTAATCAGCATCCAAGCCGTGCGAAAGCGCGCCTTGCAATACATATAATTTGTACCAATGGTAGGGCAACAGGTCGTGATTAATTTTTTCATCATGGGCGATGTAGGTATACGCCGGCATCGTACCTGTTCTGGTATCAACCTTAACCTGGTGAAAAGTATAACCAGCTTCGTGTTCGTCCAGTAGTGACTGTTCCCGCTCTGCAATTTCGTAAACAACACCATGTACCTCGGCATCTCCAACGATGATGTTGCATTTGCCCGAGTCATCAGCACCATGTTTGTGAAACGCGAGCTGGTAACCCGGCAAGATGGCTTTATCGATAACACGCGCTGAAGCTACGCGTTGCTTGAGGCGTGAAAAGTGCAGATTGGAGCCGTAGGCAAAATACGTTACCGTCATAATCAGGGGTTAAACTCAATTACTCGCTGTTTGAATTGTAACAATTGTTTATCACTACTTTTATTAGCATAGCGCAAATGGGAATAGAGTGCTGTGATGCGATCGACTTGTTCACTCAACTCCGGGCGATTTGCTTTGACACGTTTGGCAAAGTCAGTTGCGGTTTCATTCTCGCCGCGTAACAAACCCCGCCTGGCCAGCTTGCGGCAAAAGCGCTGATAACTTTTTAGTACCGGATCGATTTGTTTCTGCCGCGGAATCAATACAAACGCCGTGATCAAGGCAAATAGGCCGCCAATAATCAACAGAAATTTCCAGGCCAAACTGCGCCAGTCGGTAATGTCGAGGCCCAGGTTGTGTAAAAATTCGGCCTGCTGTTTGGGGCCATACCCGAGTACCCATTGGTTCCAGCGGTTATTGATGGCATCGAGATTGAGCTGCAGCTGCTGCCACGCCTTGGCCAGCAGCTCACTATGGGGCACATTAAAACGTACCGCCTCTCCGGCGCCAAGCAGCGAGGTGTTAATGCTGCGTTCAACCCGCTCGGGAGCGACGGCGGCCGTCGGATCAATTCGAACCCAGCCTTGTCCAGCGAGCCAGACCTCGGCCCAGGCGTGGGCATCGCGCTGACGCACAATATAGTAGTCATCCACCGGATTCAGTTCGCCGCCCTGATAACCGGTCACCACCCGTGCTGGTATCCCGGCGGCGCGCATCAGCATGGTGAAGCTAGAGGCGTAATGTTCACAAAAGCCGGTACGGCTCTCAAACAAAAACTGGTCGCTCGGGTCATTGCTGGTTAGCAGTGGAGGACTGAGTGAATAAACAAACGGCTGCTCGCGGAACATGGCCAAGGCCTGTTCGACAATATTGATCTCAGAGCGGGCATTCTGGCGCAGTGATTGACCCAGTTCGAAGGTACGCGGGTTGCTGTCTTGCGGTAATTGTAATCCCAGCCGGCGCTCAATTTCCGGTAGCTCACCGGTGAGATAATCGGTGTATGAGACCATATGATATTTGAGGCGCTGGCGTACCTTCTTAGAGGAAGTTAGCTGATATTCCCTGCCAATTCGGCCGTGTTCACTGGCGGTTGCCGGTAGATCGAGCACGAAGAGCCAGTTGCGATTGTGCGGCTCCAGCGTCACGGTGTAGGCGATAGAATTATCATGCCAGGCCAGTTCTGGTGTTTGCCAGTCGGGTTGGCGCAGTTGCGGTCCTGGATTCCAGTTACGTCCATCGGTGCTCCATAACACCGGTCCGCGCCAATAACGCTTGGCCGGTGGCGGAGCCGGGCCATCGAATTTGACCCGGAAGGCCACCGCATCCGATTGGCTCAAATGGCTGATGGCACCGGGACTCATGCTGTCATCCAGGCCGGTCATGCCGGCGTAGGCATCCTTGGGTAGTCCCCAGATCGGGCCGGCGGCTCGCGGAAACAGCACAAACAGGGCCAACATCAGTGGCAAGCCCAGCAGCATCAGGCCAGCGGCGCTGCGCAAACTGTGGCGCATAGGACGTTGGTCAAGGCTGGTCAGGTGCATGTGCAGACTAATCAACAGCCAGGCCACCAGCATCACATAAGCCGCCAGCGGGATGGTTTGGCTATAGAGGAAATGGGTCACCAGAATGAAATAGGCCATAAACATCAACACCAGCACGTCGCGGCGTTGGCGCAGTTCCACCAGTTTCAAACCCATCATCAACACCAGCAAGGCGGTACCCGATTCCCGCCCGACCAGGGTGCCATAATTGACAAACACGGCGATCAGCAAGCCGAGGGTGAGTAACAGCTTGATGGTGTTATTGGGCAGATGCCAGTTGCGCCGGGTGGCCAGCCAGCGCCACATGCCGATACCCACGGCCAGAATGGCGGCCCACAGGGGCAAGTTTATTAAATGGGGCAATATAGTCAGTCCCAAGCCGGCCAATAACCAGGTCATGGCGCGTTGGTCGAGCACGGTAATCACCGGGCCATTCATGTTGATTCACCAAACAGGGCTAGCCGCGCCAGGCATTGTTCCAACTGGTTTTTACCCTGGGCGGGGGGTAGCACCTCGCCCGGCAGGCGCAGACCATAGCGCTGTTGCTGGTTGTCGGCATCCAGCAGCCAACGGCATAACTGACTCAGGCGTGTCTCAATATCGGCGCCGCGGGTATCATGCCAGTCAAACCATAATTCCGGTGATTGATGGCGCTGAAACTGTTTGGTTACCAGGCCATGCTCTCGCGCCAGCGCCTTCCAGTTGATATGGCGTGGCGAATCACCCGGGTGATAAGCGCGAAAGCCATGGAAATCATCGCTGCCCTCTTCATGGGTCTGTTTGCGTTCACCACTGCCTTGCCCTTGTGGAGGCAACGGTGAGTGATCGCTGGGGTGCGGATAGACCAGGGTCTCTGCCTCTACATCGACATAGGCCCAGGCGCGAAACAAGCCTAAGGGATAACAGCTGGAGAGGGTGATTCTGCCCAGCTGTGATCGGCCTCGTTGTGACGCGGGAACGGCAAGCGTGATTTGGGTATGATCCTGACGGGCGATCGATGCGACGGCGTTGATGCCTGTGGCATTTCTAGCGTCAATATCAAACCGTTGGCGCAGCTGATGATTTGTCAGTATTAAATGAAAGGCGGCGTGGCCACCCGCGAAACAAGGTTCAGCACCACTGAGTTTGATGTCGAGATTGACCAGATTACGATATGTGTAAAGCATCGATACCAGCGTGACGCTGCCGAGCCAAAAGGTCAGCACAAATGCCATGCTGTTGCTGTAATTGATGGCGCCGAGCAGCATCAATAACAACACGGTAAAAAACACCATGCCCTGCTTGGTGGGCAGGATGAAAATGCGTTTGCCACGCAAGGTGGCGGTCTGTTTGGCTGAAGCGGCTTGATAACGAATGCCGCGTGGACGCAGCCTGGGCGGCAGTTTATCGAGCCAGCTATGTAGCGCTGTTACGCCCATACATTAGGGAATAGCAACTTCCAACAGCCGACCCGCTAAAGTCTCTGGTCCCAGGCCGCTGGCCTCGCCCCGGCCTTGTAAGCGGTGGCCGCTCACCGATGGCAACACCATTTGTACATCTTCAGGTAACGCATGATTGCGGCCATGTAGCAGGGCCCAGGCCTGAGCGGCGCGCAACAGTGCCAGTCCACCGCGTGGTGACAGGCCGACAGCAAATTCGTTGGACTGGCGGCTGAAATCGAGCAGTGCTTGCAGGTAGTCCAGCAAGGCATCCGACACATGTACTTTGGTTACCTGGGCCTGAATGGCCTGAAGTTGTTGCGGTGTCAGTGCCGCTTTTAACTCCGCTGCCATTTCGCGCCGGTCGCGCCCGGCAAGCAGATCACGTTCCGCTTGTTTGTCGGGGTAACCCATGGTCAGGCGCATTAAAAATCTATCCAGCTGTGATTCAGGCAGCGGAAAAGTACCAATCTGATGTACCGGGTTTTGGGTGGCAATGACAAAAAAGGGCTGTGGCAGATCATAGGTAGTGCCCTCGATCGTCACTTGCTGTTCTTCCATCGCCTCCAGCAGAGCACTTTGGCATTTGGGTGTGGCGCGGTTGACTTCATCGGCCAGCGCCAGCTGGGCAAATATGGGGCCGGGATGAAACGTGAATTTGCCATTGTCTTTGTCATAAATCGAGGCGCCAAGGATGTCCGCTGGCAGTAGATCCGAGGTGAACTGAATGCGTTGAAACTCCAGCCCCATCACCCGTGCCAGCACATGGGCCAGCGTGGTCTTGCCCATGCCGGGCTGATCCTCGATCAGTAGATGGCCCTTGGCGATCAGGCAGGCCAGCGCCAGGCGCAACTGGGTATTCTTGCCCAGGATTACCTGTTCTGATGCGGCCAGTACCTTGGCCATGGCATCGGCTACGGCCTTGGGGCTGAGCAGGTCTGAAGTGTGCGGGACTGCAATATTCATCGCTTGATTAGGGTCAGGATTCATTTCAATTATGTTAGTTATTTAAGAATAGTGATAGTTCATTGACATGAAAGATTCACGAATATTAGCGGTCCGCATACAAACGAACTTTATTGTAATTAGTGCGAACAGGCCCTAGGGAGAAACTCAAAGACTGAATTTGGAATTAAGATCACAAATCAAACTTGATCCCCTGTGCTAGCGGTAATTCATCACTCCAGTTGATGGTATTGGTCTGCCGGCGCATATAGGCTTTCCAGCAATCCGAGCCCGCCTCACGCCCTCCCCCCGTTTCCTTCTCACCACCAAAGGCGCCACCAATTTCCGCACCTGAGGTGCCGATGTTGACATTGGCAATGCCACAATCAGAGCCACGCTGGGATAAGAACTGTTCAGCATTTTTGACTGAGTTAGTGAAGATGGCAGAGGATAAACCCTGTGGCACATCATTTTGTAAATGAATCGCCCCTTCAAGATTGCGATAATGCATCACATATAATATTGGGGCAAAGGTTTCCTGCTTCACAATGGCGTATTGGCGTTTAACTTCAACAATGGTGGGTTCTACAAAAAAACCGTTACCTTCACAGACTTTACCGCCCGTTAGAATTTTCCCTCCCCTGGCCTGCACGTGAGCAATAGCCTCCTGAAAATCATTCACTGCATGTTGATCAATCAATGGCCCCATCAACACATCATGGTTAAGTGGATTGCCGATGCGTACCTGTTTATAGGCATTAACCAGTTGAGGAATTAAGGTGTCGTAGATTGATTCATGCACAAACAGACGCCGTGTCGAGGTGCAGCGTTGCCCGGCTGTGCCGACGGCACCAAACACGATAGCAGGTAATGCCAGCTTAAGATCGGCGGTTTCATCCACAATGATGGCGTTGTTACCACTGCATTCTAGTAGATAACGGCCCAGGCGTTTGGATACCGTGCGAGCAACATAGTGACCCACTTTACTCGAGCCGGTAAACGATACCAGGTTAATGCGCTTGTCACTGACAAAGCGCTGGGCGGTGTTATTGTTTTCAGGAATGAACATGGAGAAGATACCGGGATAACCCAGTTGTTCTAATACACTGTTGCAGATGTGTTGTACGGCAATCGCACATAAAGGTGTTTTGGATGATGGTTTCCAAATGACCGTGTTACCGGCAATGGCGGCAATAAAGGCATTCCAGGACCACACTGCGACGGGAAAGTTAAAGGCACTGATTACGCCCACCACACCCAGCGGATGCCATTGTTCATACATGCGATGTTCGGGGCGCTCGCTATGCATGCTATTGCCATACAGCATACGCGATTGACCCACGGCAAAGTCGGCGATGTCGATCATCTCTTGGACTTCGCCATCACCTTCCTGTTTGATCTTGCCCATTTCCATGGCGACCAAACTGCCAAGCGCATCCTTGTGTTGGCGTAAGGCATCGCCAATCTGGCGAATCACTTCACCCCGTTTAGGTGCAGGGACTTTGGCCCACTCTTTTTGAGCAGCGGCACTTTCAGAGATTACGGTTTCATAGTCTGAGCCTGAACAGGTATAGACCTTGGCGATTAATTCTTCGGTAGCTGGATTAATGGATTCAATCAGACTGGCATCGGCTGTTGAGGCCCAACCGCTGGCACCATAGCTGGAGGCATTTTCATTCGTTAATTTTAACGCCTTCAGAACATCCATCTAATTCTCCTATGCGTAATATTTACCAAAGCGGTTATTGATCACGTCATCTAAAGCAATGCTCTCTTGCGTGACAAAGCCATGAAACTTGTCCTGGTTATCAAGCACAATATCCACCACACTGCAGATACCTGCGGCAGTTGTGACTTGAATGGATGACCAGCGCTTACGCGCAATGTCTTGAGGATAGACTTTTTTGACATAGTTTTCTTCCAGCAGTTCGCCATTTTTGCGTCCTGCCACAGCAACATAAATCAGCACTACGTCCTGCAATGTTTTGGGAATGGCATTTTCGAGAATACGTTTTAATGTATCGCGATCATCATTCAGGCGTAGATCATTCATCAATAGTTTGATCTCTTTGCAATGGCCGGGATAACGCATGGTTTTGTAATTCATGCTACGGATCTTGCCGTCATAGGTTTCCGCCAGGGTACCTAGACCACCCGAGGTGTTAAAGGCTTCATACAATACCCCATCAAGGGTAATGGTTTCATAACCTTCCAATGGTTGCAGAGCAATCATTTCACCCTCTTCAATGCCATAGCAGGTGTTGCCGTATTCGTTGATTAAACCATCGGTAGACCAGGTGAGTGAATATTTCAAGACATTACTGGGGTTGACCGGCAAGGCCCCGACACGCATCTTGACCATATCCAGTTCATCAAAGTGTTGAATCAATTCATTGGCGGCGATGCTGATAAAGCCTGGGGCAAGGCCACATTGGGGCATGAAGACATTTTGTTTGCCAGCACTAATTTTCTGTACATGATGTGTAACTTCTACGTCTTCGGTGAGGTCAAAGTAATTAAGACCATAACGGGCGGCAAGATCAGCAACCAGAGGATTGCAGTAATATGGCAGGCTGGAAATGACAGCGTCATAGGTGTGTTTTTGCATTGCCTCGGCCAGGTCGGTTTCATTGCGTACATCAAGCATGAAGGCATTGACATCGCATATGCCGGCCTCCTGGCACAGTTGTTGTGCTGCGTCGGTATTGAGACTGCCGACATGCACATCATAGTCACCGGACTCTGCCAGCATGCAGGTAATCAATGAGCCAATCTTGCCAGCACCTAAGAGTAATACTTGACGTTTCATAAACGTTTCCTCCGTTAGGCCGATAATACATGTAAATACATACGCCGCGCTTACTGCGTGGTATCAGGAGGCCGATATGTCTTCAGATCGTTATTCCAGCTTTGCCGTATCACTTGCAAAACACCTAGTTGATAACGAGTCTGCCTTTAAATCAGACACCATACAAGCCGAAGTAGTGCATGTGAATAGCTGTGAGTCGCAACGCTTTTCACTGGATATGACTCCATTTGCGACCGAACCTACTGAAGTATCAGCCATGCCACTGTTCGATGGCGTTAGCAGTGTCTCTAATTTGTTATCGGCATATCAGTCGGCAAAACAAAGTCTGCCATTTGAGACGGATTTAACGGCAGCAACAGAAAATGTGTCAGGCTATGCAGATGATTTCCTCAATGCCCTGTTGGCTAGAGCCAATGCCGCGTTGACGGATCAACAAGCCGTGTTGATTGCAGAATGGGTTAAACACCTGGATATCTATTGCGCAGTTAAGTCCGTTGAATCATTTTTGTATAGTCACGCGGATTTAAAACTGCTCGAGATTGCGCCTGATTACGGCTGGGATGTGATCTTTGATCATATGGCGATTCGGTGCGGTTCTCAGGCACACAAAGATGCCGAGCGTATCTCGAATTTATTGAAACAGGAACACAGCTATGTCTCAACCCAATTTCCCGGCGAGGCCTATTATCAATTTCCAGATGGCTGGAATGCCTACCCTGTTTATAAAATATTAAATAATGGCCAGGTACTAAGAATATTTGTTGATCAGTCCGATGCTGAAACACCCGAGCAGATTATTCAACACTGGAACAGGGTGTATGGTTATACCGCTCACCATTTAGGGATTAGGGCAAGCATGTTGATAAATGGTGTGCGTGTTGCGGTGCCGCTGTATGATGTGATGAATGCACTTGAAAAAGAAGGCATCAAGATTATGACCCCGACGGGGCATTATACGGAGGGATTGTTGTTGCAGGTATTTACTCAACCTGAAAAGAATTTTGATATCCCGCAAGACTTAAAAACAGAAATCATCTCGCATGGCCCACAACTGGAAAAGACAATTGAGAATGCCAAATTGCTTGAGCTGGTGTCACGGCGTGAGTTGGATTGTGAAATGGCAAAGAAGTATTTTTCTTTATATGGACTGAAATATGATGTAAACAATCCTCATCATTCTGCGCCGGTGTATCAATATTTTTTGCCAGCACAGGCTGCACATGTAATCGAGACCTCACAGCAGGTGACAGCTGAATAAACTATTTGTAAATTTCAATAGTGAAGTATAAACAACTGTGATACTGAATTGCTGTTGTTAATCTTGAGACAGGTATACTAAGAATAACCTTGCAGGGATAGAAATTCAGAACTGGGTTAATCAACCTGAGTGGAGAGGTTTCCTACAGCAATGACTAAAAAAACACTTAGCGTCAACACCATGCTAAAGCAGTTGATAGCGACGCCATCAATGAGCAGTGTCACGCCCGAATTTGATACCAGTAACCGCGAAGTGATTGAGCTGTTGGCCAACTGGCTTGATGGCTTAGGTTTTCGGATAGAAGTCACTCCTTTACCAAGGCAAGCAAACAAAGCCAACTTGCTGGCAAGTTATGGTGAGGTAAATGAACAAAGCCAGGGGCTGATGTTTGCCGGTCATACTGACACCGTGCCCTATGACGAGCACAGCTGGCATCATGATCCCTTCCTGTTGACCGAGCGCGACAATCGACTCTATGGCCTTGGCACCTCAGATATGAAAAGTTTTTTTGCCCTGGCCATTGAAGCGGTGCGCCAGTTTTCACCACAACAACTGAAACAGCCCATATTTATTCTGGCGACTGCTGATGAAGAGAGCTCAATGGAAGGTGCCTTGCACTTGGTTGAGCAAGGTTGCCCCAATGTGCGTTATGCCGTGATTGGCGAGCCGACCGGATTGAAACCAGTCAATGCCCATAAGGGCATTTTGATGGAAGCGATATGCCTGACAGGAAAAAGCGGTCACTCAAGTAATCCAGCGCTTGGATTAAATGCACTCGAAGCAATGCAATTGGTCATTGCTGATCTGTTGCTATGGCGTGATCAATTGCAAGCCAAATACATTGATGATCGCTTTACTGTGCCGGTGCCGACCTTGAATCTGGGTTACATAAACGGTGGTGATAATCCCAATCGAATTTGTGAACAGTGCGAATTGCACTTTGATCTGCGTGCTCTGCCCGGCATGGATCTGAATCAATTACGCTCAGAAATACGGGACCGTTTACATAGCCTGTTTCAACACAGCGATATTCGTTGGCAGCTGTTTTCTCTCAGTCAGGGTACACCGGCGCTTCATACCGATCGTAATTCTCCGATTGTGCAAGCGGCAGAACATCATTGCAAACATCAAAGTCACGCCGTTGCGTTTTGTACTGAAGGACCTTATTTAACCGAACTGGGTATTGACACCATTATCCTTGGGCCGGGTGATATTGATCAGGCACATCAGCCGGATGAATTTATTGATCTGAACCGAATCGAGCCAACCGTTGAGTTATTAAGCCAGCTAATTCGCAAGTTTTGTCTCTAATCAAATTGCCAGCCTTGCGCTTACTTGACTTGGTGCAGTCTATAATTGAGAGATAGCCTAAGCACGGGAGAGGGCCATGCACATCGATGTCAATAAGGATATGTTGCGTACACTATTAATGATGGGCGCAGTGGTCGAGGCGCGAGACCCTTATACCGGCGGCCATTTGTGGCGAGTTTCACAATATGCTAAACGACTAGCTACACGCTTGGGGTTGAGTAACGATGAGATATTGCAACTCGCCATTGGTGGTTATTTGCATGATCTGGGTAAGGTTGGTGTGCCGGATCAAATACTGCGTAAACCAGGATCGCTCACAGACGATGAATTTGCGGTGATAAAAACGCACCCGGAAGTGGGGGCTGAAATTATTGAAGAACACCCTTTGTCCGCCGTCGCCCATGATGCCATTCGTCATCATCATGAGCGCATCGACGCCAAAGGTTATCCTGATGCCTTGCCCGCAGGTAAGTTGCCAATCAGTGCCAGAGTGATTGCGATAGCTGATGCATTTGATGCTATGACCAGCACCCGTGCCTATCGCCACGGCTTGGATAAGAACATTGCCGTAGAGCGTTTGTTACAAGGCCGGGGCTCGCAGTTTGATGCAGTATTGGTCAGTCAATTTGTCACCATGGTTCACGCAGGTGAACTGGATGAAGTGTTGTTACACAGTGACGAAAATCTGCCGCTGGTTAGTTGTGATATGTGCGGGCCCATCATCGCCGTTAACAGAGATCATAAAGACGGAGATATTATCCATTGCCAGTCATGTGGCACAGAATATCGCTTGCATCGCATGGCAGATACCTTTGCCGTAGAAGCCACTGGCCGTAAGGCAAACCAAACACAGCTGCGGCCACGTGCAGACAGATATCCAATAGACGAATTGGTCAGCCAGATGCCAGGTGTGTTGAAGTTATAAATTTACTGTGTACCAATGACTCTATTCATTATTAGCAAAACCGAGCACGGTATTTCTGAGTTCAGATTTTAGTATCTTATCAATATCATTTAACAGACGCTGTTCGGTTTGCTCGGCCGTTAGCGATGCAGACTTCAAAGGCCAACGTTGTATGCCAATGTCATTGTTATCGTTATCACGCAATCTGAGTTCCAGTGTGCCACGTAACCAGATCCAGCCATTTTGTTTAAGCGGCGGATCAAGTTTTGTTTCGGCCAACAGGGTGTAATCGGCTTGACTGACATCACTGATGCTGAAGCCGGCAGTGGCAGCATTGCCGCTCAGTATGGCTTGTAGTTGCTGAGACAACTGCCCTTCTGTTTCAGGTACAAGTGAGATATCAGCAATCAGACTATCACGTGTGCGCACGAGTTCGGCCAGTGAAATAGTGGCGGGTTTGCCACGGCCACTGGCTGAGACGACTTGCAATGCACTTTGCGCACTTGCCCGCTGCAGCTGTGTATCAATCGCCTGTTGCACCACTGCTGTTTTTCGCAGCTCATCTGTTTCAGTGTCGGCTTGTTTCAGTTTTTGCCTGGTTTGTTCATCAAGTGTGTCGATTTGTTGCTCAAATTGCAGCCTTGCCTTGCTGCGTGAAAGTGTAGCGAGGGCGTGATAGGTATGTTTGCTATCGTTATGCCAGGTATCGGCGATCTCAATGCCTTGAACCGTACGTGTGGTTTGGGTGATCAGTTGGCGTGAGACACTCTGCTTTAACTCCTCAACACTCTCTTCCCCTGTTTGCTGTTTGCTGTATTGTTGCGTTTGTAAACTGCGTGCATGTACTGCAACTTCGAACTGTTTGGCCAGATCAGCGCGGGCACGATCTTTGGCATCATCCAGATTGTCGGCCATGCCCTGCCCGCTTAGATAGAGTTGCGGGGGATAGTGTTTGCTTACATCATCAATCCAGTCGGGTTGATCGACTGGTGTCTTAGCTGTGCTGGCACAGCCACTAACGAGAACGATAATAGATAGTAGTAGATGTTGTATTTTCATGGTTACGATTCCTGCTGGTGACATGGGAGGCAGGCCAATGCCAGCTGTAAAATTGTTTTTGCCCCGGTTGCAATGAAACCTGGGTTAATTGTTTAGTGGTGATTTGTTCCCCGGCACTACCTTTCAGTTTAATCTCGATATCATAGTCTTCAGGTGCTAAAGTCAGGCGGCCTAACAAAATCTGTTGCGGTAGTGAATTCCAGCCACGGGTGTCGGCTTGTTCAGTGATAAAGCCGGCTAAATTGGTAATGACACCTAGCAACTGATTCTGGTTGCTAACATTATCAACCAGCTGATTTTTTACGGTAACCCTGGCAATAGCACGGGCGATGATGCCTGGCATTTGATCATCCAGATTGTCATAGGCCTGCTGATCAAGTTGCTCAAACAGCTCACCCTGCTGCCTATTATTCAAGCTGACCAGTTCGATGTTTTCAACGTCTGATTGCCTTTGTTCGTAAAAAGGGATGGCGACGCGATGCAACTGACCACTGCGAGGGTCCTGGGCATTGATGGCCGTTTCGTGGCGGCGTGGCAGCAGGCCGCTAAAGATGACAACTATAAATTCACCCTGCGCTTCCAATTCAGTCTGATGGGCCCAACTGTCGAGTTGGAATTGATCGAGATAGTCTTGATGTTCATCATCAAGCCCGAGGTAATCGGTCAGGCGTAATAAATCACTCTGTAATTGTTGTGGTATTTTCATCTCAACAGCTTTGTAAGCCTCATAAGACTTTCGATATGCGATCAAGGCATCACTCAGCTCACCATTCGCATCAAATACCAGGCCGCTTAGATAGCGTGCAAAGGGAGGCTCTTGCTCTTCAAACTTTTGATTGAGAAAGACATCCAGTTGCAGGGTTTCGACCCGGGCACCATCAAGGTCGTTCATTTCAAGGTAATTAATAATTTTCAAGCCGTAGAGCATGGCGCGTTCAAATGGCGCTGGCAGGTAACTGCGCATAGCGTCATTGACCGAGACGGCGGCGGCCTGTTCGCGCAAACTCAATGCCTCCAGGTTGGCGCCGATCTGTTTGGCAATTTCCAGTTCGGCATTGCTTTTGTCGAACTCATCATTCATGCGCAATAGAATGGCTTTGTTGAGATGGTAGAGCGCCTGGTCACGATTTTTTTGCGGCAGTTGTTCAAGGGTGTTGAGCGCCAGACTGGCCTGTTGGTTGACCATAAATTGCTCGAGTGGGTCATCCCGGTATGCGGTGGAGACACAGCCACTGATGGTCAACACAACTAGTAGCAGCAACAGTGGCCGCACGACTTGGCAGACCGGGCGAACTAGCCGGCGCAACACATTCCTCCTGTTTTATTACCAGCGTAGACCGGCTTGTTTAACCATTTTCTTGATCTTCTTCTGGCCTACCCAGACCTTGCGGTTGTCGGCCATGCTGATCAGGGTCAGGTCTATCTGGTAATAACGCACCTGTTTTTTACCCTCGGTATCGAGGATGCTGTTGATGCTGCCTTTGAGCATGAAGTCAGCGCCGATTTCTTGTCCCATCGCGTTGCGCGTTGCTTCAGTTGAATGCAGTTCCTGCTCCTTACGTTCTTCGCGTATTTCACCGCGTTCGTCGCTTGAGGCGACAAATTCTACCTTGCCGGAATTGATCAACTCCCGTTCCATATCGCCGACAAAGGTATTGACGTTGATGTGCTCATGACTGAGGTTGCGGATTTCGCCAACAATCACTGCTGGAGGGTTGCCTTCTTTATTTACAAAATCAGTAATCCAGGGGCGCGACAGTACATCGGCAATCATCTCTTCAGAAACCAGGCGTGAATCGGTGTCATTCCAGGCGCCACTCAGGTCGACGACCTCATCGGTTTCTATGCGGTCGACGGTGGTCGAACAACCCTGCAATACGCCACCAAAAATCAGAATACCTGCCAGGGTGATGGCGCCAGTCAGATGATGATTCATGGTTTGTCTCCTGCCAGACGGTCAAAGATGCTGTCACTTTCTTGGTTGAGGAAGGCGCGCAGAGATGGGCTCATTTGTTCGGCCAACTCCAGCGTCTGTTTCATATGTTTCATATCAAGCTCGGCTATGGAATAGATATCGCCGCTTTTCTTGTCGCGCCAGCGGCCGATGATCTTGGACCCGGTCAGGTTGACCCGGCTCAGGTTTTCGATTTCACGCGTGACACTTTGTTCATGCACCACTTCGCCGCCGCTGCTTGCAGAGGTACTGTAGTCATTGGAGGCGACGGTGAGGTATGAGTTCAGTATGCGGGCCAATTCTGCTCTGGCACGATCATCCGCCGTGGATTTCTGCAGTGATTCATCTCCCATGGGTGTGGCAGAGCCGACACCGTGGAACAGGCGGCCATTTTTATCTTTCAGCATCTGAGTGCCTTCGTTGACCCAGTCAGGGGCGCCTTTAATATGCAGATCGCTTTCGACCATAGTCTTGCTTGAGCAGCCAGCTAAAAAGATCAATAAGATGGCGAAGAAAAGAAGCCCCTGAGTTTGTCGTCTAACCATAATTTGATCCTCCAAGTGGTTGAATATGCTGATTAACTGTTGTCGTTACCGCAATAGTTAAAGAATACCATTTTCCACGGGACAAAGCCCCGTCATTCTGTATGCTTGAATTACCTGACTAATGAACTAGAGTATTACTACTTCGATAAATTTCCAGTTTTATGGAGAGGAGCTATTACATGGCAGGTTATTACCATCCCTTGTCTCATCACCAGCTCAGTCAACAAGTGTTAATTCAAACACCTCCTGAGCATCATGGTGCTGTGATTACGCAGGAAACCCCGGCAATTCGTGGCATGACGGACCTGTCCCAGACACGACCGTTGATGATCGATCCGTTCACTACCATTACTCAAGCCAACGATAGAATGATCATTTATGCGGTGCGCTTGTTGTTTGTTGCCGAGTCATCACAGCAGATGATTGGCATTATTACCGCGTCCGATATCCTGGGTGAAAGGCCGGTTCAGTATATGAATCAAGTGAACTGTCTCTATGACGAAATTCAGGTGCGAGACATTATGACGCCTGTTGCCGAAATTAAGGTATTGCGCCTGGATGATGTTGAGCGTGCCCGTATTGGCGATATTATTGCGACACTGAAAAGCAGTGGTCAGCAGCACGCGCTGGTTGTGGAAACGCATGATGAAACCAAGCAGGATTATGTCTGCGGAATATTCTCAACCTCGCATATCAGCCGCTTGATGAATGTCAGGGTGGAAATTGAAGAGGTAGCAACCAACTTTGCAGCGATTCAAAATGCCTTGAGTTGAATGGGCTAGCCAGGATAGGCTGCTAAGCCTATTCTGGTAGCTTGCTGTTTACCCCCCGAAGTAGTGCAGCCGCCGAGAGTTGTTAACATTTCAGTTGTTGGTTAGGCGCCGCAACCGAAAAAGGCGCTACAACCATATTGGTAATTGAGCCGATCGCTGGCTGCGTTCTTGGACCAATCAACCACCGCCCGGATGCCAGTGGCAGTATCACAATCCTGGGAGGGGAAAAGTGTAGTGTTCAGTTCCTCTTCCAGTTCCTCGGTTTTTTCAATATCAGCCTCGGTGAGCGTGCGCAGCGACAGTACAGAACTGTTGATACAGGGGGCGCACTCGAGGCTGGGGTGAGGCAGAAGTGGTATCTTGGCGCGGGCCAATAACTCGTTACGTTGTTGTTGGTTATGTGCATGCAAGGGCTGCCAGACTCGGCGTTCGCCGTTATATTCGCAGCTTTCTATAAATTCAGGCACATCATTAAAATTAGTGTCCACCCTACATTTAGGCAGCAGCACGGTTGCGGCCCCGTCTGGATCGCATTCTTCTATCCATTTTAGAAAGGGAATGCCTTTCAAATGCAGGGCGCACCACTGGTGTTGACGTGATGGGAAGCCGCCCTTGATCTCCATCACATCTTCAAACGAGGTAATGGATTTGAGATGAACCACGCTAAAACCAAGAGTTTTCACCCGCTCTTCGCAGCGTTTAACGTAGTCGAGCCAGCCAGCCGCAGCCCAGCCGGTGTCGACATATACGACGGTGACATCGTCCAGGGCATTTTCATGCGCCCAGCAGATTAATGCCATAGAATTATTGCTGTAATTGCTGCGTAGAATATACATCGGATGTCACAGTATTAGTTAGTAACGATGTATAAAGATAGCAAAAAGTGGCGATTTAATCGCCCTGACTAATCTGATGTGCTGCTTGTGTTATCTCGCTTAGAAGTTTGCCGAACACTCTGATTGGGCAGAATGATCAAAACTGGCAGGGAACAGATTGTGCGTAAATTGGTAGAGTTGTTCCTCGGCTAAACTGAACATCAGCCCAAGGCCTTTCTCATTCTTATGGACCACAATGGTATTAAGGTGGAACTGGTAATCCATGATTACCAGATTGATTTTGACCAAGCTGTGTAGTTTCACCGGATATGGTGATGGTGACAGATAGATACCGTCGATAGAGATGTTACAGGCGTTTGCTAGAGCGGATAAACCTTCAGTTAAAATGAGGCGAACATCAATATCAACATCATGACGTTTGCTGCGTCGGTCGTTTGGCATCATGTCATGGCTCTTGGTTTTGTGGTTGGTCAGACTGTTATTGTTAGCCGTAATATATGACAGCAATATTTAAGAATAATGACTATTTGATGATGGATGGATATGTTGTTTAGCATGCTTGAGTTGTGGGTAATACACCACCTAAGGCAGGTGTGGTCGCAAACGATCTGTGTCGTAAGCATGGTGATTTGTCTGGTCTCGCCGCTGGCGGCCGCGGGATCTATTGCCGAGATTGAGCAGCAGTTCGAGGCTTATCTATTGCAAGATTTAGAAAAAGCGCAGTCTGATCCAAGTAAACTGCGGTTATTTACAACGGATGGTTGTAGTGGAGGGATGTCTGATGGTTGGGATTCATTGGCCCAGGCGGTGCCGACTTTTAAGGATGAATATGGTGAACAGCCACCTTGGGAAGCATGCTGTGTTGAGCACGATAAGGCTTATTGGCGTGGCGAAGTCATCGATGGCTTTAACAAGCGCAAAGCAGCTGATGAGGCGCTAAAGCAATGTGTGATTGAGGCGGGTGACAAGCTTAAAGCTCAAATGGCAACAGAGCTGGATGTGAGTGAAGAAAGCATGATCGATGGTTTTAAAGTGGCTGCAGAACTGATGTATGTCGCTGTCCGCTTGGGAGGGCGCCCTTGTACATCATTCCCCTGGCGTTGGGGATATGGCTGGCCGCAGTGTCCCAACAATTGGCCCGCCCGCCCATCTGGAGTAAAATAGCCGGTTCCTCTGATTGCGGCTTGAGTAAAAAGCACTCCATGTTCTATCAAGATTCATACGATGTCATTGTTGTCGGCGGCGGCCACGCCGGGACCGAAGCGGCCCTGGCAGCGGCGCGCATGGGTGTAAAAACCTTGTTGTTGACCCATAACATCGAAACCCTGGGCCAGATGAGTTGTAACCCCGCCATTGGTGGCATCGGTAAAGGCCATCTGGTAAAAGAAGTGGATGCCCTTGGTGGCTGGATGGCTCGCGCTGCTGATCAGGGAGGAATTCAGTTCCGCATCCTTAATGCCCGCAAAGGTCCTGCAGTACGCGCCACTCGTGCCCAGGCCGACCGGGTTCTATATAAAGCGGCGGTGCGCGAGAGGTTGGAGAGCCAGCCCAATCTGCAATTGTTTCAACAGGCGGTGGATGACCTGATTGTTGAAAACGGACGCGCGGTGGGTGTTGTTACCCAGATGGGTCTCAAGTTTCGCGCCAGGACGGTGGTACTCACGGTGGGCACCTTTCTTGGCGGGCGCATTCATATCGGCCTGGAGAATTATCAGGGTGGCCGTGCCGGTGATCCACCGGCCAATGCCCTAGCCCAGCGCCTGCGTGAATTACCGTTTACGGTCGACCGGCTCAAGACCGGAACGCCGCCCCGAATTGATGCCCGATCAATCGATTTTACTCAGCTGGAAGAGCAGCCTGGCGATAACCCGGTGCCGAGTTTTTCCTTCCTCGGCAAGCCGCAAGATCATCCGCGTCAAATCAGCTGTTTCATTACCTATACTAACGAGCGTACCCACGAGATAATCCGCGCAGGCATGGATCGTTCTCCCATGTATGCCGGAGTAATCGAAGGTGTTGGTCCGCGCTATTGCCCCTCAATTGAAGACAAAATCGTGCGTTTTAGCGACAAATCGGCGCATCAGCTCTTTATCGAACCCGAGGGGCTGACGACCCATGAGGTCTACCCCAATGGCATCTCCACCAGTCTGCCTTACGATGTGCAGCACGAGCTGGTGCGTTCGATCAAGGGTTTAGAAAAGGCCCATATTACCCGGCCCGGCTATGCCATCGAATACGATTATTTTGATCCGCGTGAGTTAAACAGCAGCCTTGAGACCAAACACATGCCGGGTCTGTTTTTCGCCGGCCAGATCAACGGCACGACCGGTTACGAAGAGGCGGCGGCGCAAGGATTGATTGCGGGCATGAATGCCGCCTTGCAGGTTCAGGACAAACAGGCCTGGTGTCCGCGCCGCGATGAGGCCTACGTCGGTGTGTTGATCGACGATCTGATTACTTGCGGTACCCAGGAGCCTTATCGCATGTTTACCAGCCGGGCTGAATATCGTCTGTTGTTGCGCGAAGACAATGCTGATTTGCGCCTCACCGAAAAGGGGCGTGAGTTAGGCCTGGTTGATGATGAGCGCTGGGCAGCATTTGCAACAAAAAAGGAAGCAATTGAGCAGGAGCAACAACGCCTACGGGATACCTGGTTGCGTCCGGGTAAACTGGATGAGGTCGAAGTCGAGCGCATCTTGGGCACCAGGTTGAGCAAAGAGGTGCGCGCCGCAGAGGCCCTGCGTCGTCCCGAAGTGAGTTATGCCAGTCTGATGAGCCTGACGGAGATTGGGCCAGGGGTGTATGATCCGAAAGTGGCCGAGCAGGTGGAGATTCAGGCAAAGTATGCCGGTTACATCAATCGTCAGCTGGAAGAAATTGAGCGCCACCGACGTTATGAAGAGACTGCGTTACCGAATGTGCTGGATTATGCCACCGTTACCGGTTTATCCAACGAGGTGCGCCAGAAGCTTGCTGAGCAACGCCCTGCCACGATCGGTCAGGCGGCACGCATTCCAGGGGTTACGCCCGCGGCGGTGTCATTGCTGCTGGTGCATCTGAAAAAGATCGGTAGCAAATTGTCGAAGTCGGCCTAGATGGACGATCGCCAACGCCTGTGCGAGGGCGCCGCAACCATGGGCATTGTGCTTACAGAAGCGCAGCAAGATGCCCTGCTGCACTATCTAGCCTTGTTATTTAAATGGAATAAAGTGTATGCGCTGGTGTCCCGCCGTAATGGCGATGATTGGGTGGCGCGTCATCTGCTCGACAGTTTAGCTGTGTTGCCTTACATTAGCGGGTCACGTGTGATTGATGTGGGCAGTGGTGCTGGATTGCCTGGCATACCATTAGCATTGCTGTGTTCTGATAAACACTTCACACTGCTCGACAGTAACAGTAAAAAAGTACGTTTTATGACTCAGGCCGTGATTGAGCTGGGGCTGAAGAATGTCGCAGTGGTCGATCAACGAGCAGAAGAGTTTCATCCGCAAACGGGTTATGATTATGTGATGTCACGCGCCTTCGCCACAATCGCTGACATGTTGAAAGTTGCAGGGCATTTGGCAACAGGCTCAGCACGATTTCTGGCGATGAAGGGTGTGTACCCTGAAGATGAGTTGGAGCAGTTGCCGCCAGGTTTTCATGTTGAGGCGGTACATGTCTTGGCTGTACCCTATCAAAAAGGTGATCGGCATCTGGCAGTGGTGATGGCGAATCACAAAAAATAAACAGACAAGCGCAGAACCATGGCAAAAATTATTGCGGTAACCAATCAAAAAGGCGGTGTCGGCAAAACTACCACCACCATCAACCTGGCGGCATCGCTGGCGGCGACCAAGCGTAAGGTGATGTTGATTGATCTGGACCCGCAAGGCAATGCCACCATGGGTAGCGGGATCAACAAGGCGGAAGTCGAAGCCAGTAGCTGTGAAGTGCTGTTGGATGAAATGCCGCTGCGAGAGGTGATTGTCCGGGCAGAACAAGCGGGTTACGACCTGATACCCTCGAATGCTGATGTGACCGCGGCTGAAGTGCGCCTGATGGAAATGCCCGGCCGTGAGGTGCAGTTGCGCCGTGCCCTGGCTGAGATTCGGCACGAGTATGATTACATTCTGATTGATTGCCCGCCTTCGCTGAATATGTTGACGGTCAATGCTCTGGTGGCCGCCCAGTCGGTGCTGATTCCGATGCAGTGTGAATATTATGCCCTCGAAGGTTTGACCGCGTTGTTGGAAACCGTGGAGCAGATCCGTGTTGCCAGCAACCCGGCCCTGCAAATCGAAGGCCTGCTGCGTACCATGTACGATGGCCGCAACAATCTGGCCGCCGATGTTTCGGAGCAGTTAACTCATCACTTTGGTGACAAGGTCTACCGCACGGTTATTCCACGCAACATCAGATTGGCCGAGGCGCCTAGCCATGGCTTGCCGGTGATGTTGTACGACAAGGCCTGTGCCGGCAGTTTGGCCTATTTGGCCTTGGCCGGTGAGATCATCCGTAAGGACCATGAAAGTGAATTATCACAAGTGGCAGTTTAATTATGATTAGTGAATTTTAGCGAAAGATGGCAGCAAAAAAACGCGGATTAGGGCGAGGTTTAAACGAATTACTGGCGGGCGCAAAGCCGCTGGAAGTGCCTGCAGCTGATGGTTTGGCAGCACCTGATTCGGACAAGAATGGGTTAAAATATTTACCCATAGATTTGATGCAGCGTGGTAAATATCAACCGCGCGTGGATATGCATCCTGAATCTCTGCAAGAGCTGGCAGACTCGATCAAGGCGCAAGGTGTGGTGCAGCCCATCATAGTCCGGCCTGTCGATGACAAGCGCTATGAAATAATCGCCGGTGAGCGCCGTTGGCGTGCCGCACAAATGGCAGGCTTGCAAGATGTGCCCTGTGTTGTACGGGATGTGCCAGACCAGGCGGCCATGGCAATGTCGCTGATCGAAAACATCCAGCGCGAAAATCTCAATCCAATGGAAGAAGCGCGAGCTTTACAGCGCTTGATTCTGGAGTTTGAATTGACTCATCAGCAAGCAGCGGATGCTGTCGGGCGCTCGCGTGCTGCGGTTTCAAATTTGTTGCGCTTGTTGGAGCTGGAAGAAGAAGTCAGAACGCTGGTTGAGCATGGTGATTTGGAAATGGGCCATGCGCGAGCCCTGCTCGCCCTGCAAGGCGAGGTTCAGCGTGATGCGGCGCGTCATGTTGCGGCGCAAGGTTTGTCAGTGCGCGAGACAGAGCGCCTGGTCAAACGGCAACAGGAACAGCCGCCAGGAAAATCGGTAAACAAGTCAGAGAGCGTGGATCCCAACGTGCGCCGTCTTGAAGAAGAGCTGTCAAATAAGCTTGCTGCAAAAGTAAATATACAGCAGGGCTCAAAAGGCAAAGGCAAGGTGGTGATCCACTACAACAGCCTGGATGAATTGGATGGCATACTAATACATATGGGTAATTCTGAGTACTAAACTCGGCCTTTGCCTTTTGATCCTGCAGGGCTGTATTTTTTGAGATTGGTGGGGGTTTTTAGCTGCGTGAGGGAGTGTATTCCAATCCTTAAATGAGCCTGAAGGGAGTGATAGCAAGGTACTTAATGGTGGTGGTTAAGCGACCTGTTGATCCTGTTCATGGATAGTTTTAAAGAGTTGTTTCCGGGCCTCA
>CALZIO010000005.1 GCA_945787785.1 uncultured Chromatiaceae bacterium
CCGGCAGTGACGCATCCCAGGCAATAGTGCGGACCGAAATAGAGCAGCCGGGTGGATTTCCTGTTCCCATCGATTATCGGCTGCATAAAAACAGCGATGAGTGGAAGGTATTTGATGTGGTGATCGATGCTGTCAGTCTGGTGACCAATTACCGCACCAGCTTTGCCAAAGAGATACGTGAGGCAGGTCTGGATACTTTGATCGAGACGTTGGCGAAACGCAATAAAGAGGCTAGTGAGTGACCGTCGATCAATTAACGCGCCAGGCCCCGGGGCAATTCAGTCTGGCAGGTGAATTAAGCTTTGCTACCGTGCCTGATCTGGCCGAGGCGGGTGAGTCGCTATTTGAAGGTGTGGATCAGGTCAGTGTCGACCTCACCGAAGTTGACCGTAGCGACAGTGCCGGCCTGGCGTTGTTGGTTAGCTGGACCCGGCAGGCGCGGCAGCAGGGTAAACAGCTCAGTTTTCATCAAATTCCGGAACAGTTGCTTGGTCTGGCACGGGTCAGCGGCGTCGATCACATCCTGCCCCTGGATTAATATTACCTTCCCTAACCGCTCGTTTGGGCTTAAAAAACTACCTTATTCAAGGTATCCTATGCGGTTCTTGTTATCCAACTGAATTTCGCCGAAGGGTAGAGCGTAGCTAAATGCAAGCAGAACAGATCAAACAGATGATTGAGGCAGGCCTGCCGAATAGTCAGGTGCAGGTGTTCGGTGATGATGGTCAGCATTTCGATGCCGTCGTGGTATCGCATGAGTTTGTCGGCCAGAGCATGGTGCAACAGCACCGCATGGTTTACGCCACTCTGGGGGGTAAGATGGAAGAAGGTGCCATTCACGCCCTGGCGCTTAAAACCTATACTCCCGAGGCTTGGGCTAAGGCACAATAAAATGGATAAATTAATTATCACTGGCGGCGGCCCGCTGGATGGCGATGTTCGCATTTCCGGTGCCAAAAATGCAGCCCTGCCAATCTTGGCTGCTACCCTGTTGGCCAGCGAGCCAGTCACAGTACGCAATGTGCCCCATCTGCACGATATCACCACCACCATGGAGCTGCTTGGCCGCTTAGGGGTGGAGTTGATTGTGGATGAGAAACTCAACGTTGAGATCAACCCGACCACCATCAACAATTTTGTCGCGCCTTATGAGCTGGTTAGAACCATGCGTGCCTCAATTCTGGTGTTGGGGCCGATGTTGGCACGTTATGGTCAGTCGGATGTTTCCCTGCCGGGTGGTTGTGCTATCGGATCACGTCCGGTCAATCTGCATATCAACGGCTTGCGTGCCATGGGGGCGGAAATTGAAGTGGAGGGTGGTTATATTCGCGCCCGGGCTGATCGTCTCAAAGGTACGCGCCTGTTTATGGATGTGGTGACAGTCACGGGTACAGAAAATCTGTTAATGGCTGCCACCTTGGCAGAGGGCACCACCATTATCGAGAATGCCGCGCGCGAGCCGGAGGTGGTCGATCTGGCCAATTTCCTCAACAGCATGGGCGCCAGGATTACCGGTCACGGAACGGACATGATCACGATTGAAGGTGTTGAGGAGCTGTCCGGAACAGACTACACCATCATGCCTGATCGAATAGAGACTGGTACTTACCTGGTGGGCGCGGCGATCAGCGGTGGGCGCGTCAAGGTGAAAGACACCAAGCCCGATCTGCTCGATGCAGTGTTAAGTAAATTACAGGAGGCTGGTGGCAAGCTTAGCTTTGGTGAAGACTGGATTGAGCTTGATATGGAAGGACGTCGTCCCAAGGCGGTCGATATCCACACCGCCCCTTATCCGGCGTTCCCCACCGATATGCAGGCTCAGTTTACGGTGCTGAATTCAGTTGCTCTGGGGACAGGTACAATCTCGGAGACAGTTTTTGAGAACCGTTACATGCATGTGCAGGAACTGGTGCGCATGGGGGCCAATATCCGTGTTGAAGGCAATATGGCCATTATCAATGGCGTGGAAAAATTGCAGGGTGCGCCGGTGATGGCGACCGATCTGCGTGCCTCGGCCAGCTTGGTGCTGGCGGGTTTGGTGGCAGAGGGTGAGACGATAGTGGATCGGATCTACCATATTGATCGCGGTTATGAATGTATTGAAGAGAAACTGCAGCAATTGGGTGCGCAGATTCGACGCAAGCCTGATTGAAAGTAAGGAATAGGTGTGAAAACAAGTTTAACAATTGCGGTTTCCAAAGGGCGTATCTTTAAGGATGCCCTGCCTTTGCTGGAAGGTGCGGGGATTGTTCCAATCGATGATCCCGAGACCAGTCGCAAGTTGATTCTTGATACTAATCGAGATGACGTTAAATTGGTGCTGATTCGTGCCTCTGATGTCCCCACCTATGTTGACTATGGTGCCGCAGATATCGGTATTGCTGGTAAAGACGTGCTGATGGAATATGAGGGGGATGGAATCTATGAGTTGCTGGATCTAAAAATTGCCCAATGCAAGTTGATGGTGGCGGGTCCCATCAATGCGACTGAAGGCTCGGCCAATGGTTTGCGGGTAGCGACCAAGTATGTCAATTCTGCGCGACGTTATTTTGCCAATCAGGGTAAGCAGGCCGAACTGATTAAACTGTATGGTTCGATGGAGCTGGCGCCCTTGGTGGGTTTGGCCGATCGCATCGTTGATGTGGTGGATACCGGTAATACCCTCAAAGCCAACGGGCTAGTCCCGCTTGAGCATATCGCGGATATCAGTTCACGCCTGATCGTCAACAAGGCTTCGATGAAAATGAAACACGCGATGGTGAAGCGTTTTATCGATAGTGTGGCCCAGACTGTTGCCCAGAGAAATAGTTAATTCCAGCGAAATTTAATTATAGATTACTCGAATTTGGAGCAAGCCATGACTTCACTAACCGTTAAACGACTGAGCGCTCAGGATGACGACTTCTGGTCAGAAATGGATCAGTTGCTGGCCTGGGAAAGTGTTTCCGATGATCAGGTGGCTGATGCAGTCAAAGATATTCTGAAAAATGTACGCCTCAGCGGTGATGAAGCGGTGGTGGAATACACTAACCGTTTCGACCGAATGTCGGTGGAGTCGATGGCGGAGTTGGAAATTCCGATGTCGCGCATGAAGGAGGCATTGACGCGAATTCCTGAGGATGAGCGCAAGGCGCTTGAGTTTTCCACCGAACGTCTGTTTGCCTACCATGAACATCAGCGCGCTGAGTCATGGTCTTATACTGAGGCCGACGGCACCATGCTGGGTCAAAAGGTTACAGCTCTGGATCGGGTTGGATTGTATGTGCCTGGCGGCAAGGCCAGTTATCCCTCGTCTGTGTTGATGAATGCTGTGCCGGCCAAAGTGGCCGGTGTTAAAGACATCATCATGGTGGTGCCAACCCCCGATGGTGATGTGAATGACATGGTGCTGGCGGCGGGGGCGATTGTTGGCGTTAACAGTGCCTTTGCCATTGGTGGTGCACAAGCTGTGGCCGCATTGGCTTATGGTACCGAGACGGTGCCACAGGTGGATAAGATAGTCGGGCCGGGCAATATCTATGTTGCCACGGCCAAAGGCATGGTGTTTGGTACGGTGGGTATCGATATGATTGCCGGGCCATCTGAAATTCTGGTGGTGTGTGATGGTCAGACAGACCCTGACTGGGTGGCAATGGACCTGTTTTCGCAGGCCGAACATGATGAGGATGCACAATCAATTCTGGTTTCCCCCAGTGCTGAATTCCTTGACCAGGTGCAGGCCAGTATTGATCGTCTGCTGCCTGAAATGGAGCGTGAAGAAATTATTCGTCATTCATTGGGTGATCGTGGTGCACTTGTGCATGTCAAGGATATGAATGAGGCCGCCAAGGTCGTTAATTATGTCGCGCCGGAGCATCTCGAGTTGTCGGTGGAGGATCCTGAGGAATTACTGGAAAACATCCGTCACGCCGGGGCGGTGTTTATGGGGCGTTACACTGCCGAAGCGGTGGGTGACTACTGTGCAGGGCCCAACCATGTGTTGCCGACCTCTCGCACAGCGCGCTTTTCTTCACCACTCGGGGTGTATGATTTTCAGAAGCGTTCCAGTTTGATTATGTGCTCAGCACAGGGGGCGACCTTCCTTGGTGGCTATGCCTCAACCCTGGCGCGGGGTGAGGGACTCACGGCTCATGCCCGTTCGGCTGAATACCGCATAAAGAAATAGTGCGAACTAATTAATTTTTGACTAATATACTTCGTTTATATTGAGTAAAAATAATGGCCTCGGTAATCGTGGATAAAAAAGACGAAAAAATAATTCATCTGATTCGCCCGGATGTTCAAAAAGCTCAGGCCTATCATGAGCCACCGGCGCGTGGCTTGATTAAGTTGGATGCTATGGAAAGTCCCTACACCTGGCCCGCTTATTTGCGCGGTGAGTGGTTGGAAGAGCTGCAGGGTGTAACGCTTAATCGCTATCCCGATCCGCAATCGACGGAGCTTAAAGCACGCTTGCGGCAGGTGTTTGATATTCCTGCGGGCCTGGAAATGATGGTGGCTAATGGTTCGGATGAGCTAATTCAGATCATTAATCTGGCCATGAATGGCTCTGGCAATAAAATCATGGCAGCAGAGCCGACCTTTTCCATGTTTCAGATGATTGCGACTTATGTCGGCATGGAGTTTGTAGGGGTGCCATTACGGGAGAAGGATTTCTCACTGAATATGCCATTAATGCTTAAGGCCATCGCTGAGCATAAACCGGCGGTGATTTATCTGGCTTATCCTAATAATCCAAGCGGCAATCTGTTTACTGAAGAAGAAATTGTTCAACTGCTTGAGGCTACAAACAGCCTGATTGTGATTGATGAGTCGTATCACGCTTATTCTGGTGTCAGCATGATGGGCTTGATGGAGAGATACGATAATCTGCTTATAATGCGTTCTCTTTCCAAAATAGGGTTGGCGGGCTTGCGCCTTGGTTATCTGGTGGGGCATGCAAAATGGATGGCTCAGATAGATAAACTGCGTTTGCCATTTAATGTGAATGTGTTAACTCAGTTCACAGTTGAGTTCGCCCTCAATTATTACGATGTAATACTGGAGCAAGTGGATCAGATCCGGCGTGATCGTACTTGGGTGGCGGAAAATATCCGCCGTTTAAAAGGCATCGAGGTGTTTCCCAGTGAGGCTAATTTTATCTTGTTCAGAGTGGGCGAGGGCCGCGGCGATCGGGTTGATTCCAGATTGAGAAATAAAGGGATTTTGTTGAAGAACTTGAACTACAACAGCCCACAATTGCATGACTGTCTGCGCGTTACGATTGGCAAACCGAGTGAAAATGTCGCTTTCCTGTCGGCATTGACCTCATCATTGTAAGGCGCATCCCTTCAAACATAGCGGTTTTACGAGTATCCTAAACTAATCAGAGCTTCTTAATCTACTATGAAATTGATGGGGCATCCCCCCGTTTTGGAGAATTGTTGTAATGGCTGAGCGTAAGGCCTCGGTAGCACGCGATACCCTGGAAACCCAAATCCAGGTAGCAGTGAATCTGGATGGTGAGGGTGCCAGTAATTTTGAAACGGGTGTGCCCTTCCTGGAGCACATGTTGGATCAGGTGGCACGCCACGGTTTGATTGATCTTGATATCAACTGCAAGGGTGATTTGCACATCGATGCCCATCACACGGTCGAGGATATTGGTATTGCACTCGGTCAGGCCGTTGCCCAGGCGGTAGGTGACAAAAAAGGGATCCATCGTTATGGTCATGCCTATGTCCCATTGGATGAGGCATTGTCACGCGTGGTGCTGGATTTTTCCGGTCGGCCGGGTCTGGAATTTTTTGTCGATTTTCCACGTGCCAGTATTGGTGCTTTCGAGACAGATCTGTTTTTTGAATTCTTTCAGGGTTTCGTTAATCACGCACACGTATCGCTGCATATTGATTCGCTGCGCGGTCGCAATTCGCATCATATCGCTGAGACCATATTCAAGGCATTTGGCCGGGCGCTGAGGATGGCGCTGGAAGCAGACCCGCGTATGCAAGGCGTTGTTCCTTCAACTAAGGGGGCGTTGTAAGGCGTTCCAAATCCCCCCCTTTAAGCTGATCTATCATGACTTCAATTGCTGTAATTGATTATGGAATGGGTAATTTGCGTTCGGTGTCCAAAGCGCTGGAGCATGTTGCCCCATCGGCCTCGATTGAGGTGACGGCGGATGCGGCGACAATCCTGGCTGCTGATCGGGTAGTGTTTCCCGGTGTCGGCGCCTTGCGTGACTGCATGGCCGAGTTGCGTCGCCTCGAGCTTGATAATGTGATCAAGCAGGTGGCTGACTCTGGTAAGCCGCTGTTAGGGGTTTGTCTGGGGATGCAAGCCCTGCTCGACTGGAGCGATGAAAATGATGGTTCTGAAGCGCTAGGCATTATTCCCGGAAAAGTGCTGCATTTTAGCGCCGGCCATATTGATCAGCAGAATGGTGAAGCCCTCAAAGTGCCTCACATGGGTTGGAATCAGGTGCACCAAGTGGGGTCGCATCCATTATGGCGTGATATCGAGCAGGATAGCCGTTTTTACTTTGTCCATAGCTACTATGCCATGCCGGCCAATGAGGCGAATACAGCAGCAACTACGCACTATGGCCTGGATTTTACTTCGGTCGTGGCAGCGGCAAACGTATTTGGTGTGCAATTTCATCCGGAAAAGAGTCAGCAAGCGGGACTTAACTTGTTGCGTAATTTCGCTGAGTGGGATGGGAATCTATAATAATGTTAGTGATACGTCAGGAGCATTATCATGTTGTTAATACCAGCAATTGACCTAAAGCAAGGCAAATGTGTGCGCCTACGTCAGGGACGTATGGAGGATGACACAATTTTTTCCGATGATCCTGTCGCTGTGGCGGCGCGCTGGGTTGAGGCGGGTGCCAAGCGACTGCATATTGTCGATCTGGATGGCGCCTTTGCCGGTAAGCCTGTTAATGCCAGTGTGATTGGCGAAATTGCGGCGGCTTTTCCTGATTTGCCTATCCAGGTAGGGGGAGGTATTCGTGATGAAGAGACTATCGATGCATACCTGGCTGCCGGCGTGCGCTATGTGATCATCGGTACCAAGGCGGTCAACGCGCCGCACTTTGTCGGTGATGTATGTGCTGAGTTTCCAGGCCATATTATCGTTGGTCTTGATGCCAAAGATGGCAAGGTGGCGATTGATGGTTGGTCCAAGCTTTCCCACCACGATGTCATCGATATGGCGCAACATTTTGAACGTGATGGTGTTGAGGCTCTCGTTTATACGGACATCAGTCGCGATGGCATGATGCAGGGTGTCAATGTTGAGGCCACTCGAAAATTGGCGCAGTCTATCAATATTCCCGTAATCGCATCGGGCGGTGTCACCAATATGGATGATATTAGCGCCCTGCAAGCGGTGCAGGATGACGGCATCATGGGGGCGATTCTTGGCCGGGCTATTTATGAAGGTACGATTGATTTGGCTGAAGCCAACAAGCTAGTGGATAGTGATTAATGACGCTGGCTAAACGCATTATCCCTTGCCTTGATGTTGATGCTGGCCGCGTCGTCAAAGGTGTTCAGTTTGTCGGTATTCGTGATGCCGGTGATCCTATCGAAGTGGCCAAGCGCTATGATGAGGAAGGGGCCGATGAGCTGGTGTTTCTCGATATCACTGCCAGCCACGAAGAACGCGAGACCATGGTTCACGTGGTCGAAGAGGTGGCCTCGCAAGTGTTTATCCCCTTGACCGTTGGCGGTGGTATTCGCGAAAAGGCCGATATTCGCCGCATGTTAAATGCTGGCGCTGATAAGGTGGCCATTAATACTGCGGCGGTGTTTAATCCCGAATTTGTGCGTGAGGCGGCCGAGTCATTTGGTTCGCAATGTATTGTGGTCGCCATCGATGCCAAACAGGTGAGCCAGGAACCGCCCAAGTGGGAGATATATACTCATGGTGGGCGTAAACCGACCGGTATAGATGCCATTGAATGGGCCAGAAAGATGGTCGAGTATGGCGCCGGTGAGATCCTCCTCACCAGTATGGATCGCGATGGCACCCGAGATGGTTTTGATCTGGCGCTCACCCGTGCAGTGAGTGAAGCGGTGACGGTGCCGGTGATTGCCTCGGGTGGTGTGGGCAATCTGGAGCACCTGGCTGATGGTGTACAACAGGGCAAGGCTGATGCGGTGTTGGCAGCCAGTATTTTTCACTTTGCTGAATACAGTGTGGGCCAGGCCAAGCAATACATGGCTGAGCGTGGTATTGAGGTGAGGTTGTGAGTGACTGGTTGGACCAGATCAAGTGGACCGATGATGGTCTGGTGCCGGCAATTGCGCAAGAAACGGGAACAGGCAAAGTAATGATGTTTGCCTGGATGAATCGCGATTCACTGGCAGAAACTGCTGCCACAGGTTACGCCGTCTATTGGTCGCGCTCGCGAAAGAAGTTGTGGCGTAAGGGTGAGGCATCCGGGCATCAACAGCTTATCAAGAGCATAAACCTTGATTGTGATGCGGATGTAATCTTGCTTGAGATTGAACAGCAGGGGGGGATCGCCTGTCATACAGGGCGTAAGAGTTGTTTTTATCGCCGTCTTGAGGATGGTGAGTGGCTCACAACCGAGCCGGTGTTAAAAGACCCGGCTGAAATCTATGCGGGAAGCCAGGAATGACGGATTCTGCCGATGTGCTGGGCAAACTTGCCGAAGTGCTGGAAGCGCGCAAAGGCGCTGCAGCGGATTCGTCCTATGTGGCCAGCCTCTACGACAAGGGTTTGGATGCCATCTTGAAAAAGATTGGTGAAGAAGCCACCGAGACGGTGATGGCGGCAAAAGATGGCGACCGGGATAAAATCATCTATGAAGTTGCGGATTTGTGGTTTCACACTCTGGTGTTATTAGCGCAGCAGGGCTTGGCGCCGAAAGACATCCTGGATGAATTAGGACGTCGTTTTGGTGTTTCCGGCATTGAAGAAAAAGCGGCGCGCGGCCACAATACGTGATTATTCCGCTAAATATTGAAATTGGAGAGTAGCGATGGGTTTTGGTGGTATTAGTATTTGGCAATTGTTGATCGTGCTTGTGATCGTGTTGCTGTTGTTTGGCAGCAAGAAGCTGCGTGGTCTTGGTTCCGATTTGGGGAATGCGGTAAAAGGTTTTCGTGGCGCCATGCAGGACGCTGAGAAGGAAGAGGAAAAACCAAAGGATCAGGCCAAGCTGGACGCTACTGACACGACTGAAGGTCGTGTGATTGATAGCGAAACAAGCAAGCAGGACGAAAAGAAGGTTTAGCCAATTCTGGCCTGATATCCTATGTTTGACATCGGTTTTTGGGAAATCATTCTAATCGCTGTCGTAGCGCTATTGGTGGTTGGTCCAAACGAGTTTCCGGGTCTGGTAAGAAACATTGGCCGGGGATTGGGTAAGCTGCGAGGCTTTCTCAGTTCGGTGAAGTCGGACCTTGATTATGAGATCGACAAGGCCAACGAGATCAAACAGTTGATGGAGAAGGAGACGGAGATTGCCCGGCTCCATGAAATAATTGATAAAAATGCCGCGACAGTGCCTGTTCAAGGTAAGCCGGCTGAACCTAGCGGTGTTGAAAAGCTAAATGAACTCAGCCAAGCCGAGACCGACCAAGAGCAGACGCAGCCGCTCAGTGATCGGCGACAGACTTAATACACGCTCAACGCGCACGCAAAAAGATGAGCAACAAGGGCTGGTGGGCCACTTGTTGGAATTGCGTACGCGTCTTTTGCGTATTGTTTTTTCCATTTTAATTATTTTTCTGCCATTAGCATTTTTTGCCAATGACCTCTACGCTTTGTTGGCCATGCCCTTGTTGGATCATATGCCGCAAGGTACCAGCATGATTGCCACGGAAGTGGCCTCCCCATTTCTAACACCGTTTAAATTTGCCCTGGTGTTGGCCGTTTTTATCGGCATGCCGGTGATTCTGTATCATTTCTGGGCCTTTATTGCGCCCGGGTTATATGGGCATGAGCGTAAGATGATGTTGCCACTCCTGGTTGGCAGTGCCGGGCTGTTTTATGCGGGTGTTTTGTTTGCCTATTATGTTGTTTTTCCATTGATATTCAGTTTTTTCCTCAGTGTTGCGCCTGAGGGCGTGGCAGTTATGACGGATATCAGTAAATATCTCGATTTTGTACTGAAGCTGTTTTTTGCTTTTGGTCTCGCCTTTGAGGTGCCAATCGTCACGATTGTGTTGGTTTGGGCAGGGGCAACTACGCCAGAACAACTGTCGGCGAAACGTCCTTACGTAATTGTGGTGGCGTTTGTGTTTGGGATGTTGCTTACGCCCCCGGACATGATCTCTCAGACCTTGTTGGCTTTGCCGATGTGGTTACTGTTTGAAGTGGGTTTGGTGTTGTCGCGCATGGTGGTCAAAAATCAGGCCCAGCGCGAAGCAGCGGAACAGGGCGAAGAGAGTGGCGAATCTTAGTTAGTTAGTTAATTATTGTTGCTGCCGTGGTTGTGGCCGTTCACCAATCACGGTTTCAGTTTTAAGCGTTTGCCCCTGACGAAAAATATCCAGTTCGAGCACCGTACCAGGAGTATTGTTGGTGATGGCATCCATAAGTGAACGGCTGCCTCTAATTGCTTCGCCATTCACATGGGTGATGATGTCGCCTGGTTGAAGCCCAGACTCAGCCGCAGGTCCGCCCGGCTGTATGCCGGCAATCAGTGCCCCGCTGGCGTCACCAAGGCCAAAGGATTCTGCCAGGCCGCTGCTCAGATCCTGAACTTCAACGCCAAGCCAGCCACGCCTGGCGTGACCATGTTCGATGATTTGTTTCATAACCCCTTTAGCCAGACTGACGGGGATGGCAAAACCAATGCCTTGAGATCCGCCCGAGCGGGAGAAGATGGCGGTATTGATTCCCACCAGTTGGCCGACACTGTTGATCAGGGCGCCACCGGAATTGCCGGGATTAATCGCGGCATCGGTTTGAATGAAGTTTTCGAAGGTGCTTAAGCCCAGTTGCGACCGGCCCGTCGCACTGACAATGCCGCTGGTCACCGTTTTACCGACGCCAAAGGGGTTGCCGATGGCGAGGACGACATCACCAACACGCAACGCTTCAGATTGGCCGAAAATGATAAAGGGAACGTCGGAGAGCTCAATCTTTAAAATTGCCAAGTCGCTTTCCGGATCGGCACCAACGATAAGCGCGGCGGCAGAGCGGCCGTCGTGCAGCGCCACCTCGATTTCATCGGCTCCCTTGATGACATGGTTATTGGTCAGTATGAAGCCCTGTTTATTGACGATGACACCGGAGCCAAGGCTGTTTTCCAGCTGTTTTTGCGGTGTGGGAATGCGGTCGCCAAAGAAACGGCGGAAAAAAGGATCGTCAAACAGTGGGTTTGTGCGTTGTTGTACTACTTTACGAGTGAATATATTCACTACCGCAGGCGCGGCAGTTTCAACGGCATTGGCAAAAGAGACAATAGTATTGCTAGCTGTATCCCGCTTAGGTGCGGGAGCTTCGACAAACTCGACTGTTGGGCGTCCTTCAAATGCCTCGGGTTTGAAAAGGAGCAATAACACAAATGCAAAGGCTAATCCGGCTGTAATTGCCTCTGTGGCAAAATTGATTAGTTTTTTCATTTGCATCGTTATTAGGTAGTCTTGACTAAATTTAGCTCAATCTTAACTGAAAGCGTGGGATAAGTGCATGGTTCAATTAACCGAGTTGGTAAACTTTTGTGAAGGGTTGCTGGATGTTGAGGCGTTTAGTGATTATGCGCCAAACGGCCTGCAGGTTGAGGGGGTGGCTGAGGTCGGTAAGATCGTGACTGGGGTGACAGCAAGTCAGGCCCTGATTGATGCCGCAATCGAAGCCAAGGCAGACCTGTTGCTGGTGCATCATGGTTTTTTCTGGAGAGGTGAGTCACCCTGTATCACCGGTATCAAACGGCGCCGGATAGGCCGCTTGATAGAAAACAATCTGAGTTTGCTTGCTTATCACCTTCCTCTGGATGCGCATCCTGACTGTGGCAATAATGCCCAATTGGCGCAGCGCTTGGGTTTGCAGGTAGAAGGGCGTTTTGGGCTTCATGAGCGGGATCAAATTGGCATGTACGGGCAATTATCCAGGGCAATGAGTGCGGAAGAACTTGCTCGGCATATCAGCCAAGTTTTGGGGCGGCAGGTTTTACATCTGGCTGGGGATGAGGTGCCAATCACGAGAGTGGCCTGGTGTACTGGGGCAGCACAAAATTATATCGAGTCTACTCCCGCGCTTAATGTTCAGGCCTTTATTAGTGGCGAGGTGTCGGAGCAGACTACCCATTTTGTCAGAGAAAGCGGTATTCACTATTACGCTGCGGGCCATCATGCTACAGAGCGAGATGGAGTTAATGCGCTGGGTGATTTGTTGGTGCAAAAATTTGGTGTGGTCCATGAATTCATTGATGTAGCCAATCCTATTTGATTGCTTGTGGTCTGGGTAAATGCCTTAAGTCTTTAGTGGCTAAAAAAGAAAGTTTTGTATAACTAATTTGGTCAATTAATGCTTGGATAGCTTGTTTTCCCTGAGCAATATAAAGTTGATTGGTTAACATTGACATTAAGAATGAAAGTGTTCTACGATGCATGAACACTGAATAAACGTGATCAAATATACCCCGTTAATGGTTGGGGATAATACAAAGAAATGATCATAAAAGTTTAAGACTAGCTAAGAACGGTCTGGTTATTATAAAAATACATTGTTCTTTAGTTAGGGTGCGTGGCCGGTAAGTTAAGTTGAATCAGTTGCCAAAGAAGCAACGAAGCAACGAAGCAGATTAGCTTTACGGGATAATTGGGGATAGTCAATTTTTAGAATATTTTAGTAAACCCTTTTAGGTTGAGTGGTTCATCTGCTCGTGTGTTGTTATGCAGCAAGAGGTTTGCTATTTAGTTGTTTTCTTTGTTTAAAGCCTAATTTGGATCTACAACAGATCGAGGACTGAGATGTTTGTGAGTGAAAAAAATCTCTTCAAGAGACCTGGGAAAAAGGCTGGCCAGCGTAGTGTGAACAAGAGTCTGGTGTTGCTTTTTGCTCTGTTGACAAGTGTTTTTTTTGTTGGTGGAGCGCACGCAGAAGTGCCAAATGCAACGCCGCCAAAAGGGACGCATAGTGGTGAAGATGTGCCCCAGCCCATAGATTTTCCACACGATATTCATGCAGACATAAATGGTATTAATTGTATGTACTGCCATACCTATGCTCGACGTAGCAAGGTTGCAGGTATCCCACCTACAAGCAAGTGCATGGGGTGCCATTCAATCATCGCAACTGACAAGCCCCGCATTCAGAAGTTGACCGAATATTGGGAAAACAATGAGCCGCCCGAGTGGAATAAGGTTCATGATGTGCCCGATTATGTGCACTTTACTCATGAAAAACATCTACAGCGTTTCGTTTTTAATAATGAAGGAATGGACGTAGCAAATGTTTCAGAGGTTTGCGCATTCTGTCACGGTGAGGTCAAAGAAATGACCGTTGCCGAGAAAGTGAAGCCATTGAATATGGGATTCTGTGTACGCTGCCATGAGCAGAACGGCGGCCCTTCCGATTGCTGGAAGTGTCACAAGTAATGGGCGGGCTGAGATCAAAGATCTGGCCATCAATTTTAACTAAGAACGGATGATTTGTTATGAGTGGTAACGATATCAACCGCAGAGACTTCATGAAGTTTATGGGGCTCGGTGGCGTTGGTGCTGCGACCTTGAGTGGTTGTGATATGCCGACGACCATTACTCTCGAAGAGGGTAAAGAAAAAGTTGTCGCCTATCTGGCGCCTGAAGAATATGCAATTCCAGGAATAGGGGTTTACTTTGCCTCTACCTGTCAGCAGTGTCCTTCTGGATGCGGTGTGCACGGACGAATTCGTGAAGGCCGCTTATTGAAGCTCGAAGGAAATCCAAAGGCCTTGAATGGCAGGGGGCTGTGCCAAATGGGGCAAGCCAGTGTGCAATCACACTATAACCCTGACCGTATTATGCAGCCGATGGCTCGAAAGGGCGGATCCTTGCAGCCTGTTAGCTGGGAAGAAGCTTGGCAAATAATGGGTGAAAAAGTTTCCGGTGTTGATCAAGGGCGAAGTGCCTGGTTTACCGGGACAGTCAGTGGTCATCAATCGAAGTTGCTTGATGCCTTGAATCAAGCCTGGGGCAGTAAAGAGCATTATGTCTACGAGGCAGTTAATAATGCCGTCGGCGAAGCCGTTAATGAGGCGGTATTAGGTGATGCTGTTCCCGCTTACCGCCTGGATAAAGCAAAATCAATTTTATCATTTGGTGCTGATTTTCTAGGTACCTGGATGTCTCCAGTTCACTTTTCTCGTGAGTACGTCAAATTTCGTACTGGTGATCGAGGTGTGCTTGTTCAAGTTGAGCCAAAGATGTCACTCACTGGTGCGAATGCAGACCTGTGGGTAGCTGCCCGCCCCGGTACTGAGGGTGTGGTTGCGCTAGGTGTTGCAAATGTCTTGTTAACTAAGCACCAAGTCAATGGTAACAGTCTTACTAAGGCTGCACTGGACCTTATTGCTGAATATAACGCCAGCAAGGTCACAGAGATCAGTGGTGTGGGTGGGGACTCTCTAGTTCGTATTGCCAACTACCTGAAAGATAATAGTCCGAGTCTGGTGCTATCTGGCGAGTCTGCAAATAATCACGCCAATGGTTACCAAAATGCGATGGCAATAATGATGCTAAATGTGTTGCTGGGTAATGTAGGCAAGACAATTGAAGCATCCAACAGCATGGCATTTAAAGACTTGAAAGCTAAACGCGGAAATAGCCGTGCACTGCTGGATTTTGCCAAAGCAATTGATGCCGGAAAATATGACGTAGTCTTTTTCATGGGGGCTAATCCCGTATATACGTCGCCTAGCCATCTCGGTTTTGCTGACAAGCTGGCAAAAGTGCCTTTTAAGGTGGCTTTGTCAATGTTTCTAGATGAAACTACCCTGGCTGCAGATCTTGTCTTGCCGTTGTCTTCACCTTATGAAGAGTGGGGCACTACCGTTGCGCCTTACCAGCCCAAGAATGCTGCATTAAGCATGTCTCAGCCGTTGATGAATCCGCTGAGTCCCGAGACCAAGAGCCTGGGCGACATCCTGCTATCGATGTTGAAGCATCATGGTGTGGCAGGGTATGCAGGCTATGACGATTATTATTCCTATCTACGTGCTGCTTTGGCCGGAATGCCGGCATCTGTTAAAGCGGGTAAGTCTGGTGATGAATTCTGGTCAGCCTCTGTACAAAGAGGGTTAATCAACGCACCAAGTTCACCAGGGTCATTAAAAATCAAACTGGGTGATATTAAACAGCCTGGTTACCAAGCAAATAGTGGGTTTCCGATGCACTTGGTGCCATCAACAAACCAGAATATGTACGATGGACGTAATGCCAATCTGTCATGGTTGAACGAAGCCCCGGATCAGGTCAGTAAGGTGTTTTGGGACTCATGGGCCGAAGTGCACCCGAAGACTGCCGCCAAACTCGGGGTCAAAGAGGGTGATTTCGTAAAGATCGAATCAGACCAGGGCGCTATAGAAACGCAAATCTATATTCATAAAGGCGTACATGTGGATGTGATTGCAGTACCTATTGGGCGTGGTCATGAAGAATATGGCCGCTATGCAAAGGGTGTCGGTGTTAATCCACTTAAAATTCTAAGCCCGGCCGAGGATGCCGAAAGTGGTGAATTGGCCTCTTATGCAACGCGAGTTAAAGTAACCAAGACTGGCCACAGTGCGGACCTGTCACGTTTAGGTGGCAGTGAGCGTCAGGTTGGACGCCGCTTAGTAAGTACGGTGGCGGCCAGTGTATTCAGAAGGGTTGAGGGAGCTTAATAATGTCGCTGAAAAATATCCTTGAAAACTGGTCTGACTATCGTAGGACGGCTGAGGACGGTGGGCACCATGACTACGAACACATGTGGGCCATGGCGATTGATTTGAACAAATGCACGGGTTGTAATGCTTGTTCAGTTGCTTGTTATGCCGAAAATAACCTGCCTACCGTGGGTAAGAAGCGGATGATGAAAGGCCAGGGGATGCACTGGTTGCGGGTTGAGCGCTACTGGGACGAACCTGATATGGGTGGTGATGAGAAAGAATATCAGGAGCGCGGTGGTAGCTTTTTACCAATGATGTGTCAGCAATGTAATGCGGCGCCATGTGAGCCTGTATGTCCGGTTGCTGCTACTTATCATACGCCGGATGGTTTAAATGCCCAGGTGTATAACCGCTGTATTGGTTCACGTTATTGTTCTAATAACTGCCCTTACCGTCTGCGTTATTTTAATTTCTACTCCTATTATGAAGAGTCCTGGCCTGAGCCGCTGAATATGCAGCTCAATCCTGACCTGAGCGTGCGAGATAAAGGGGTTATGGAGAAGTGTACCTTCTGTGTTCAACGTATCAGGGTTGGGAAAGATGCCGCGCGGCGCGAAGGTCGTGAAGTGCATGATGGGGATGTAATCACAGCATGTGCACAAACATGCCCGACTGAGGCAATAGTCTTTGGGGATATGATGGATAAGAGTTCAAAAGTCAGTAAGATTTGGGCGGCGCATGAAGTTGAGCTTGGTAAACACGAGCAGCATAAGAGTGATCCAGACTTGCGTGGCTATCGGGTGCTTGAGGGGCTGAACACTGATCCTTGTGTGACTTATCTCGAACGGGTGCGTGAAGCCTGATTTGAGCTGGGGCAATAGTAAGGCCATAGAAATAAATAACGTGGTGTGACCTATGCAAACAAAAGATATAAATGAAAATATAGCTTGGGCTAAGATCAACGAGGATGTGCTCCGTAGTATGGAGAATCCCCGTATGGGTTACTGGGTTGCGGTGGTGTGTTGTGTCGCCATGGTGATGTGTGCAGTAGCTGCCGAGATTTATCAGTATCAAGTGGGGATGGGGCCAGCAAATCTTAACTGGCCACATATGTGGGACCTCTACATTGCAACATTCGTATTCTGGATTGGCATGAGTCACTCCGGAACGTTATTGTCGGCGATACTGCATATAATCCAGGCAGACTGGCGAAAGCCGATTTACCGATTTGCTGAGGCGATGACGACATTCTCGCTGATGACAGCGGGTCTGTTCCCAATCATCCATTTGGGTCGTGTCTGGAATATGTACTGGGTACTGCCATACGTGTCAGACCGGGGTATATGGCCAAACTTTCGTTCACCTTTGGTTTGGGATGCCTTTGCCATAACGACATATCTGACGTCATCCGCACTGTTCCTGTTCATTGGTATGATTCCTGACTTAGCCATCTGTCGTGACAGTGCGCGTGGCTGGCGTCAAAAGTTGTACACCGTACTCTCGCTGGGTTGGCAGGGTGATGATCGTCAATGGCGTAACTTCCGTAAGATCTACCTGCTAATGGCTTGTTTCCTGATCCCGCTGGCGGTATCGGTGCACTCAATCGTATCGGCTGACTTTGCCATGTCAATCATGCCTGGCTGGCATATCACAACCTTCCCACCTTACTTCGTGGCGGGTGCCTTGTATTCAGGTTGTGCGGCGATCATTACTCTATTCATCCTGTTGCGTTATTTCTTCCGCTTCGATGAATACATGACTATTCCGATTCTGGAAAAGACTTGCAAACTGACATTCGCTATCGCAATGGTTTGGTCGTACTTGAATATTATCGAATTCGCAGCGACTTGGTATGGTCACGATATGGTTGCCAAAGAGCTGCTCATAGCGAAATTTGTCGGGCCGCATGCTCCCTATTTCTGGATGATGTTGTTCTGTGGTTCAGTGCTGCCTTTTACTCTGGCGTTTGAAAAATTGCGGCGCCATCTGCCAACCATGTTTGTGGTGTCGTTGTTCCTTAATTTGGGTATGTGGCTGGAACGCTGGATGATTGTGACGCCGACTTTGTCTTTCTCCTATATGCCTTTTGCCTGGGATGTGATGTGGCCAAGTATGGTTCAGTGGGCAATTGTTTTTGGTAGTTTTGGCTGGTTCGGACTGTTATTTCTGGTCTTTGTTAAGGTGTTCCCGTCTGTGTCTATGTACGAAGTGAAGGAAATGGTGTTTCACCGTCGTCACTACCACAGTTCAGCGTTGGCTAACCAGTTCCATCGCCGTGCAAGTGACCCTAAACCGGGTGATGAACCGAGTAAAGAAGGAGCTTGATCATGAAACGCTATTACGTGATGGGTATGTTTAGTAACTTTGAAGAGGCGTTCGCGACGGTCTCCGATATTCGATCACATGTGATCCCCGGTGTGTCTGTTGATGACGTGACCTTGAAGTCACCGATCGAACATCCTGAGATTGAAGAGGTTTTGGGTGATCGTGGTTCGCCTGTGCCTAAGTTCACACTTTTTGGTGCGATTTTTGGTATTTGCTTCGGTTTTTTGTTTCTTGCGTCCGCCCAAGCAACATTCCTTGTGCAGCCCCAGGGAGGGAAGGCAGTTGTTCCGCTGCCATCAAATATAGTCCTGACTTATGAGATGCTGATTCTGTTTGGTGTGATCGCAACAGTAATTGGTTTTCTGATTAATGCACGCTTGATGACTCGGCGTCACCCGCTCTATTCAGAAAAGGTAAGTCTTGACCAGATTGGAGTTATGTTAGAGCTGGATGAGAAAAACGTTGATCCGATCAAGGAATTGTTCAAGAAGCATAAAGTATTGGAAATTCGTGAAGAGGTGTCGCAATGAGGTTTAAGTCTATTATTGCAACTGCGATGATGATGCCAGCGGTCGCCCTTGCCTGGCCTTGGTCGACCGATATGATGAATCAGCCAAGCATTAAGCCGCAGGAAGGAAGGATGTTGGATTTTCCTGCGCGTTCGATTCCAGTTGGTGGCATTCCAACAACGGTTGCGGATCGTGAGGCGTCCAAAGGAATGTCTAACCCAATTGAGGCGTCATCTGAGTCCATATCAAAAGGCCGCACACTGTTCAAGATTTACTGCGCGGCGTGTCATGGTATGACCGGAGGGGCGGATTCTCCAGTAAGCGGTAAGATTGGCGCCATCGCGTTGAATGATAGTTACGTGCAGGAAAACCTGACCGAAGGTTGGCTGTGGGGAACAATTACCTTTGGGAGTTATGTCATGCCTGCGTATGGTGTGCCTCAAGGCAAACGCGGGTCTAATGACCTGAATGTTGAAGAACGCTGGCATGTGGTGAATTACATAAAGAATGGTCTGGTAAAAGATCATGCTGCAACAACAACTGCTGCAGCCAAGTAATTCAATGGATAAATCTAAAATAGAGATAGAAAACAGGGGTTAGCATGGAAAACTTCGGTTTCTGGTCGGTAGTGATCACCAACTTTTTAATTGTGCTCTACCTGGCGTTAGGTGGGGTGACATTGTCGGCTGTTTTGCAGCTGTGCAATGGTAGATGGCGCTTTCAAATTCGTCACTTAGCCTGTTCCCTGGCGGTGTTGTTCCCGGTCGCCTTTGTCTTGTTGCTAATTATACTGGCGGCAGGTGAGTCAGCCTTCCCGTGGTTAGCCCACGCTCATGATGAAGGCAGTCATTTGCCGGGCTGGCATAACTTTGGATTCCTGGTGGCACGTAATATTATCGGTTTTCTGGTGATCGCTGGATTGTATTTACTATTCATTAAATATCAGCATCAGTCAGAGGTTGATAGATCTTATCCAGCACAGCGCCGTTATCGTAACATTGCTTTGCTGATTCCGTTCTTTTACTTCAGCTATGGTTCAATGGTCGCATGGGACTTTGAAATGATCATGCTGCCAAATTGGCATAGTGCCAGTTATGGTGCTTACCATTTCCAAAGTAACTTCCATATGTTCCTGGGTTTCTTCACTATCTTTCTGTTCTTCTTGCATGGCTCAGGAAAGTTAGTGAAAGGCTTTGAAGATTATATTTTTAATTTCATGGCTCAGTTTATGTTGGCGATGACCATTCTATGGACATATCTCTATTTCACTCAATATCTGATTATGTGGTATGGCCGTCTGCCTGAAGAGATGGGGCGTTATGATGCTATGATGTCGAGCATGAGTGGGCTTTGGTGGTTGTTCTTAGTGCTCAAATTTGTCATTCCATTTTTTACCCTGGCGATCACACCTAACCGCCACAATCCGACTGTGATTGTCTTGGTGGCGGGCAGTATTGTGCTGGGTACCTGGATTGAGCGTTACACATGGATATCTGGCTCAGTAGCACCGGAGTACACGCACGTTCCAATGTCATCGATAGCTGATATCGTTGTTACTGCAGTGGTTATCGCAGTATGCTGGTTTGCTGTTAAGTGGAGTCTTACCCGCTATGGATTGATTCGTAGTGACAGTTAGTCAGTATTTGTAAGGAAATAAAAAAGCGGGCCATCGGCCCGCTTTTTTTTCGACTAGCGGTTGGATGAAATGGCGACTCCTTTGGCGTGTCGTTCGAGCCAGCCAGAAATGCGCTTGGTTAATTGTACTTCTGAACCTGAAAAATCATGACTTGCACCTTCGACTCGAATCTGACGATAAGAGATAAATCCTTGCAGTTTATGGTTGTTGCTTTTGGCTAAACCAGAACGCATGTATGGGGCAATTTGATTGGTGCGCGTCGCGGTATTGCCTGATATTCTTGCGGCAAGTGAGCGCTTATTTGCAGAGTTGGTGACATAATCCAGGTCATTGCTGCCGTAAATGTCAAGAATAGGTAGCGTAATTTTTTCAAGCTGATTAGGAATAGAGTTGGACTCATCCTGTTCATGCAATACACCAAGACTGATGGCAACAAAGGCTTGTATTAATCCATTAGGCTGGTTGGCAAGGTAAGAAGTGGCGGCCATTGTGCCGGTACCATGCCCAATTAATACAAGGTTGCTAAAGCCTGCATTGCGCATGTGCGAGATCGCAGAATCAATTCGTTTATTAATGGTGGCTTGTTGTTTTATGTAATCGCTTGGACTGGCGAGATAGGGGAGTTGGATAGACATGGTCACCCAGCCTTGTAATGGAAGCGCGTGGCGTAAGGGTCGTATAACTTCAGGTTTGTCTGGATGGCTGTTGGCATCGTGAAGAATAATCACACCGCCCTTGGGTTTGCCGCTTTGGTCCGGATTAAACACAGCGAAAAATTTTTCCTGACCATCTAGAAGCCAGATCGCTCTTCCGTTTTTTAAGCCTTTTTCAAGTGCTTGGCCCAGCTCGATACCATTCAACGGTTGGTTGGGAGCGCTGGCTGCGTGTGAAGGCAGGAACAAAGCGCAGCTCAATATGACCAGACCAAGCAACGCTGTGGTAATATTACACTTATTAAAACAGCGTGTTACAGTGCTTGGGGGGGTATACTTCATGGCACTATTTGTTAACTTGTGGAAAAAAGATAATTTTGTCGAAACTTCATAGACTTGATTGCGTGAAATAAATGCTCCAATCAGTTAAAGTTATCGGCAATTTGCCGTAGCGGCTTTAGTTTTTCCTAATATAAACAGCAACTATAAGAGGCCTTACCATGCCAGATTACAAAATCGCACCTTCGATTTTGTCGGCCGACTTCGCCCGTTTGGGAGAGGAAGTCGTGAACGTTTTAAACGCCGGTGCCGACATCGTCCACTTTGACGTAATGGATAATCATTATGTACCTAACCTGACAATTGGCCCGTTGGTGTGCGAGGCATTGCGCAAACACGGTGTAACTGCAGATATCGATGTGCACCTGATGGTTAAACCAGTGGATCGTATCATTCCTGATTTTGCCAAGGCGGGCGCTACGTATATCACCTTTCACCCAGAGGCATCAGAGCACGTAGATCGTAGTTTGCAGCTGATTAAGGGCGAAGGATGCAAATCAGGCTTGGTATTTAATCCAGCGACACCTCTTGATGTGTTGAAATACGTCATCGATAAGGTCGATATGGTGCTGCTGATGTCAGTCAACCCAGGGTTTGGTGGGCAAAGTTTTATTCCAGCGACAATGGATAAGTTGCGTGAAGCGCGCAAGATAATTGATGAGTCTGGCCGTGACATTCGTCTGGAGATTGACGGTGGTGTGAAGGTTGATAACATCCGCGAGATTGCTGCTGCAGGTGCAGATACCTTTGTTGCAGGTTCAGCTGTATTCAATGCAGCCCAACAAAGCGATCCAAATCATTATGACACCGTGATTGGTGCCATGCGTGAAGAACTGGCCAAGGCGTAGTAGTAAGAAGAATGAGTTTAAATAAACCAAAGTTGGTGCTGATTGACTTGGATGGCACGCTGGTTGATAGCGTGCCCGACCTGGCTTATTGCATTGATGAAATGATGAAGGTCTTGGGTAAAGAGCCCTGGGGGATTGATAAAGTTCGCACCTGGGTCGGCAATGGTGTTGATCGCTTGATAATGCGGGCGCTCACGGATACGCTTTGGGAGGACCCGCCAGAAGACGCCTATCAAGAAGCCCATCCTATATTCATGAAGCTGTATGCCGACAATACCAGTGGTCGCAGTTGTCTTTACGATGGCATTGAAGAGGGTCTGGAATACTTGAAGAGCAATGGTTTCAAAGTGGGTTGTGTTACCAACAAGGCTGAAGCATTTACAGTGCCCTTATTAAAAGATATGGGCATTTTCGATCAGTTTGATGTGGTGGTCAGTGGTGATACAACACCGAAGAAAAAACCTGACCCGTTACCCTTGTTATATGCTGCTGAACAATTAGGGGAGCAGCCGGTCGATTGCCTGATGGTAGGTGACTCCATGCATGATGTTGAAGCGGCGCGTAATGCCGGCTTTCAGGTAGTGTGTGTTCCATATGGCTATAATCATGGGGTCGATATCCGTGATGCCAAGCCAGATGCTGTGATAGACTCATTGGCAGAATTGAAAAATCTTTTATAGGTATTCAATGAATATTGCCCGACAAAGACAAATCAAAATGGATCCAGCTGGCAAGCGATGGTGAAGCCGCGCTTGTTTGGGATTTAACTGGATTTGTATTTGAAAGGTAATGGTAATGACACGCGAAGAATTTGATGCCCTCGCAGCCGCCGGATATAACCGCATCCCGGTGATGCGCGAAGTGCTGGCGGATCTGGACACACCGCTGAGCACCTATCTCAAACTGGCCAAAGCGCCATACTCCTATTTGTTTGAATCTGTCGAAGGCGGCGAAAAGTGGGGTCGTTATTCGATCATTGGTTTGCCTTGCCGCACCGTATTACGGGTGCATGGCCATGAAATGACAGTTGAGCATGAAGGTAAGCAGCTGGGAACAACCATAGCCGAAGATCCCTTGGCAGCAATTCAGGCATTCCAGGATCAATTTAACGTACCCGAGGTAAAAGGTATGCCCCGTTTTACCGGTGGTTTAGTCGGTTACTTCGGTTATGACACAGTGCGCTATATTGAGCCGCGTCTGGATGGCAAGAGTAATCCGGATCCACTTGGGGTGCCGGATATACTGCTGCTGGTTTCTGATGAAGTGGTCGTTTTCGATAATCTGCGTGGCCGGCTTTACGTGGTTGTACACGTCGATCCTTCGGTTAAAGGTGCCTACAAGCAGGCGCAGCAGCGTCTTGATGATTTGGTTGGGCAGTTAAGCAAGCAGACGTTGCCGCAAACGCCGAAAAAACGTGGCCGAAAAGTTAAAGAGAGTGATTTTAGATCTGGTTTCAAACAAACTCCGTTTGAAAGTGGTGTCAATAAGATCAAGGATTACATTCTTGAAGGTGACTGCATGCAGGTGGTGTTGTCGCAGCGTTTATCAATTCCCTATAAGGCTGAGCCGCTGGATCTGTATCGTGCCTTGCGCAGTTTGAATCCTTCGCCTTATATGTTTTATCTCAATCTGGACACGTTTCATGTCGCTGGTTCCTCGCCAGAAATTTTGACCAGGCTAGAAGATGGTGAAGTAACTGTACGGCCAATCGCCGGTACCCGTCCACGTGGTAAGACTGCGGAAGAAGATAAGGCGCTGGAGCAAGATCTGCTTGCCGATCCGAAAGAACTGGCTGAACACTTGATGTTAATTGATCTTGGGCGTAATGATGCGGGTCGCGTATCTGAGATTGGTTCAGTGAAACTGACCGACAAGATGGTGATCGAACGTTATTCCCATGTCATGCACATCGTTTCCAATGTGACTGGCAAATTAAAACCCGGCCTGAATGCGATGGATGTACTTAGAGCTACCTTCCCGGCCGGAACACTTTCAGGTGCACCGAAGATCCGCGCCATGGAAATTATTGATGAGCTGGAGCCGGTCAAGCGCGGTATCTATGGTGGTGCCATTGGCTATATTGGTTGGAATGGCAACATGGATACTGCCATTGCGATTCGCACCGCGGTGATCAAGGATGGCAAATTACATATTCAGGCCGGTGCGGGTGTGGTGGCCGATTCAGTACCAAAAAACGAATGGGACGAAACCATGAACAAAGGGCGTGCCATTTTTCGTGCAGTTGCCATGGCTGAAGCCGGCCTCGATAAAATAGGTTAGGGGGTGGGTTATGTTGTTAATGATAGATAACTACGATTCCTTTACCTACAATCTGGTGCAGTATTTTGGTGAGTTGGGCGCCGATGTGCGAGTCTTTCGTAATGATCAAATCTCCGTGGAAGAGATCGAGGTATTAGCACCAAAGCACATTGTTATTTCCCCCGGGCCTTGCACGCCCAATGAAGCAGGTATCTCCATTGCGGCAATCAAGCACTTTGCCGGTAAGATACCGATCCTGGGTGTTTGTCTTGGGCATCAAAGTATTGGCCAGGCCTTTGGTGGCAAGATTGTACATGCCAAACAGATCATGCATGGCAAGACCTCCATGGTGAAACATAAGAGTGTGGGTGTGTTTAAAGGCTTGGCCAATCCGTTTGTGGCGACCCGGTATCACTCCCTGGTGATTGAGCGTGAGACGTTACCAGAGTGTCTCGAAATAACCGCCTGGACCGAAGCGGCCGAGGGCGAGATTGATGAGATTATGGGTGTGCGTCATAAAGAACTGGCCGTGGAAGGGGTGCAGTTTCATCCCGAATCGATCTTGACTCAGCATGGCCACGACATGCTAAAAAACTTTCTTGAGCAGGCAAGCTAAGAGGCAAACGGAATGGATATGCAAGCTGCGATTCGCGCTGTGACCGAGGGCAATAATCTTTCCGCTGAAGAAATGAGTTCAGTGATGCGCCTGATCATGACCGGCGAGGCAACTCAGGCTCAAATTGGCGGTTTTCTGATTGGTCTGCGTATGAAGGGCGAGACCGTCGATGAAATTGCCGCCGCGGCTCAGGTGATGCGTGAGCTGGCCACACCTGTCACGGTTTCGGGTGATCACCTGGTCGATACCTGTGGTACAGGTGGGGATGCCTCGGGTGCTTTTAATATCTCCACCGCCAGTGCTTTTGTGGTGGCTGCCGCCGGTGCCCAAGTGGCGAAACACGGTAATCGCTCTATCTCGAGCAAGTCGGGCAGTGCGGATGTGCTGGAGGCTGCTGGTGTCAATCTCGATCTGACAGCAGAGCAAGTTGCCCAGTGTGTAGAGCAGCTAGGAGTTGGCTTCATGTTTGCCCCCAAACATCATGGCGCCATGAAGCATGCCATCGGTCCACGTAAAGAGATGGGGGTGCGCACGATCTTTAACGTGCTCGGCCCGCTGACCAATCCTGCGGGAGCGCCTAACCAGGTCTTGGGGGTTTTTAGCGAACAATGGCTAGAGCCTTTGGCACAAGTGCTTGGGCGGCTTGGCAGTCATCATGTGTTGGTGGTTCATTCTGAAGACGGCATGGATGAAATCAGTATTGGTGCAGCAACTCAGGTGGCGGAACTGAAAGAGGGTGCCGTCACATGTTATCAAGTAACACCAGAACAATTTGGTATGCAGCGCACGAATATTTCAGCCATTGCTGTGGATAGTGCAGCGGCGAGTTTGGTGCTGATTAAGCAGGTGTTTGCCAATCAGTCTGGTCCGGCCCGTGACATTGTTGCTTTGAATGCTGGCGCTGCGATCTATGCTGCTGGCTTGGCGGATTCACTCGAGGCTGGGGTTGAAAAAGCAGCGGAGCAGATTGCCAGTGGTGCAGCTGCTGAAAAACTGGATGCCCTGGTTACATTAAGTCAGAAATTAGCCGGGTAAGAAAACAATGAGCCAGCCAGATATATTACAAAAGATTTTACACCGCAAGGTCGAAGAGGTGGTTGAGCGCAGCGCCAGAATTAGTTCGCGCGAGTTGAGCAAACAGATTGAGGCGATCGCAGCACCAAGGGGATTTGTTCGTGCCATTGAAGATAAGATCAAAAACGGCCAGCCGGCAGTCATTGCTGAAGTGAAAAAAGCCTCTCCCAGCAAAGGGTTGTTGCGCGAAGATTTTCGTCCGGCTGATATCGCACGCTCATATCAGAATGGCGGTGCCGCCTGTTTGTCAGTGTTAACGGATGCAGTCTTTTTTCAAGGCTCGGAAGACTATTTGAAACAGGCCAGGGCGGCGTGTGATCTACCTGTGCTGCGCAAGGATTTTATTATTGATCCCTATCAGGTGTATGAGGCGCGAGCCATTGGTGCTGATTGTATTTTGCTGATTGTTGCGGCATTGGGTGATGCAATGTTACTGGAGCTGAGTCAGCTGGCACATCAGCTGGACATGGATGTGTTGGTTGAAGTGCACGATGCGCACGAATTGGAACGGGCCTTGAGCCTGCCGCTGAAACTTATCGGTATAAACAATCGTAATCTTCGCACTTTTGATACGTCTTTGCAGACCACCATTGACCTGCTCTCGTCTATCCCGGATGGCCGCATTGTCGTGACAGAAAGCGGTATTCACCACGCTGATGACGTCAAGTTAATGCGTGAGCATAATGTCAATGTTTTCCTGGTAGGCGAGGCCTTCATGCGGGCACCTGAGCCGGGTGAGGCGCTCAATACACTTTTTTTCTGAATCCATTTCGTTACTAATTTCGTGTAAGCCTAAAGGCCTGTTGGTCATAGCCGATATTCTGAAAGTACAGAATTCAGCCTTGTTGCTGTCAAATTATGGATAATATTTAAATGCGCAAACACATTTTGCTAAAGGGCTTGCTGCCCTCATTGCTACTCGCTTCCACCCAAGCAGGTGCTTTACCCTTCCAGACACTCGACACCCGTTCATTGAGTATGGGTGGGGTTGGTGTTGCTTCAGGCAATAGTGCCAGTGCGGGTTATATGAATCCGGCGTTGCTTTCATTAGCCCCGGAGGATGAAGATTTTCGTTTGGTTTTCTCGGGTGGGGCACGTTATCTGGATCCGGATGATCTGGCGGATGCCGTCATCGATTTTGACAACAATAACTATATTGATGGTTTCAGCGATGCCATTGATGCATTCAATACTACGCCGGGGCCAGGTACCGCAAATAATGTTGTAAGTGCCGGTGATGACCTTTTGGCTGGGTTGCGCAGTGTTTCAAATAAAACTGCATATGCTGAAGGGTTTGGTGGCCTTGTCATGGCATTTCCAGGCAAGAAGGTGGGTGTTTCTGTGCATCTTGCTGGCCGGGCGCTTGGTGACGGCAAGGCTAATCTTTCTGAAAGTGACATAAATTCAATTCAGGCAATCCTTGATCAGCTGGATGCTGGGGATTTTAGTTCGATTACAAACCCAACTTCCACTTTAAGCTCTGATCTCAGGGGCCGTGGGGCGCTTGTTGGCGAGGTAGGGCTTGCCTTATCCCATGAATTTAAATCATGGGGTGGAATCGCCATCGGCGTGACACCGAAATATTTGAAATTACAAACCTATGATTACGAGTTCGTGGGTGACGCTCTGGATACGGCAGAGATTGATGCCGAGGTCGGTGAAATCGACTATACCGATTTCAATTTCGATCTTGGTTTGGCAAAGGATTTTGGTAACGGTTGGCGCGCAGGTCTTGTAGCGAAAAATCTGATCAGTGAAGACTATCTAACTGCGAATAACAATGTGGTAAAAATTGAACCCCAGTTACGTCTTGGTGTATCCAGGGGCGGTGAGAACTGGATCTTGGCAGTTGATATTGATTTGGTTGAAAATGAACCGGCTGGTTTTGAGTCCAAATCACAATTTATTGGTGTGGGTGGCGAAGTCAGCTTTTTTGGCTGGCTGGATTTACGTGCCGGTTATCAGCATAACATGAGTGATTCGAATGACAGCATGCCAACCCTTGGTCTTGGTCTTTCACCTGGTTGGTTCCATCTTGATTTCGCTGTGGCCGGTAATGATGACCAACTTGCTGCATCAGTACAGATGGGATTCGTTTTCTAGTTATCCAAACATTAGAATGATTGCGTGATTAGCCTCGCCAAGGTTTGGTGGGGCTTTTTATTATTTGACGGATTAGCAGCCAGATTTGAGTTAAACTCCTGTTTAGAGGCGCGTTGAATGAGTTGTCACTAATGTTTATCAGTAATGTGTTGTTCCGGGAAGTAAAAAATGTCGTGCATGGCTAAGCCCTTACGTCTGCTAGCTGGAGTGGCGTCAGCCTCGGTCTTGTTTTCAAGTCAGGTGGCAGCGTTGCCCTATGGTTCGCTTGATCCCTATGGGTTTTCACTTGGGGGGACTGGTGTCGCCCATGGCACGAATGCCAATGCTATTTTTTATAATCCTGCGTTATTGTCTATTACAGGCGAGACACAAGAGATTAGTCTAATGGCGGGTGCTCGATTTTCAGATAAGGAAAAGGTGCTCGACGCTTTAGCCACTTATCAAGATAATGGCATGGAAGCGGCTTATGATACGGCGCTTGATGATTACAAGGCGGGAGCTTCTAATGGGCGGCAGGATGTAGTCGACACGACTACAGCATTGGGTAATCAACTGGTCTTGATGGCTAACAAGCCGATTCAGAGAGAATACCTTTACGCTGCGGTGTTTGCCATTCCCAATAAAAAAATTGATATGTCGCTCTTGATTGATAGCAGGGAGGTTGGTGGTGCTCAGATCTTTCCGACAAGCAATGACATAAATGAATTGCTGCGGGTAAGAAATGAAGCAGGTGAAGGCTCTCTCTCGCCAGATGAGTCATTTGACTCTTCGCAGCTTACCTCGCATATGTTGGGCCGAGGCTTGATTATGAATGAGATAGGGCTGTCACTTTCCAGTGTGTTCAATGTTGGTGGTCATGATATCGCATTTGGTATGACTCCCAAGTTTGTGATGGCGACTAGTTTTGATTACGCGCTGAGTGTCATTGTTGCCGATTATGATTCAAGCCTGGGGCAGAAAAGAGATAATGCTATCGATATCGATGTCGGTGCTGCCAAAGAATTTGATAATGGCTGGACGACTGGTTTTGCAATTAAAAACCTGATCGGACAAGAGTACCAGACTCAGCCATATGTGGATCCTAAATTGACAGGTCTTGGCTTCACCGTGAATCCAAGCATTATTAAAATTAAACCACAAGCGCGAATAGGTGCTTCGCATACGACCAAGTGGACCACAGTTGCTTTTGATCTGGATCTGAATGAAAGTGAGTCATTTGGTTTTGACTCTAAAACACAATATCTTGCCTTAGGCGCCCAATTGAACGTGTTTGAAATGACGCAGTTGCGTCTCGGTTATCGCCATAACATGAGTGATACCAGTACCAGTATTGCCACTATTGGTATTGGCTTAGATCTGTCTGGAGTGCAGCTGGATTTAGCCGCGGGTGCTAGTGAGGATGAGATTGCCTACTCAATCCAAATCGGATTTCGGATATAGCCGTCAGCCACCCATAAAAAAGCCCGGTTTCGCCGGGCTTTTTTATGGGTGCTATACACCGGTATTATCGCGTCCCAAACACCACGATGGTTTTGCCCTTGGCCGAGATCATATTTTGTTGTTCAAGGCTTTTTAATACGCGCCCCACCATTTCACGTGAGCAGCCAACGATACGGCCCAGCTCCTGGCGGGTAATTTTGATCTGCATGCCATCCGGGTGGGTCATGGCGTCAGGTTGGCTGCATAAGTCCAGCAGCGTTTTGGCAACCCGGCCGCTAACATCCATGAAGGCCAGACGCGAGGCCATATTGGAGGTGCGGCGCAGACGCAAAGCCATTTGTGAGGCCATCTGAAAAATCACATCTGTGTGATCCTTGGCCATCTGGCGAAAGCGTTCATAGCTGATTTCTGCCACCTCACATTCTCCCCGGGCGCGGACCCAGGCGCTACGTTGCGGTGTTTCACTGAACAGGCCCAGCTCGCCGAAAAAGTCCCCGCAATTCAGATATGCCAACACCATCTCATTACCGTCATCATCCTCGGAGACCACGCTGACCGAACCTTCGGTGATGTAATAGAGAGAATCGGGCGTATCGCCACCATGAATGATGACACTTTTATTGGGGTAGCGGCGGCGGTGGCAATGTGAAATAAAGCTTTCAATTGCCGGGGTAAGCTTAGGGTTGGGGGTTTTCGCTAATGTCATTTTGAACTCATCACAATTGGACTCTATCAATAGCTATCGGCAATTTAAGGGTTTTGTTTGAGTTATCATACGATCTGTCTGAAATGCATGAATTTAAAGGAGTCGGGAATGAAGGCGCGGATTAAGTGGGTCGAAAATGCCAAGTTTGTGGCCGAATCGGGTAGCGGTCATGCTGTGGTCATTGATGGCCCGCCTGACGGTGGGGGGCAAAATTTGGGTGTACGGCCGATGGAAATGCTGCTGATGGGCACTGGGGCGTGCAGCGCCTATGATGTGCTGCTGATTTTGCGCAAGGGGCGCCATTCCGTAACAGACTGTGTATGCGAGGTGTCTGCTGAGCGGGCTGATGAAGTACCTGCAGTCTTCACTAAAATTCATCTCCATTTTATCGTGTCGGGGCACGGTCTGAAGCAAAGTGTCGTTAAGCGGGCGGTGGAATTGTCGGCAGAGAAATACTGTTCCGCATCCATCATGTTAGGCAAGAGTGCTGAAATCAGCCATGACTTTGAGGTCATAGAAATAGAAGGTGGAGCACTATGATCAAGCCTCAGCCGACCTCGGGTATGCGCCATGTGGCATTGTTTGCCGTTGACCTAGAGGCCAGTGAACGCTTTTATGTTGATCTGATGGGAATGCAGCTGGAGTGGCGTCCGGATCCGGACAATGTCTATCTGACTTCCGGCAATGATAACTTGGCATTGCATCGGGCGCCGGATAGTTATGACATGTCAGGCGACCAGGTGCTGGATCATATTGGATTTATTATTGATGACATCAATCAGGTCGATGTTTGGTTTGATTTTCTCCGTGGTCATGATATCGAGATGAAGACCGAACCACGCACCCACCGCGATGGAGCACGCAGTTTTTATTGTCTTGACCCGGGTGGTAACACCGTACAGATCATTCACCATCCACCAATCAGTCAAAAATAGTTTTCTAATTTGTGGGAATGGTAGATAATTCGCGCCTTATCCCGTGAGCATTACTGCAGGGATAGTCCATTGCCAGGAGAATGGTCGATGCCAACTCAGATGAAAAAGCTAAAACTACATGGATTTAACAACCTAACCAAGACCCTGAGTTTTAATATCTACGATATCTGTTATGCGGTGACGCCGACGCAGCGCCAGGAGTATATTGAGTATATCGACGAAGCCTACAATGCTGAGCGCCTGACCCAGATTCTGACTGACGTGACAAACATCATCGGCGCCAATATTCTCAATATCGCGCATCAAGATTATGATCCCGAGGGGGCGAGTGTCACCATCCTTATTTCAGAAGAGCCAATTATGGCGGAAGAACTCTCCAATACGGAGGCGCCGGGTCCTTTGCCGGAGTCGGTGGTAGGGCATCTGGATAAAAGCCACATCACTGTGCACACCTATCCAGAGAGTCATCCGGATGGTGGCATTAGTACCTTTCGTGCTGATATAGACGTATCAACATGCGGCCGTATTTCACCATTGAAGGCCTTGAACTACCTGATCCACCAATTTGAATCAGACATCGTCATTATGGATTACCGCGTGCGTGGTTTTACTCGTGATGTGCGCGGTAAAAAACATTACATTGATCACAAGATCAGTTCGATACAGAATTACATTGCCAGAGACACCAAAGAGAAATATCAGATGATCGATGTCAATGTCTATCAGGAGAATATCTTTCATACCAAAATGATGTTGAAAGAGCTTCACCTGGAAGACTACATGTTTGGTGATTTACCGGAAGATTTAAGTCCTAAAGAGGCTAAGGCAATTGACCAGAAGGTGAAGCGGGAGATGGCGGAGATTTTTTATGGCCGGAATTTGCAAAGGGGATTGCAATAATCCCTGTGGTGTGATTTTCTACAGTCGATGTAATGAATGCTATTAATTCGGGTGCCGTAAAAAAACAGCCCGACTAGTTAAGCTAACTTTGTTTGAGACTGGCTAAATTTTGTACGCCAAAGTTGTCATTACCTTGGATGTCAATCCCATCAGCTTTTTCACTGGCGTCGGTAGGTCTGCACCGCCGTGTTGTAATGCAACCGTAGCATGATGTGCTTCGTCCACTTTCATTTGTTCAAGCACGGCACGGCTTTTTTCATCCTGTTCTGGCAGGCTTTCAAGATGCTCTTCTAAATGCTTAATGACTTGGTGCTCTGTTTCGGCAACGAAACCCAGGCTCCATTTGTCGCCCGCAACACCAGCAGCGGCGCCAATAGCAAGTGAGCCTAAGTACCATAAAGGATTGATCAGACTTTTATGGCTATCCAGTTCGTTGAGGCGGCGTTCACACCATTCCAGATGGTCATTTTCTTCCATCGCAGCCCGTTCCATTTTTTTGCGCACGCCGGGTAGGCGGGCGGTGAGTGCCTGGCCAGTATAAAGACCCTGGGCTGAAACTTCACCGGCATGGTTAACGCGCATAAGTCCGGCGGCATGTTTTTTTTCTGCTGCGCTCATCTCGGTCTCTTCAATGTCTTCCGCGGGATTAGCGCGTTCAGTTATCTGTGGTTGGCCAAAGATAGTGCGCATAGCGTTATCAATATTGCCGATTAATTTGTCCGCAGGTGTGTATGTCCGTTCAGTCATAATAGTTAAAAATGTTTGATGGTGTCATTGACATTAAGTTGCATTGGTCTAGAACGATAATCAGCTCGACTGGCGTGCCCGGGTACTGCCCTGACGATACAATAACAAGCTGAGTAATAATAGTGTCATCCATATTGATAGGTTACCAGCACCACTGCTTGATGCTGATGGGTTATCTTTAGTTATAACCACAAACGATGTTTGTACGCCGCCAATGCTAAGGATCGTTTCTCTGCGGCTGCTATAGGTGCTGGCGGATGTAAGCCGAACTTCCAAGGTGTCATTGTTGAATAGGTTGCCAGAGGCGGATGTAAAACTGCCGCCATTGATACGATATTCACCTGCTGCAATGCCTATCGTGGTGGCTCCACCTATTCCGGTGATAGTTATCGGCTCTGAGATGATGGCAGTGTTAAGTTCGGCATCGACTACGGGAGAAATGACGATGCTATTCGGGGTTGTGTCTCCACGTGTGGTGACGCTAAAAGTTGTGCTTGCGCCACCCACCGTCAACGTTGTCTCAACAGTGCTATCAAACTGGCTTGAAGATGTTAGTTGTACCGTTATTTTATCACCGTTTTTGACTGTTCCTAGTTCGGAAGTGAAGGCGCCTTCATTCACTTTATATTCTGCGTTATAAAGAATCGAGTTTGTCTCGGGAGAGAATTGTGCTTTTGCAGTAATACTAATGGGAGCTAGAGTAATAGTATTGGGTTCCTCAAATAATCCTGCGATCGTGATGGTGTCTGATGTTATTGTTGAGGCAAGGGCGACGCCTGTCTGTGCGGTGAAGCTGAAGTTGTCTGTGTCAGGTGTTACCGGTGTTAGATTTTTGAGGTATGAAAAATTATTGCTGAGCAGGTTTGTAACTAATAGGTCAGAAAAGGTGTCATCGGTGACGTCTTGGATAAAAAGACCGCTTGGACCTTTAAGCGCCGAAAAGTCGGCTTTAGTGCTCAGATTTGCGCTGCCATCATTTGTATAAACAGAAACAGTGTCTGATTCATTGTTTGTGACGGCAATATCGAGGTCTTCGTCTTCATCAAGATCGCCCATCGCGATAGTGTGCGGAGTGGTGCCGGCGCTATGGTCGATCTTGGCGGCAAAGGTGCCGTTTAGGTTGTTCATCAAAATTGAGATGGTGGCGTCAGCGCTATTGCTGATAGCCAAATCAGGAAAGTTGTCGTTATTAAGATTGCCGCTGGCTACTGAAAATGGTTGTGTGCCAGTGACGTAATCAACTTTGGCCGCAAAGGTGCCGTCGCCGTTGTTAAGAAATATCGATACTGTGTCACTGTTCATATTGACCACGGCCAAATCAATATCAGTATCGCCGTCCAAATCTGCGGCGGTGATTGAGTTGGGTGATGTTCCTGTTGCGTAATCAACTTTTGCGGCAAAGGTTCCATCACCGTTATTGATTAATACCGAAATACTATTGCTGCTGCTATTGGCCACAATCAGGTCTGCATCAGCGCCTGTCAATTCCGCGGCGACTACATAGACTGGGGCGGTTGCAGTTGCGTAATCCACTTTACTGGCGAAGGTGCCGTTGCCATTATTGATGAAGACTGAGATGGTGTCGCCGTCACGATTGGCCGTGATTAGGTCTAAACCGCCGACATTATTAACATCAGCGTTGGTGATTGAGTAAGGCGCAGCCCCGGTTGTGTAGGTTATTGCGTCTCCAAAATTCTCATTGCCTTGACCAAGCAGTACGGCTATTTGATTTTCGTTTTGGTTTGTAACTGCTAAATCAAAGATGTTATCTGTGTTGAAATCGGCGCTGGTGATTGAACGCGGTGATGCGTCTGTCGCCAGGGTGTCAATAACCTCATAATCCTTAAATACAGTTGCCCATGCCGCTTGACTCGTCAGCATTGCCAGGGTAACAAAACTTCTTGCGAATACAGCACGCATGTGTGAACTCCCAAAATTCCTTAATCGATTAAATGATATTCCCGTAGTTTATCAGATGTAGAGCCTGGCCGGATGATCAGGCCTGTGGGTGCATCTGCCTGGCCAGCAGGGAAACCGGGTGAAGTATTTCAAATTTTATGTTGGCGCTCTTGGCGCCTGCCCCCAGATGCAGGGCGCAGCCAATATTGGCCGTGACGAGAAAATCTGGTGTTGTCAATTTAACGGCCTCAATCTTGTCATTTTGCAGCTTATCCGCCATCTCGGGGTGATCAATCATGTAACTGCCTGCGGCGCCACAGCACTGCTCATTGCCGGGCAGGGCCATAACATCCAGCTCCGGGATTCGCTTGAGTAGGGCATACGTCGAATCGGTCTCTTTTAGGACATTGCGTTGGCTGCATGGTTCATGAACGACAACCTTTTTAGTCAGGGGCTTGAATTGGAGTGAGTCAGGCCATTCGATCTGGCTGAGGAAGGTATTGATATCGCATACTGGCAGCGAGGTATCAATTACCTTTTCATATTCTTTTAGATAGCTGCCGCAGCCAGTGGCGCAGCTGATCACGGCGGCTATATCGAGCTGGGCAAAGGCATCGAGGTTTTGTTGCGCCAACTGGCGGGCTTTCTGGCTGTCACCATTATGTTGATGCAGGGCGCCGCAACAAGTTTGTTGATTGGGGACATGTACACCATACCCGCAGGCGTTTAATATCAGGATGGAGTCGTCCAGAGTGGCCTGGTCAAACATGTCACCGAAACATCCGATGAACAGGGCGACATCACCCTGGTGGTCAAATTTGCTTGGATAATAGTCGCGCCAGTCATGTGGCTGGCGAATGCTGGGCGCCAGCCGTTCGAAACGTTCCAACCCCATTGCCCTGGTCACGCCCAACCCTCTGCCAAGTGCGCGCAGTCCTGTTTTGTTGGCCAGCCAGAGCAGCTTGGCGTCACGGCGCTGGCGTGATTTGTCTGTGGCAAGTTGGGTCAGAGAAATTCTTTTTTCAGTGGGTGAATTGTCTTGTGCCAGTGTGCTGCGGGCGCTGTCCATGATGTCACCAAATTGTACGCTGGAGGGGCAGACAGCCTCACAGGCACGGCAGAGCAAGCAGTTGTCCAGGTGGCTGATCAGTTTTTCGTCGGCCTGCAGCTGGTCGTTGGCCAGGCCCAGAATCAGGGAGATGCGCCCGCGTGGCGATTCCGCCTCATTCCCGGTTTTATTGTAAGTTGGGCAATGAGGCAGACAGAGACCGCACATGACGCAAAGGTCTGCGTCCAGTTTAGTTTTGGGATCGATTTTCAAGGACGGCTCACCGCATGCGACGTAAAAAGTGGATGATTCCGCTATTATATCGGCTTTTAAGAATTACGGACTGAAGAGGGTAAAATGGTTTATTACACACGTCATGCCTTTATCTGCGCTAATCAAACTTCGGATGGCAGCGCTTGCTGCCAGGACCACAACGCGTTGGCGATGGTGAAATATGCCAAGGATAGGCTCAAGGAGCTGGGTATGTTTGGGCCGGGCAAAGTGAGGCTGAATAAGTCCGGCTGCATGGGGCGTTGCGCGGAAGGGCCGGTGTTGGTGGTCTATCCAGACGAGACTTGGTACACCTATGTGGATAAAGAAGATGTTGAAGAAATCATTCAGGAACACCTGATCAAGGGCCATGTTGTCCAACGCCTGAAAATCTGACGTGCCTGACTTCGTCGTCAATGCGCGTAATCTGCGTAAGATTTACGCCGGTGAGGTTGTCGTCGATGATATCCAGTTAAATATTCGGCGTGGTGAATGTTTTGGTCTGCTTGGCCCTAATGGTGCTGGAAAGACTACCACGCTGAGAATGTTGCTTGGTTTGACGCCGCCCGATGGCGGCGAACTGAACGTGCTCGGATTTGAGATCCCACGCCAGGCGCGCCAGATGCATGCTCGCATGGGCCTGGTGCCACAGGGCGATAATCTCGATCCCGACTTCAGTGTTGCCCAAAACCTGCGCACCTATGCCCGCTATTTTGGTATTCCCAGGAGCGAGCTCGATCAACGCCTGCCACAGTTATTGGCCTTTGCTTCGCTTGAGCACAAAGCTGATGCTGGGATTAGCACTCTGTCGGGTGGCATGAAGCGCCGCCTGACCATGGCACGGGCGTTGGTGAATGATCCTGAGTTGGTGGTGCTGGATGAGCCGACCACCGGTTTGGATCCTCAGGCAAGGCAATTAATTTGGCAGCGGCTGCGAGAGTTGCTGGCCCAGGGCAAGAGTCTGATTCTGACTACGCATTACATGGATGAGGCGCAGCGTCTTTGCGACCGGCTGGCGATTATGGACAACGGCCACATTCTGGTAGAGGAGAGCCCCGCCGAATTGATCTGCCAGCACATCGAGCCGCAGGTGATTGAGGTCTTTGGTCCAGGGGTGGAGCAGTGGGGAGTCGATTGTGGTCGCAATTTGGCGCAGCGGTTGGAACAGGTGGGTGAAACCTTGTTCTGTTATGCCGAGGATGAACAGCCGGTGTTGGCTTCTTTACATCAATTCCCACAATTGCAGTTTATCCATCGCCGCGCCAATCTGGAGGATGTCTTTCTCAAACTCACCGGCAAGGAATTGCGCGATGCCTGATGGTAATTTCAGGCTGCCGCGTTTCAGTAGCCGCTGTTTGCCAGTCTGGCAACGTAATGCCCAGGTGTGGATTAAACTGTCCGGGCCATCGCTGGTGGGTAATTTTGGTGAACCGCTATTCTATTTATTAGCACTTGGCTATGGGTTAGGCAGTTTCATCGGAGAGGTCGATGGTCTGCCCTACATTGTGTTTCTCGCAACCGGTATCGTTTGTTCCAGTGCCATGAATACCGCTACTTTTGAGTGCCTCTACTCAGCTTATACGCGCATGAAAGTTCAGGAAACCTGGGCGGCGATGATGGCAGCGCCGCTGAATCTGGATGATATCGTTCTTGGTGAAGTGCTGTGGGCGGGTACCAAGAGCCTGATCAGCGCGACGGCAATCCTGTTGGTGGCGTCTTTGCTGGGGCTGGTGCATGGCTGGCAGGCTGTTGGGGTGCTGCCAGTGGCCTTTTTGCTGGGCTGTTGTTTTGGCGCCATGGCCTTGGTGGTGACAGCAATTTCACCCAGTTATGACTTTTTTCTCTACTATTTCACCTTGGTGATTACGCCTATGTTTCTGTTGAGCGGGGTGTTTTTTCCGCTGGACAGCGTGCCTGAGATGGTTCAGGTCGGGGTGCAGTTGCTGCCGTTGTACCATATCGTTGAAGTGGTGCGGCCACTCATGACCGGGCGGCCGCTGGAGGGTGTATTTGGTCATCTGCTAGTGCCATTGCTCTATGGCCTGGCTGCAATCTGGTTGGCGCTTGGCCTGTTGAGGCGAAGATTGTTGATTTAGTGGGATTCAAGCCTGAATTTCTCATCACTCTCCTGCTGCGATCGCCGATCCATCTGATTTGACAGAGCGTTCTCCCTCCAGCCGGATTGACGTAGTGGCAACTACGCCTGCACCGTCTTCCGGTCCGAGCGCTCTGTCATATCAGCGCCTCGACACTCTCGCTACGAATAGTGATGAGAAATTCAGGCTAAGGGCTTGTCGGGGGGCAGCTTCGCGTGTAAAATTCGCCGTCTTTCTTGAAATAGAACCATTTAGAGTTTTTGGAAATTATCGATGAAAACGTTTAGTGCAAAACCTGCCGAAGTCAAACGCGACTGGTACGTGATTGATGCCGAAGGAAAAACCTTGGGTCGTATGGCAACAGAGATTGCCCGTCGTTTGCGTGGCAAGCACAAGGCCGAATATACGCCGCATATAGATACAGGTGACTACATTGTCGTGGTTAACGCTGAAAAGGTTGCTGTGACTGGCAAAAAGCGTAGCGACAAAATGTATCATCGCCATACTGGTTACATCGGTAATTTGAAATCAATCAGCTTTGAAAAGCTGATTGCCAGCAAGCCTGAGCAGGTAATTCAATTGGCGGTAAAAGGTATGATGCCTAAGGGTCCGCTTGGCCGCGCCATGCTGCGCAAGCTCAAGATCTATGCTGGCGCTGAACATAATCACACTGCCCAGCAGCCAAAGCAGCTGGAAATTTAATTAGGATAACGGGATCGAATCATGGCAGACATGAATCAACTGTGCACAGGTCGTCGTAAAACTGCTGCTGCACGAGTTTTTATAAAACCTGGTAGTGGCAATATCTCTATCAACAAGCGTACTATTGAACAATATTTCGGTCGCGAGACTTCGCGCATGATCGTGCGCCAACCGCTTGAGGCGGCAGATCTGCTCGATAAGTTAGATGTATCCATCACTGTTAAAGGTGGCGGTGCTAATGGTCAGGCGGGTGCAATTCGCCACGGTCTGGCACGCGCTCTGGTGCAATACAACGAAGAGCTACGTCCAACGATGCGTCATGCCGGCTTCCTGACTCGCGACGCGCGTGAGGTTGAGCGTAAGAAGATCGGCCTGCATAAAGCGCGTAAGCGTCCACAGTTCTCCAAGCGTTAATTGCTGCGCTGTTTGCTGTTTTGAGATGCCGAAGCACCGAGGTGCTTCGGCATTTTTCTTTCCTGCTCAGTGAAAAGCCGGTTGCCAGCTTTCGGTGATCTGAGTATATTTTTTCTGTTACTGGGGAATCGTCTAACGGCAGGACTACGGACTCTGACTCCGTCAATCAAGGTTCGAATCCTTGTTCCCCAGCCAAACCAGCAAGCCCGCCATCGGCGGGTTTCATTAATTTAAGGGATAAGGATGAGAGCCTTGGTTCGACAAAATCGCCGGGAGCGATTTTGAACAGTGGAGCGCAGCGACGCTGGCCCGAAGGGAGAGGCACAGGGATGTGCCGAATAATCCTTGTTCCCCAGCCAAACTTTTTGAACCCCTTTTCTATAACTTGCTTTGGTTTTGTTGCTAGGAGCCTGTCGGATTTACCCATCCGGGGCAACGAGCCAGAACGCTAGCTCAAGGTCTGCCCCAGAATTTGCCTCAAGAAAACATGAGATGCACTGGGATACAGTAATTTGTTCGGGATAGAGCTCCCCCTGTTCATCCATCAGCCTACCAATGTATGCATTCGCTTTAGATTCCAGGCCATACAGACTAAATTCCATTCACCTTGTGTCGCTTCCAATCCGCGAAGGTGAAAGCGCCGAAAGCCCAACACTTCTTTGATAATACCGAACACGGTTTCCACTGTGGACTTGCGTTTGGCATAAATTGCCCGACCTTCAGTGGTGCGTAGCCGATATGCCATGGTGGTGACGGCATCGGTATCTTCCGGGCAGGGCGGTGCTGATGTTAACCGCTCCTCCAGTGGCCGGTTGTGACGTTCTCGGCTATCTGAAATGTACGGTGTCATATCGGCTCGCTCACACTGTTTGACGTTGTCTTCACTGTAATAGCCGGCATCCGCTAACAACCCTTCGGGCTTACCCAGGGGGGCTTCAATTTCCTTTAACTGCGCTAAGGCGGGTTCAATTTGTTGTTTGTCGTTGGGCTGTTGTGTAATGTGGTTTTCGACGATTAGGTGGCTGTCGATATCGACCCCGGCCTGTGCGTTGTACGCCTGAATAAAGCCTTCTGAGGAAGGCATGATGCGCGACTCTTCGTCAGTGAAGTTAACCTGGTCTTTGTCCTGTGGCCCTTCTTTAGGCGGTTTGGGCACGCGGCCTCGATTCTTTTTCCCCGTCTCGGCCTCTTTGGCCGCGCGTTGCTTGAGTTTTTCTTCATACTCGGCCTGTTCGGCCTCAAACCGTTCGCGGGCGCGCCGCTCAATCTCGGCTTTGGCCTTCTCTATCTCGGCCAGCCGTGTTTCCCGGCGAGCCAGTTCATCGGGAATATCGATCTCTGGCTCATCTTCGGCATCGGCTTGCTCGGCTCGCTTAAGCAGTGTCTGGACTTCTTGCTTAAGTTGTTCGTCCAGTTTATTGGCATATCCCCAACTTATCGCTTTATGTTTGCTTGCATTGGCTTTGATCTTGGTTCCATCCAGGCTCACTTTGCCCAGCTTAAGTACGCCCATGACTTTGGCCATGATCAGGATCTGAACAAATAGCCCTTCGAGCTCTTTGAGAAATCGCTTGCGGAAGGTGGCGATGGTGTCGTGGTCGGGGTGGCTATCGGCGGTGATAAAACGAAAGGCCACTGAATCATGAGTGGCCTGTTCGAGTTTGCGGCTGGAGAACACGCCTGTGGCGTAGCCGTAGAAAAGCAAGGAGACGAGTAATGCCGGATGGTAGGGCTGTTTCCCGCCACCGCCGTAACATTTTTCCAGCGTACTCAGATCCAACTGCTCCACAATGTCGACGATGAAGCGGGCCAGGTGTTTTTCGGGAAGCCAATCTTGAATCGATGGTGGGAATAGATAGGTGCTATTTCGATTGATCGTCTGAAATTTACCTGACATAGCAGTGCTCAATCCATTCTTTGGTAAGAGTCCCTATTTTACTGGATTTGACAGCTAAATCCGACAGACTCCTAGGTCGAATAATTATTTAGTAGTAATAATGGGTTACCTGATGGCGAGCGCCCTGACGGTAAGTCTGATTCATTCATGAAAATGTAATGCTTGGTCGCTACCATGCGCCCCTGCTTCAATAATATTCTATTCAACACGTGTTGCTTTTCGCGCGGCTGGATTCAATAAATCCAGGTGTGATGATTGCGTTGTTGTAAATACACAACACATTAAATAACGCACATAACATGTTGTTGTATTGAAAAATAGTTTGCATCTGGATCTGTGGTGTTGTATCGTTCACACGTCATATGACATTTTGACAACAAAACTAGTTAACTAGGGAGATTAAACAATGCAAAAGAAATTAATTGCTCTGGCTGTTGCGGGTGTGCTTGCAGCACCTCTGGCGGCACAAGCGGCGGACGCAGAAGTTTATGGGAAGATGCGTCTTTCTGTGGGTTGGGTCGGAAATGACGACAGTAATGCAAACCGCGAAGACAGCAAGATGAGCCTGCAAAGCCATGCTTCACGCTTGGGGGTTAGGGGTTCTGAAGAAATTGGTGGTGGTACTAAGTTTACTTACCAGTTGGAAACCGCTATCAACATCGATGAGGCTGATTCTACCACCGGCCTGTGGGGTAGTATGCGTAACACTTATGTGGGTATCGGTGGTGAAACCTGGGGTGAAACCCGCTTTGGTCGTCATGACACTCCCTATAAAATCGCTACTGCCAAGCTGGACGTGTTTTCTGATACCCACGCTGATTATAATGCCATTATCGATCGCGGTAACGATCTGCGTTCTGACAATGTGCTTGCCTACTTGTCGCCAAACTGGAGCGGTTTTATGTTTGCGGCAGCGTATATCACCGATGCTGTAGATGACAGTCTGGTTGATACGACAGATTCTACTGCGATTGGTGGTACTACTCGTGAGCAGCCTGCGCTGAGTGGTGCTCTTATGTATGACAATGGTGCATTATTTGTCAGTCTTGCGTACCAGAGCATCCAGGAATCAGGCACCGCGGTTGGTACTAGCTACGAAGATACCGAAGCAACCAAATTTGGTATTGGTTATAACTGGGGTTCAGGCTCAGTAGGTTTGGTCTATGAAGGTGTTGACGCAGGTGGTCCAAGTGCCGACCAAAATAACACCTACATCGGTCTGGATCAGGGGTTTGGTTCAGGTAGTTCGGTACAGGTTGCGTGGGGTATGAAGGATGATGTGGGAAGCAGTGCCGATACCGGTGCCCAATATTTCGCCATTGGCCTCAAACAAGAGTTCAGCGAGACTGTTGAAACTTACATCTTGTACACTCAGCTAGACAGCGATAAGAATGCTACCTACAATCTTGACTATGTTGGTGCTGCAGGTCCTGTTGGCGGAGAGCCTAGCGCAAATGCCTTCGCGCTTGGTGTTAACATGAAGTTCTCTTCACTGTAATATCGGTCGAGACCTTTATTCGACGGGCGCCTTCGGGCGCCCGTTTTGTTTGTATGTGGCTATAATCAATAACAATTTTGCCACTGATGGGTGTTTAACAAATGTCTAACATTTCCATGTCTTGATTGACAGATTTGCTGCTGCTGTGTTAGAAATCCGTTAATTGGCGGAGATTCGCAATAATGATCAGGAACAGGGTTTGCCTGCTGGGGAGCATGCTGCTATTTATGGTGGCTGGTGCCGAGGCAGGTATTTTCAATACAAAACATAATCTGGGCAGTACCGGTCTCAATGCGGCCAGTACCTTCAGTGGTACGCGTGAGATTTGTGTCTTCTGTCATACTCCTCATGGTGGCAATGGTGAGGCCGCGGCTCCGATCTGGAACCGCAATCTCGATCCTAACGGATTTGCCACCTATGATCAGATGGGGACTACAACCCTGGATGCTGCCATAGAGCCTGTTGGTTCAGTTTCTCTCGCCTGTCTCTCTTGTCATGACGGTACTCAAGCCATGGATGCGGTCCTGAATGAGCCGGGTTCTGGCCGTGATGTACCGGGTTTTTCGACTGGCTTATGGATTGGGCAAGCGGCGCCGGTGGAGGGCCGGATTGCACAACCTTTTGTAGCATCAAATCTGGGCAAAGACTTAACCAATGACCACCCGATAGGGGTGCAATATGCCGGGGGTGGTTATTCATTAACTGCGCCTGCAGGGCCTGGATATGATACAGATTTTCATCCTGCTGCGTCTGAAATCACGGGTACAAGTCGCGTCTGGTGGGTGAATACGTTTGCCCCAGGCGGTACGGGTGCCTTTGAGCGTACCGATATGAAGCTCTATACCCGTGTTGGTAACCGCGGCGGGGCCTATGTAGGCGAAGAGCAGCCGTATGTCGAGTGTGCGTCATGTCATGATCCTCATGTAGATGATAAGCCCACCTTTCTTCGTATCGATCCTGTAGGCAGCCAGGTCTGTCTGACATGTCATAACAAATAATATTGGAATAGACTAATGGGCCGGAGTAGGTTAAGGCTGTGGGGATTGTTGTTTTGCTTAATGCTCACGCTGGCCTTCTCTTGTGCCAGGGCTGATCAGTCTGACGAGCCTTATGCTCGTGTCAACGATAAAGTGCTCACCAAGGCGGAGCTCGAAACCGCTATCTATTTAGCGGTGCGTCAGCGTGTTTACCATGGCCGCATGGATGACAAGCGCCTTGAGTCTCTGCGTATCCAGGTTTTGGGTGAGTTGATCGATAGGATGCTGTTGCTTGATGAGGCCAGGCGCCGAGATATAAAAGTCGATTCAGGACAGCAAAAGCAGCTCTATCTGGAGTTGCAGCGCAGGTATGATGTGAAGTCGATGCCGGATGATCATCGTCAGCAGGTTGAGGCAGAGATGCGGAAGCGGGCTGAGGAGCAGGTCTTATTGCTCAAGATTGAATCCGATGTAAAATCAGTTGCGCAACCAGAAGATGATAAATTAAGGCTGTTTTATAAAGAGAATCTTGATAAGTTTACAACACCGCCAAGATTGCGTTTATCGGTGATCTTATTGAAAGTTGCACCGTCGGCCCCTGTTAAGGCATGGCAGGCGGCTGAAGCTGAAGCAAAGCAGTTGCATAAAAAAATAGAGGCAGGTGCGAGTTTCGCTGATTTGGCCAGGTTGCACTCTGGGGATGCCTCGGCTGACAATGGTGGGGATTTGGGGTTTGTGCATCAGGGGATGTTGTCTCCAGAGGCGCAGCAGGCGGTTGAGAGTTTAGCAGTTGGGGAGCTGTCCGCGCCTACGATTTTACTGCAGGGCGTGGCGTTATTTCGAATTGAGGGACGTCAAGAGGCAAAGGTTAATCCTTTTGAGCATGTCAGGGAGCGTGCTGCGGGATTGTGGCGGCGTGAACAGGCTGACAAGGCCTGGGAGGGTTTGTTGCGGTCATTACGCGCTAAGGCAATTATTGAAATCTACGATAATACTATGACAGCGGCAAAAATTTGGGCGCAAAAAGAAGATGTTGTCCAGTAAAAATAATAATGTATGCGGAGTAGCTGGGCATTGCGGAATGTAATTCGATTTAGGCCCTTTGCGCTACCAGTCTTACTGACTTTTGTTCTTCTCTTTTTAGGGGTGAGCCAAGTTGCTTTTGCTCGTTTTATGGGGCCGGTCGATGCTTCAGGCCATCTTGGTTATTATTACCGAGCTTTAAATGAAGATGGCGGCCCTGATAACAGCAGCCACCAATTGGGCGGCACGGTTAATATGTCCACCTTTTTTGGCGAACCTTGGTTGTCGACAGCCTATCTGTCATTGAGCTTGACTCAAGATTCCTCCGAAACGGTGCAAGCTAACGCTGAGTCGAGTACCGATTCACAGCTGCTCACAGGCGATTTTGGTTTGAATGTGTTACCTTCGAGCCGCACGCCTTTCTCGTTGCTTTTGCAGGCGACGGACACTCGGGTGGATTCCAAAGGTTCGGGATTTATCCCCATCACCTTTGTCGGGCAGGAGTACTCTACTCTGTATCTCGGATTGCGGCAGTCATTTTTGACCCAGAAGGGTACGCAATACCGCCTCAATTATGATTATCGTACCTGGGAGTCGGGAAATGATGGGGAGTACGATGATAATTTGCTGGGTTTCGAGGCTGATTTGCGCAGGCCAAAACAGCGCCTATTCGGGCGGGGTTCAGTTCAGACAAACGAGCACTCACTTTCGCAGCGAAACAATGAAAGTTTGTTGCTTGATATGACACACTACTATTTCCCGGTGCGTAATTTCCGCCTGGATAGCAAAGCGAGTTACTACGAATATGATCGATCCTTTGTGGATCCGAGTGCAACAGATACCCGGCTTTCGACTTTGAATATTGCCCAGGTGTCGAGCAATGCCTTTTGGCGTCCTTCGAATCACCCATTGAGTTTGACTGCGGGTGCCCGTGTTTATAATACTGAGGGTAACGAAGGTAGCGTTCCCGGTACTGAGATAACCAATGTTGCCCTTAATTCAGGGCTCTTTTATCAGATGAGTCGGAATCTACGGCTGGATGCCAGCTTAAATTCGCTGTTTGGTGATAATAATGGTGTGCAAGATGATATTCATCAACAGGCGGCTGGTTTTGTTTATCAAACGGATTTGAAAGAAGCTCTGAAGCTTGTTTATCAGGCTTATGTAGATGGTGATCTGCGGCATCGCGTGGATGTGGCCGATGATATTATGGATTGGTCTCTGATTGGGGGGCATGGCCTAAGTCGAACCTGGTGGCCGGGAGAGCGAACATCTACAATGTCCTTCCGTTTACATCTGAGCCAAGCGTTGGCTTGGTATGGTGCGGCAGGTGATGTCTTGAGCTCCAGGTCAGGGTTAAGGTTTGATAATTCCTTTACGCTCAGCTTTAATCAGCGAGACAAGGGGGGCGATACGCTAGCGCAAATAACGATGTCTGATTCTCGCGATGTGGCCTCAGAAGATATTTCTAATGTAGCTACAGACCGGGATACGGAACAGCAATTAATCAATCTGCAGTTAAACCGAAATCAGGAATTGGGGCGTAGAAGCTCGATCACGGGTAATATTACGGTGCAATATGTACGTTTGCAGGAGGAGAATACGTCGACCGGGCTTGTAAATGTCGACGAAAGTGATACAACAACGGCTACAGGTAGAATATTGTTTCAGCATTTTCAAATGCTTGGCATCCCAAGGTTGCATTTTTCGTCAGATTTTATCGTATCCAATATATCTACACCGGGGGCGATAGATCGAACCGATTGGGAGAACCGGCTCACGTATTTAATAGGAAAATTGGAAACAACTTTAAGTTATCGTTTGACTGAGACTGACAGTCGCAATTATGATTTGCTATACTTCCGCCTCATGCGCCGCTTTTGATGCGTGAGTTTTGGGTTATAACAATAAAATTTAAGATTTTTTTCATACTAGTTTGAGGAGAACTTTCGCAATGTCACGTGTGACCAAGCATAGTAAGTGGAGGTATGTTCTACTCGGGGCAATAACGTGGCTAGCCGCGTTTAGTTTGCCTCAGTCAGCACATGCAGAGTATGCAGATGTTGTTATTAACAACTACGCCGATGCGGCCGGTATCCGTCCTGTGGTATTTCCACACTGGTTTCACCGTATTCGTTTTCGTTGCAAGGTTTGCCACGCTGACCTTGGCTTCCAGTTCAAAGCTGGCGGTAACAAGATAACAATGGCTAAGATTATCGATGGTAAGTTCTGTGGCGCTTGCCACAACGGTGAAATCGCTTGGTCAGTTGAAAACTGTGCAATGTGTCACTCAGGTATTCCTGGCACACCGACCCATTTTCATGGTAGTACGGTTCAGCGCCTCGTTGCGCCTGCGTACAAGCCTGTTGAACAACAATAGGGGTGGCCATGATGAAAATACGTAGCAAGAGTTTATTTCTCGGTTTCGCCTTATCACTGGCAATTTCAGGTCCAGCTTGTTCTCAAGGTTATGTTGAAATCCATTCGGGTGGAGTTGAAGACATGCCTCTGGACTATGCGCCAGAATATCAGCCTGTTGATGAAGTCGCTCTCCCAGATCAAGAGCCTATTCGAGTGGCTCAGGTGTCAGGTGCGAATATATTCAACCGTAATCTGAAAAAAGATAAGATGAAGAATGCGCCACCTCCGGAAGATGGTATTCATGATACCGATAACGAAGGTACTTTCGTTCTTCAGCCACCATTGGAAGCCTACGAAGGTTTGCCTCCGAGTGATTTCGGTAACTACATCGACTGGGTTAAAGCAATTGATGAGAAGAAACTGAATCCTCGCTGGGATCGTATTGATTCAAGTGAAGAGCCCTTCGTTATGGATATGGATATCGTGCGTGAGGTAAAGGCCTCTGTGCCTGATGTAGTGTTCCCTCACCGTCAGCATACAGAGTGGTTAGCATGTTCAAATTGCCATCCAGCGATCTTCATTCCTCAAAAGGGTGCTAACCAAATAAATATGTCAGCAATCCTGTTGGGCCAAAAATGCGGTGTTTGCCACGGCAAGGTGTCTTTCCCAATTACAACTAAGTCTTGTAAGAAGTGTCACTCTAAGCCTAAGCCTGCTGATTGGCAGCCGCCTTTGAGTGAGGCTACTCTAAAGAATCCTTGGAGATAACCGTTATCTCTATCTGATTCTGTCTCACTAGTTATTGGTATGAGATGGCCGCCGCATGGCGGCCTTCTTACACTAGGTGGTTGAGATGTCGGGCTGGCCGATGATACGGAATGTGCCAGCGGTAAGTTGAAATGATTTACTGTCGAGGGTGACGATGATGAAACCAAGATTTACAGTTCTGACAATTGCGATTGCCGCAATTTTATCGGGTTGTGGTTCTACCACAACTGAAAAGAAAGCTGATGTAACTTCGCTTGAAACAAGCGGTGAGCCAGTTGCTGTTGAAACAGAGGTAAAAAAGGCTGTGGTCGTTGCGCCTGAGCCCGCCCCAAAAGCGGCGCCAGTTGAGACTGCTCCTGTTGCGCCAGTTGTTGCTGCTCCGGCAGTGGCTGCCGCGCCGAAACGTGACCTGAAGATTCCAACTGATCCCAACACTTTTTTGGTTACTGCCTCACCCAAAACACATGCGCACCCTTCGCATGGGCAGGGTTTGGAAACCGGCTTTGATGTCAATGGACAGCCTGGCAAAGAGGTTGTTGTAACGCGCGGTGGTGCATATAAATTTGTCGTTGATACAGGTGTGCAACACGATTTCTATTTGACAACGAATCCTGCTGGCTGGGGTGCGGGTACATACACAGATGGTGTCGAAGGCCAGTTTATCTATCAGGGTGAGGTAACTTTCAACCCATCTAAACAGACCCCAGACCTGCTCTATTACCAGTGCCGCAATCATAAGTATATGGGCGGAAAAATCTATGTGCTGGATGAAGGCGAAGATTTGGCTAAAGTCAAAGCTGCGTTGGTTGGTACCACCGGGGCCGCAGCAGCTAAGCGCGGTTCTACCACCGTCGTTACCGAAGCTGCCGTGAAGCAGAAGTTGAGTTATGCCCAAATGGTACTTGGTTCAGGCAGTGCAAAACGTGTCGAGGCGAGTGGCAATCAGCAAGCAATTAGTACGCTGAATAACGCCCGGGGCCAAATTGGCGCGGCCAAAGTATCTCTTGATGGTGGCCAGCTACAGCTAGCGATGGATCAGGTGAATGACGGGCTGCGTTTGATGACTGCGGCATCTCGTGAAATTACCACAGAATCTGAAATGGCTGGCGTTAACCATAAGGCGAAATATGATGAGTTGAGTAATTCACTCAAAACATATGAGGGCTCCTATAAGCGTAATTCGGAGCGTGCTGCCAAAATGAATCAGCCAATGAAGGCAAGCCTGGATGAGGCTGAGTACAATCGCTTGGTCAATGAAGGTCATGCCTTGGCCGACAAAGGCGATTACGCTGCAGCAAATAAGTCGCTTAAAAAAGCGCAGGGGATGATAACTGCTGTTCTGACAAATATGCTTCATGCTCAAACGGTGACATATGATAAAAGCTTCGAAACTCCGCAGGAGGAGTATGAGTATGAATTGGCGCGTTTAGAGAACTACGAGGAGCTTGTTCCTATCGCGATCGAGCAGAAACAGCCATCGCAACGCGCATTAGAGTTGATTGATGGATTCGTACAGAAAGCAGCTAAGATTAAGGATGAAGGCAAAGAAGTTGCAGCCAAGGGTGATTATAAAATGGGAATTATGGCCATGCAGGCGGCAACTTCAAATCTGCAGCGTGCATTACGCATGGCTGGGGTGAACTAGTGATATTGGCGTAATGTCAAAGTTTGTGTATAGTTCGTAGGCTGCCATCAATAGTGATAGCAGCCGGATTTTTGGGAAGCAGTTAATTAGATTTGGTATTATGTTGCGTTTCAAACGTCACAAGTTGTTTGCCTTTGTTTTAATAAGCTTTTTATTAGGCCTGTTGTCGCCACGGGTAGCCTTTGTACAAGAACAGTTTGAGGGTGATTTTTGGAATAGTGGTGAGCATTATCAGCTGGATAGTAAGGTTGTTCCAGTCGATGAAGATGGCATACATGATCCGGACAATGATGCTGTAAAAGTTCTTCAAGAGCCTATTGAGGCGATGGAGACCTTTCCTCGTGATAATTCAGGTGTTATTGATTGGGTAAAAGTCTTGGATCAAGGCTTAATTGCCCCTCGTAAAGGCCTGTATGGCGATGAAGAAATGCATGCTGTGGATTTTGATGTGATATTCAAAAACACGGGTTCAATGCCATATGTGCGTTATCCTCATCGTCAGCACACCGAGTGGTTGACCTGCAAAAACTGTCATCCCAAGATTTTCCTGCCACAAAAGGGTGGTAATCCTGTGACGATGTCGGGGATTATGCAGGGCAAGTATTGTGGTATCTGCCATGGTAAAGTTGCTTTTCCTCCAACTAAGAATTGTGGACGATGCCATTCTGTACCGAGAGACAAAGTCGGCTTAAGATAATAGCTTGTCTGTTTGGGGTGATGCAGCTGATAGGTTGCGCCACAACTGAGCAGACGTCTACGCCAAGCGTGGCTGATGATAAGGCAGCTGCAGAGCTGGCTGAGCTGTTTGATGATTTTTCCGACGAATCAGAAACTCCAGTCACTGAAACGCAAGCTGTTTCTGAGCCCGTAGAAACTCCACCAAAAGACGTCATAGAAGAAGCTGTCGATGAATCGATAGATCCATTGGATCAAATTGCTGCGACAGCTCCTGAGCCTGTACTTCCCAAGCCCCATGCCGTAGCCACTATCCAGATCTATGATTGGAATGTGATTGATGGCGCGCCTATTGGTAATGCCTTTACCGCCGCGGTTCAAAACCGCTTTATACGCCCAGTAGCCATTGCGGTTCAGGGTGAATATCTCTACGTAGTAGATGAGGGGTATGATGCACTGTATCGGTTAGATCTGTCCACGGAAGAGCTAGAGGTCATATTTGACCTTAAAAAGGTGGTAAAAGGCGAAGTTGCCGATATTTATGTCGATAAGGATTTTTCATTTTACTTGACCGATACCGAGGCGGGTCGGGTCCTGCATTTTGATCAAAATGGACGTTTGATTCAGGAGTTTCGTAATCATTTTAATTTGGTCAAGCCGGTTGCAGTAACGGTGTTTGAGAGTGGTGACTTGGTTGTCGCCGATGGTCATTACGACCACCTCTTACACTTCAATAGCGAGGGTAAGCTGATTGCAACTTACGGTGCTCGAGGCGATGCCGTGGCTGAATTTCTCAATATATTGACCATGGCAAAAGGCCCGGACGGGTTTTATGTCGGTGGCCGGGTTGGTCGTCGTATTCAGGTTCTCGGTTCAGATGGGAATTACCTCTATGCATTTGAAGAGGGTACGGTCGTTTTTCCGGCATCCATTGTCGTTGATGGCAATAATCGCAGCTATGTTGCAGATTATATGGACAACACCATCAAGGTATTTGATCGCGGCGGCCCAATTGGTGTCATCGGTGGCCACGGTACTGAGCCTGGGAAATTTAAGCGCGTTACTGATCTTTGGCTGGTTGGAAACGTCTTATACATCGCCGACAGCCTCAATGGCAGAATCCAGGCGGCCAAGTTGTCGCCAGATCCGGTGCCGCTTCCTAGTCCAGTATTCGAATCAGATGCTGAGCTATTTCAGGAAACAGTAGAAGAGTCTGCCGAAGCGGATGTGAAATCTGTAGACGGTATGGCGGAAGACATTGTTGAAGGTGCGGACGAAAAAGCTCAACCCGCAAAATCATCAGATTCTATCCAATGATCGAACATAAGCGTTGTTTCACAGCGCTTGGCTGTGTCGTGTTTCTGTTAATTCTCACGGGCTGTGCTCAGCTCCCCGCAGTATTTGAATATAAACCATTTGATGAAGCCAAAGGCGATCTGGTGTGGCCAGAGCCGCCTGATATCGCTCGATATCGTTACGTTGGCCAATTAACCGGTGAGGAAAATTTCCCCCGCCCAGGTGAGGACGCGCTCAATGCCGGGGCGCGGTTGGTTCGCTGGATGGTCGGGCTGGTGGGGCATAGTGCGGATCCTGTGATTCTGCAACGCCCGCAGGCAGTGATCACTGATGGTCAAGGAAAAATTTTTGTCAGCGATGTTAGTCGCCAGGCTGTTTACATGTTTGACACGGTTCAAGCAGAGTTGAAAGTGTGGGAAAACGCAGTAGAAGGGATTCGCTTTGAACTACCAATTGGATTAGCCGTTGGTCTGAATGGTGAGTTGCTGGTATCGGATGCCTCGTTGCAATTAGTTGCCCGGCTGGGGCCGGATGGTGAGCCAATCGGAGTGATTGGTTTAGATCAGCTACAGCATCCCACTGGATTGGCCAGAGACCCCCAGCTCGGACGAATCTATGTGGCAGATCGGGGTGCCAACAACATCAAGGTTTTTTCTGACGTGGGAGAATTTCAGTTTGAATTTGGCGAGTTTGGTGAGGAAGCTGGCCAGCTGAATGGGCCTACCTACTTGTTTTGGCACGAGAATTTACTCTATGTGACGGATGCGCTTAATTCAAGAATACAGATTTTTTCACCTGATGGTGAATATCAGTCCCATTTTGGGCGGCGCGGACTTTACTTGGGGGATTTGCCCCGTCCTAAGGGGGTGGCAGTCGCTCAAGACGGTAAAGTCTATGTGGTAGAATCCTATTACGACTATTTGTTAATATTCAACCGCGAAGGTGAGTTATTATTACCTATTGGCGGTACAGGCCATGAGGTGGGACAGTTTTATCTGCCTGCCGGGGTCTGGGTTGAGAATAACTATGTTTATGTTGCGGATACATTTAACGGCCGCGTGATGATTTTTGAATATCTTGGAGATGGAGATGCGTCGGACGTTGCAGGTGATAGCAGCTCTGATATTGACGACGCTGCTGGCGGTTAACGCCCAAGCAGCAGAAAGAGTATCGGATATCCGCAATACCAAACACAATTTCTCCGCCGTGGTAATACCTGCGTTGCCGGATGGTGCTGCGCGTACGGTCCAGGCAGTTTCAGAATCGCAAATCTGCGCTTTTTGCCACACGCCGCATAAAGCGAGTAAACAAGCTCGGGCGCCGATTTGGAATCGCAAATTATCAGGTGCTACTTATACGCCTTATACCAGCTCCTCGATTGATGCTGTTAATCTTGGCCAACCCAATACCAAGTCCAAATTATGTCTTTCCTGCCATGACGGCACCCTGGCTATTGGAGCTGTTAATGTTCTCAATAGAGTTGAAAACCCAAACATCCCAATGCGGGGTACAGCACCTGATGGCACTATGCCTGCCGGTTTGGGCGATCGGTCTGGTTTTACCCGCCGCCTCGGCACGGACTTGACCAATGACCACCCGATTTCATTCACTTATGATTCAGCCCAGGCCAGCCGCGACGGAGAGTTGCGTGACCCTTCTCTGGATACAGTTATAGGCGAACGTGGGCCGGGAACGCATCGAGCAACACTACCTCTGGAAGATGGTCAGATGGAATGTGTCTCCTGCCATGATCCACACATACGCAGTACTTCAGGTGAAAATATCAAGTTTCTGCGGGTTAACCGGTTTCAACAAACTACCCCAGTCGAAGGCACTTATAATCAGGCAAACGATATTATTTGCTTGGCGTGTCACGAGAAATCCGGTTGGGCTGACTCGGCGCATGCCAATATGGCGGTGGGAGATGAAAGATACACCGATGCCGCGGCCGAGATTCGAGAATTTCCACAGAATATGCAAGTTTGGCAAGCAGCCTGTTTGAATTGCCATGACCCGCATACCGTTCAGGGCTCGCGTCGCCTGTTGCGTGAAGGTACTGATGATGCAGGTCAGGTTGTGAGTGCTGGTGGAAGTGCTATCCGCGTTAAGCAGGGCGGTGGTGCAGCGATAGAAGAGACTTGCTATGCATGCCATTCAGTTGATGGCAACGTCTTGCAGGGGCAGCCAAACAAGGGTGTGTTTCAAGTGCCTGATATTAAAACCGATTTCACCACCATGCGCATCCACATGCCGATCGCAAGTGAAGACCAGGCAGCTGGCGAAGAACGCCATGCTATCGGTACTTTCCCGGCGCCGCAAAACGGCAAGGACTTCATGGAGTCACAGCAGCGTCTCGGCAAGGGTGACCTGAGTAACCGCCATGCCGAGTGTACAGACTGTCATAATCCTCATCGTGTCATCAAGAATCGTAGCTTTAATGACGACCCCAAGTTCCCGGATATTGAAGGGACCCATAACCACACAACTTCACAGATTGCCGGTACGCTGGAAGGGCAGCATACCAATCTTGCCTCAGGGGTCCTGCGTGGAGCCTGGGGTGTTGAGCCAACCTCCTGGACCAGTACGGAGTTCACCAGCCGACCAGTCACCTTTGAGGTCAAGCGTGGTGACGCTATAGTCGGTGGCAATGCCGATGTCAGCGCGACTTATGTGACGCGTGAGTATCAGATTTGTATGAAATGCCATTCGAATTATGGTTTTGATGCACCAGCACCATTGGGCACCAATCATTCTGGTGGTACGCCAGCCGGAACCAATGCACTCTTTAACTATACCAACCAAGGTATGGAATATCAGTCACCAGATGATCATAAAGGCGAAGTGACCCCTGCTACGCCTACTGGGGCATATGCTGGCAGTGTTGGTGAGTGTGCTGATGTTAATTTTGGCACCCTGGATTTAACCGATCCCGCTGCATTGCTTTACTACAATACTTATGTAAAACGGGCTGGCTATGTTGATCCCAATGGAAACTGCGTTAATTATGTTACTGATAATCATCGTGCCTGGCACCCAATTTTGAAGGAGACAGGTCGTACCGCTGTTCCTGGTGGTGGAGGTGTGCGCGATGCTGATTCCGATGACTGGCATGAGCCGTTCAACGCTGCGGTGGGTACACAGACGATGTATTGTACTGATTGCCACGGTTCGGATACCGCTCAAGGCACAGTAGTGCCGCGCGGATTGCAGCCCAATGGTAATGTGTGGGGACCACATGGGTCAGAAAACGACTTCCTGCTGAAAGGCAGTTGGAGTGATGAAACCGGTCAGAACACTGCTGCAGATGGTCTCTGTTTCAAGTGTCACAACTACAACTACTATGGCAGAAAATATCCCGCCGGTGTGATTAACCCGAATTCGACCAAGGATAGTGGTTTTAGCCGAGATCCGGCTTTGGGAGTGGCATCATGCCTCTATGTGCCATCAGTAAATCTTCATACTGGACATGCTCAAGAAAGACAGGTGAGTAATTTCCGTTGTAGTTATTGCCATGTTTCGATCCCGCATGGTTGGAAGAACAAAAATTTCCTCAATAATCTGAACGATATCGGCCGTGAAGTAGGGTTGGCAACTGGTGGTAATCAGGTGCGTAATAATCAGACCAGCCGTTATTACCGTGGTCCTTATTACAATGGCGCAGTGTTGAAAATTGTGCAATTCCGCCAGAGTGGCCAATGGGTGCATAACACCTGTGGTTCGGCTGGCAATCCCGGTAATGGCAATGTTGGTGGTAATGGTAACTTCGGAAACATACCCTGGATGACGGACCAGGGTTCAGGCAGTGAGGCCTGTAACCTAATCCCATGATGCGCTGGTTACGCAGGTTAGCCTCAACACGGCTAACCTTGCTTGGCATGGCGCTGTTAGCTGTCGGCGCCAGCCTCAGTTATGGCAATCCCGCCGAAGTTTCTGCTTGGGTGTTGATTGCCCCGCTGCTGTTTCTCGCGCTTAATTTACTTGCTGCAATTATTACCCAGCCAGGCATCAATCGGCGCCCGGGTTTGTTGTTGTTTCATTTGGGACTGCTGTCTATTTGCGTTCTCACTGCCATTGGCCAGTTGACCTATTTCGAATCCCGCGTCGAAGTGACGCAAGACAGCGTCTTTGAATTGTCAGCAATGCAAGAGGTGCAGCAGGGCCCGTGGCATCTTGGTGAACTGGGCAAGGTTCAGTTTGTCCAACAGGGTTACACCGTAGAATACCGGCCAGGATTGGTGCGTGGGGCGACACGAAGCCATATATTGCTACCTGACGGCAAAGGTGGTTGGAAAGCTGAGGTGGTCGGGGATGATACGCCGCTGATTATCGATGGCTATCGTTTCTATACCACCTTTAACAAGGGGTTTGCGGCGGTTCTGACATGGATTACAGAACAGGGTGAGGCAATGACAGGTACGATACACATGCCTTCCTATCCGCTGTTTGATTACAAGCAGGCGAATAGTTGGTTGCCGCCAGGTAGCGAGGAAGAAATCAAGTTCTGGCTGCGTCTCGAAACCGATTTTGACCGTGAGGCAGATTGGCTCTTGGATGGTGCCAAAACACACGCCGTGTTAGTCGTTAATGACGGCGACCAGCGGGTTGAATTGCAGCCGGGCCAAGGCATCGATTTGCCAGGTGGTCATTTACGTTATGAGGCATTGAGCACCTGGATGGGTTACAAGATTTTTTATGACCCGACACTGAAATGGCTGTTTATAGCAGCGATGATCACGGTGTTTGGTTTGTGTCTGCATTACTGGAGTAAATTTCAGGACCAGCCCATGGACCAGCCAGAAGATCAATCACCAGAGCAGTTAGCGGGCAAGGCGCAGGATAGAAAGTGAATCAGGTGGAAACAAATAGATGACAAGCACAGTTACAGAACTTCCCTGGATGTGGGCCGGTCTTTTCTCCTATGCTCTGGCGACGATAATCGCCTTTCGCACTGTCTGGCAGCTTGGCGGTGTCGGCTCTATTGCATTGCCAAGCCGCAATACTGAACGCTGGATATTATTGTTTATTGTTAGTGGTGTTGTGTTGTTGACCATTGCTCTTGGTGTGCGTTGGGATCGACTCGGTCACGGCCCTTTCGTCAATCTCTATGAGCTGCTGATGAGTCAGCTGTTTAGTCTTGGTTTGATTTATGCCATCGTCTATTGGCGCGTGCCAAGCCTTCGTTCAAGTGCTGTGGTGGTGTTACCACTGATCTGGATTTTAGGCACCTGGATCCTGTTTCTCGAGCCGGTCGATAGTCGCTTTCCACCTACATACCATAACAACTGGCTTTGGGCTCATGTTGGGTTCGGCAAGGTCTTTCTTTCGTTCTGTCTGGTGGCAGCAGGGTTGGCGGGTGTCATTTTGTTGCGAGCCATTCCGCGTTTTGGCCGTTCATTTTCCAATATGAGCGACGCAGCGCTTGATCAGCTTGCCTGGCGTTTCATGATGCTGGCACTGGTGTTTGATAGCCTGATGCTGATTGCAGGCGCGGTCTGGGCGCAGGATGCCTGGGGGCGTTATTGGTCCTGGGACGCACTGGAAACCTCTTCTTTCATCACCTGGCTTTCTATCGGTGCAGGTATTCATGCCCGCTTGAGTTTCAAAATTCCTATCCGGATGGGGGCTCTGGTGATTCTGGCGATTTTTGGCCTTGCGTTCACCACCTATTTTGGCGCGCCGTATTACAGCGAAGCCGCGCACAAGGGAGTTATTTGATCCATGTCTGTTGTTGAGTCACACAACCTGCTCGAAAAAACCACGGCTATCACGACAGTCATGTTGGTGTTGGTGATGTTGGCGATGATGTCAGGGTTTGCCAATCGTGCCCAGTTTGTCTTTCAGCCTGTCATTGAAACTGAGGAGATACTCGTCGACGCCAAGGCTGATCCGCGCGGCCATGCGCAACAATACCGGCAGCGGTTGATTGATGAACGTTTCCAGCAGGCGGTCGCAATGCTGCATGCCAATCAGTTTGATTTCGCCATTACCGCCCTGCATCGTGTGATTGAGCTGGCGCCGAAAATGCCCGAAGCCTATGTCAACATGGGTTACGCCTTGATTGGCAAGCAGGATTACAAGGCAGCGGCAGATTTTTTTAACGCCGCGATTGAACTCAAACCGTATCAGGCCAATGCCTACTGGGGCCTGGCGGTATCGCTGGAGCAGCTGGGCGAACTAGACGCAGCGCTCGGCGCCATGCGTACCTTTATTCATCTCTCGCCACCTAATGATCCCTTCCTGCGTAAAGCGCGTTCAGCTTTATGGGAGTGGGAGTCAGCACTTAAACGTGGTCCATTGCCTGAAGCGGAACAGGAGTGGATTGAACGTCGCAGTGGAGAATGGCAGGAGCGAAATAGTCTTGAGGCAGATATGCCCGATGCAAAAGATCACACTATAGATGTGAAATAAGGACCAAAGGGGTTGGGCGGCGCTCCCTTTGGTCGTGCGCGAGGTGGAAGTCTTGCTCGCGCACGGTTTTTTAGGTATTCAATGCTAGTGCTTTAAAGATTCAGATTTGACAGTCCTTGTCAGGTTGGTATGCAGTCGAATTACACGTACGCCGACTACGTCACTCTAGATCCAAATACCCAATGGAGTATTTGTGATCCCCCGAGGTCGGATCAATACTAATTATTCTTGCTCTAGATATCTCTGAACGCAGGTGCGCTGGCATCTCCCAGGTATGGTGTTTCATATACTCTCCATCACTGGGCTCGAAGAGATTGCAATGTATTTCATTTTGTCTGTCGTCCAACAGGCAGGCGCGATAGGTATCATTGCTGTCCAAAGACAAGCTGATTTGCTTTGATGGAGGCTGATCGATGTAAATAAACGTTTTCTCGTCTATGATCAGATGACTACTATCATTCCACTCCGATTCTTCGTGTTTAATGTTAAATGGTTGGGCTTTAATATCCTGGATGATAGCGGCCGTATGCAACTGATCGTGCTCACCACTCTCATCGTTCGCTAGTGTAATAGTCACGGATAAGCTGGCGCACTCAGAACAGCTCAGGAAGACATAAAAGGGGTTCAGGCTTTGACGTATTGCCACGACATTATCAACAGGCTCTCCTTCCATATTTTCATCTGTAATAGTAATCCTGATGTTTGATGTATGCTCAGATGTCATCTTGCTTTTAGCGAGAAATGACAGTAGTAATGATTCGCCGTGCCGAACAAAATCCGTGATGGTTACACTGCTAGATGGGGCCAGCTTTATGATTCCATTTTCAGCAATAAAATAAGGCTCGTTGAAGCTTAGTTGTTGCGGCTGAATCATGTTAATGCTAGGCGCATAATTTTCACTACGTAACCGTACAGCGATCGCGCCCTTCTTGCGGATTCTCTCAACCATCTCTAATTCATAGTTGGATATGATGTCAGTTTCGAGTAAATCCCGATGTGCATCAAGTAGCCAGAATTCGCTGGGTGCCGTTCCGCTATCTAGTTGGTGCCTTAATACCGATGACCTTTGTGTTCTTATGTCACTTGATAACTGTTTAAAGTAAACATTGAACTTGCCCGGTATGTATTTCAATCCATAGACTGGTAATCCATCTTGCTTGTTAATGATCTCGAGTGCCAATTCTCGATATTGGTCCTTTGTGATTTTCGTATAATACTCACTCTCTATAAACAGGGTCGAGATTGACAGTAACAGGGACGTCAAGATGATTAGCATTTGAATGCTTCGGTTTTTAAATGCTTCTATCCCTAGAGCAACAAGAATAATAATTGCGGGTAATGTAATGATTGTGTACCGGGGTACCAAGATTGGCGCAAAGCTAATGCTTCTGAGATACGGGAAAGTATAGGTCACAATTATCCAGAACATGATGACCTGAAACCCAATTGAATACTTTTCGTTTTTGGTGTTGATTAGCTGTGTGATTGCAATCAATATCAGTGCGGCAAACAAAAATGCCAGATGTTCTCCGTAAAAATAGTTTTGAAAATAATCGGTAAAATAATCAGCGCTTGGATCCTTGATCCAGATTTCTTTATGCCCAAGGTTTGTAATCATATGGCTTAAGGTGGGCAAAGCAGAGACACTGATAGCGAAAAAGGAAATGGCTGCATATAGGAATGTTTGTAAGCTGAATTTTCGTTCGAACAGAAATAAGAACAGTAAGAAAATTCCTTGAGTTCCGACAATAATAAACCCGAAATAATGAGTGTTCACAAGTGCTGCTGTGATCACTATATAAACGACGAGATTTAGTTTGTGCGGGTCTCTTAATGTTTTTGCGAGATATAAATTAGATAACACGCTTAGAAGTGATAGTAATGAGTAGGCCCGGGCTTCTTGAGAGTAAGTGATTAAGAATATATTAAATGTGGCGAGGGCCGCAGCATAGATACCGACTTTTTCGCTGAACAAATTTTTACCTAGATAAAAGACTGAAGGTATGAGGAGTATTCCCGCCACAGCAGAAAGTGACCGGCCGGCAAATTCTGTATAGCCGAATACCTTGTACCAAAACCATAGCAATATCTGGTAAAAAGGCGGGTAGAGACCTTCGACTGTTAGATTAAATACTTCCATAAAAGAATTGTCTGGATCGCTGAAAGACGCGCTGAACAATTCATCGAGCCAATAACTCTGAAACGTCAAACCGTCAAACCGTAGCACTGCTGCGATTAAGGATAATATGATTAATCCGAGGAGATATTTGTGCTGGGAGACTGTGTCTAGAATAGTGCGTAGCACATCTTTTATATTATTGTTCATTTGCTATATGCGATCCGGGTGTGTGTCGCTTGTGGCAGGCAGTATTCTCATCGATTAATCTGCCTGCGGTTATTAAAGCATATTATTTCAATGTGACTGTTATGTATAGGAACAATGCTTGGCATATTCTTCAATGCTGGTTTTGACAGCTTGAACCGACTTATCCGCCTATTATGTGCGAGACATTTTCTCAACTTCTGTCGGCAGTAAATATGCAATGTCTAGATAGGTCTAAAACTACTTGATATGGGTGCTAACACTGGCTTGCTGTATCTTGTAAATTCCGTATGATTTATTCGGTATGGAGCTAATATTTAGGCAGCGGTCTTTTATAAATTAAGGATGCTCTGATTAATTCGTTTGTCTTCATTCCCGCGTGTACCGAAATCTAAAAACGTATAGTATTAGAACCACAGGATTCCGGGTCTACGCTTCGCCCGGTTTGTGTCCGCTCTCTGGGTGAGTGACGAAATAATCAAAACATCCTTAAAATGAACAAGACGCTTGGTTGAAGATTGCCATACCGTTTGAGCTTGTCCACAACTACAAGGGGAATGAGTTGCTCATTCATAAACGCCACAGACTTTCACTACACAGAATAATTCACAATAATTGGCGTAGGGTTAGCCCGGTCACAGGGGCCGCTCAGTGTCAGGCAGCTAGCGCATGAGCCTGCATGCCGCAGTTATTGGTGGCGGGATCTCGGGCCTGGCGGCCGCTCACCGTGTAGCCGCCCTCGGCCATCAGGTGACCTTATTTGAGGGGGCAGATGTGCTGGGTGGCCTGGGATCTACGTTTCCGTACCGGGATGGTCATCTCGAGCGCTTCTACCATTGTCTTCTACCGAATGATGATGCGCTCATCGGCTTTATCCGTGAGTTGGGGCTCGAGACAGAGCTACTCTGGCGCGAAACACGGATGGGTTTTCTTTACCAGCGACGTGACTATCCACTCAACACAGCCGCGGACCTGCTTCGCTTCGACCCGCTAAGCCTGCACGAACGACTGCGGCTGGGACTGATGGCAATTTGGGCTCGTTATCGTGGAGTCAGTATGGACCTGGATGAAATCACCGCAGCAGATTGGTTGCGCAGAATGGCCGGTGAGCGGGCCTTCGAGATACTCTGGAAACCGCTGCTCGCGGCCAAGATTGGCGATCGCTATTCTGAAATTCCGGCGCTTTGGTTATCCAGTCGGCTAAGCCGGGAGAAAAACACTAAACTCGAACGCAAAGGTTACCTTAGTGGTGGTTATCAATCGTTGATCGATGCGTTCGCGCAATTGCTTCAGGAGCGTGGGCATACGATCCATCTAAACAAGCCAGTGCGCTCTATCGCACTCGATGGTGCGGGTATGGTATTGGCGCTCGATGATGTTCCGGACATGCATTTCGATTACGTGATCTGCACGCTACCTTTGACTGCGTGTCAGCAGTTGATGGCAGATCTCCCTGTCGATCCGCGCTTACGGGATCTCAGCTTAGATTACCAAGGTGTCGTCTGTGGGATGTTCCTGTTAGATAAGCCGCTCTCCCCGTATTACTGGATGCCTTTTGTGGATAGTGGATCAACGGCGCAGGGTGTGATCGAGATGTCAAATCTCATGCCTTTGGAAAGATCGCAAGGTCTCTATGTCAACTACCTGGTTAACTATACACATCGCGACAGTGAGCTTTTCACGCGTGGAGAAGAGGAGTTGCTAGAACTTTATCAGCGCGATCTAGAGGCGTTATTTCCTCGCTCGGGAGCCAAGGTTATTGACCGGTTCTTGTTCAAGGCACCTTTTGTTGAGCCCATCTGGACCGTCGGTTATCAACAACGAAAACCGCCTTATACTGTGATCCCTGGACGACTCTACATGGCTACCACCGCTCACCTCTACCCTAAAGTGAACTCGTGGAACTCATGTTGCGAGGTGGTTGACGAGATGATTTCTGAACTCACCCTCCAGATTGCGCCATAATTTTGCAAAGTACTAACAGCGATTATGATTTCGATTCGATCTCAATCGTCTGCATCTTAAGTGGTGTTAAAGTCAGGCACCATCACTGGAACATTCGAGCTTTGTTCAAGCTGCTCTGCGAAGCCGCGCAAAGTTAGAATATCAAATTCGTCACTCAGGTCACCCACTACCTGGCTTAGCAAATTTAATTTTTTCTCTCTTGAGACATCCATGGCCGGTAAGAAAGAAGGTGATAAAGGGTCATCTGCACCTAGAAAATCCGTAGGATGAAGCAATAACGATGGAGAGGTTTTGGTGAGTCGACACAACTTCAATGCCATTTGAAAATAGGTTCGTGCCAGCCATGGCGAAAAACGTCCCAACCACTGCAAATAGGTAACATGGATGGGCGAGCGGATAACCGGCATGGTGGTGACCGGGATTTCGAGCAACTCTCCATGTTCGGTTCGCCAGCGATACGGCTTGAGCGGGCGAAATCCCTCTGAGATTCCGCCACCCAACATCTTGCGGCGTTTACGCCGGTCATCTGACGACATGCCCACCTTGGCGAAATAGTAGGCCCGGGCAAGGGGGCCTAGAAAAGTCGGCAATGTGGATGCGTCGTATCGATACCCGCGCCTGGCAAGTTCGGCCAACGCTACATTCGATAGGCAATAGGCCGGACCACGAAATCCAACTGGTTTATACCCGGTTGCCCGCTCGATGTGTATTTCTGCTTGATCCAATTCTGCCTTAATTTGTTGCTCAGAATAGAGGTGTAGCCCCGCCTCATGTCCAAAAGAGTGGTTCGCAATTTCGTGTCCAGCTGCTGCAATCGAACTCAACACCTTTTGGTGTTTCTCAATAGCGGCGTCCTGACCAACGAGGAAGAAAGTGATTGTGAGTGAGCGATTGCTCAAGAACTCCAGGATGCGTGGTACTACCAGCTCGAGATAGGAAGGAAATGTCTCCCAGCCTTCTGCATTGTGTCCCCTAAGGTATGCCCAGTGGTTGTCGAGATCCAGCGATAGGGTGGCTAACGGCCTTCCCGTAGAGCTATTTGTTTCTGCTTTACCACTGTTGGAGCCGGTACGATGGTTCATAGGTCTGATCGCATCAGCCATCACCTTTCTTAGATTGCCGCTGATCATTCATGATTGTCGTACCGAGATGAAACATCTGCTCGAAGTAGTTGGTGTTCTGGAGAGCCAATATGCCCCAGGCAATGAAATTTACCGCCAGCAGCAGTGTCATGCCACCGATGATAATGGTGTGTGGAGCGACACTAAAGGCGGCTGCAACCGCAGCATCGAATCGATCCATACCCCAGGGTCCGGGGGGCAGTTTTTGATATTGCTCGTAAATATGCAGACAGGTCCAAAAATTTGTGTAGATTGATGCGGCAAGGAAAATGAGCCCAGGCACTAAGAAAAACAACACGGGGCGAAACAAGAAGCCCCACACCAACACCGCCACAGTATGACGGAAGATTTTCATCTTTGATTGCCGCGTGTCACCCTCCTCCCGTTGCAGCGCCCAATCCAAATGAGACGGTATTTCTTCGATGTGTGCATTCAGCAACATCGCCTTGTGGATGATTTCAAGATTGATATCCATCCCCATGGAGCCAAGATCCAGCTTTTGGACAAACTTTCTATCGTATGCTCGAACCATAGGGGTCAGCGAAGAGAGATTACCCTTAGCCACCGTCGACAGAAACCGGTTCGATCCGACACTAAGATATTTGCGCAGCCACGGTACATTAGAGATTTTACCGCCCTTCATATACGGGGAAGTCGCCACGATCTTGGCTTTACTCTCTTGTATCCTGTCTACCAGTTTAGGAATGTGTTCGGGACCATAGCTGAGATCAATGTCGAGGACGACGATATAGTCACCGCGGCAATTGGCAAACGCGGTTTGCAATGCCTGGCCCAGGCCGAAGTTTCTGGGGTGATGCAGTACGCGGACATTCTGTCGGGTTACAGCAAAGGCCTCTGCGAGTGCCCCGGTATCATCCTCGCTACCATCGTTTACAAATACAATCTCCCACCGGTACTTGGCTTCCAACGATTCCATGTAATCGCATAACGTGGCGAGATTCTTTTCGACGATGGCAGCTTCGTTGAATCCGGCAAGCGCGAGTGAGACAAAGCACTTTGTATCGTGCGAGGTTGCTGCTTGGTGTTTGGATACAGAGTCGGACACCTACATGCTCTCCATTATTCTTATTCTATTTTTATGCATTACATTAGCTGCTACCATACCTGATTCATGACTTTTCTCAAAATTGTGGCGCGAAGGCTATACCAGCTCCATAGTTGACTCCGTTTAGCGCTGTGATTAAAGACAAAATTTAAAATGTTGTACAGGGAATAGGCAAAGATATGACAATAGCAATTGTGCTCGGAACACGTCCGGAAATCATCAAACTTTCCCCTGTCATGCGTTATTGCCTAGAGCATGAAATTGCCTTTTTTATCATTCATACAAACCAGCATTATACCCAGGAGCTCGATAGTGTTTTTTTTGAGGAGCTGGCTCTTCCGCCCGCAAAATATAATCTAGCGATCGGGTCTGGGTCTCACGGGATGCAGACCGGCTCTATGCTCATAGAGATTGAAAAAGTACTATTGCAGGAAAAGCCAAATATGGTAATTGTTCAAGGGGATACTAATACTGTTCTCGCTGCGGCCCTGGCGGCATCAAAACTACAGATCCCAATTGCCCACGTCGAAGCGGGTCTACGGAGTTACGACCGGAATATGCCCGAAGAGGTAAACCGAATTGTTGCTGATCATCTTTCAACATACCTTTTATGCCCGACTGAAAAACAGCAAAATATTCTTTTGGGTGAAGGCGTTGAAATGGCGAAGATATTTTCAACTGGAAATACGATTGTTGATGCGGTCCACCAAGCGATGGAGCTGTCTCAACAACAATCAAAAATACTAGAAAATTTAAATATCTCCCCAAAAATGTATCTTCTATTGACGCTTCATAGACCATCGAACGTTGATCATAAGGAGGTCTTAATCCGAATATTTGAAGGTCTTAAACGAGTTTCCAATAAACACTCCCTGCCGGTAATTTTTCCAATTCATCCGAGAACCGAAAAAAGCTTATCCCAGTTGAATATTGATATGCCAGATTGCATTCAACCTATTAAACCAGTTGGCTATCTGGATATGCTTATGCTGATTAGTAAAGCGAACGCGGTTTTATCCGATTCAGGTGGAATCCAGGAAGAAGCATGCATTATTGGAACGCCTTGCGTAACCTTGCGTGAAAACACTGAGCGGCCTGAAACAGTGGAGGTTGGTGCGAATGTGGTGGTTGGGAGCCATCCGGAAAAAATTGAATCATCTCTTGAAATGTTCCCTGAAGGAAAGACTTGGAAACAACCTTTTGGAGAGCAAGTGACAAGAAAGATTTTTGGCGTATTTAAAAAAATGGAGCAATTGTAGTACCAGTTTCGAAAATTATGGGTCCTAGACAATTTATCAACAGGCTCTTCAATCGCTATCCTAAGTTTTCTACATATCTGTTGATTGGAGGATCCGCGGCCGCAGTCGATTTACTCGCTTTCGTGATTTTATTCAATCTATTCGACTTGAGTGCGGTTACTTCGAATATCTTATCTGTGTCAATCGCGACCGTTGAGAGTTACACGCTCAACGCTTTGTACAACTTCAGGACAACGGATAAAATTCTGTTTCGATTCTCTTCCTTTGTCGCAGTGTCGGCGCTGGGATTAATAATTGGGTCGTCCTTGATATATTTGCTACACAACATGCTTGGTATTGATGGCAATCTTGCAAAAATTGCCGTTATGCCCCCCGTGGTCCTTGTCCAGTTTCTGTTGAACAAACACATTTCCTTTCGTCAGTGATCACGGGACTAGTTCTTTTTCGGTTGCGTGAAACTCTCTGCCTGCCATGGATCTGCTTCGTTCGAAGCGGCTGAGATTGGTGTTTGTTTGATACGTAATACTGCTAGGTCAACCTTGGTTTGTATATTTTCTATCGATTCATCGCTGCGTCCATAACAAAAACTCTGCAACGCATGGACTGCTTCTGCAATCGTCCTATCCTCAGGATGGTATGCCATCCAGCGTTGCAGGCCTTGTTCCAGTGTATTGCTGCCCATCGCGTTTAACAGCTGTTGTTGTAATGGATGACGTTTATCCTGTGGTCTCGTGATTGACGTTGTTGTAGGTGCTGGCGTTTTATCATTGCCTTTACGCCATAACTTCAACAAGGTGGTCAGCCAAAGCAGTGTCATGATGACGGTGGCGAGTTGCCAAATCCAATTGGGTTGAGTGTTGCTCGTTGGTTTAATCTTTGATGTGGCGACGGTATCGGTACTAGTTACAACAGACTCTGGTTGCGGCATTGTCCCGGGCGCTACATTAATTGTTTGGCCGGGCAGTTCTACTAAGGCAGCCTGGCCAGTTACCGGATCGAAATAGGGGATGCGTATGGCTGGCAGCTCAAATTCACCAGCAGAGAGTGGCATGATTGACAGTGAATAGTCGGCAGCATCCATAATGCCAGCACTTGTTTGTTCAGTGTGATAACGCGCCGGGTCCGGGTAGAGCTTCAAACCTTCGGGTAATGTTATGCCAGGTAATAATCTGGGTAAGGCCGTGACGCCTACTGGTGCCTTCAGGGTCAGTGTCAATTCGTTGAGTTCATATTGTTTTAAAGTGTCAGGCAAAGATGATGCTGTCAGTGTGGGTCTGCCGATGATGATGTCTGCTGGTACATCCGCGGGTAAGGCTTTGACTTCAAAGTCCAGTGTTTGATGCGGCAGGCGCAGCTGGCGCCCAGCCTTGGTAGTCACCCAAATATCAGGTAGCTGCACAGAGAACACGCCTGCCTGATTGGGAAATACCGACCAGGCGATGCGCTCAACTTCGTAGTCAAAGCCATTAACGGTTTCTTGTCGTGTTGCCTGCGGCATTTTCCAGTTGGAAAGCATCTCAATCTGTACCGGCGCCGTTTCAAAATTACTGCCCTGTGATGCAGACTCCAATTCAACGCGATGATAAAGATCAAGGTAAGCCACCACCTGTTGCCCTACCCAGGGGCTGATAACATTAGCGTCACTGCGCACAAAGATTTCATCAGCTATGGTGGTATCTATCTCCAATACATCTATTTCGATTGCTTCAGTGCTCAGGCCATCAATCATAAATGGTGGAATAGTGAGCGTGCCGGTATGTTTCGGAAACAGCTCTACCTTGATCTCTGATGTGGAACGACCCTGACCAAGATAGATGTTGTAGTTAGTGCTGGCTGATGGTCTGCCAACATTGAAGTTGTTGCTCAGCAGAGTCAGGTCAACATTAGGATCAACCCCTTCAGCACGCAGGCGGTTATCACTGTTGATCAGGCTCAAAGTGAACAACAACGGTTCGTTGAGTTGCAGTTGTGTGCGATCAACCTGGGCGTTGAATTCGGCCGCCCAGCTTGTCTCAATAAGTAACAGGCTGCTCAGCAGTGTCAGTAGTAAACGCGTTACCATGGCTTTTGCTCCACCAGACCGCTGACTCGCTTGTCTTCAATTTCGAAGCGGCGTTGCAGCATGGTTTGATTGTCTTCTTTTAGGTTGCGGTATTGTTGCCAGGCTTGCGCGGGCGGTTGAATACTGAGCTTATCCATCTGGCTCCATTGCGCCAGGCTTTCACTTAGGGTGGCGTCTTGCTTTTCCCGATCACCACTTTGTTGGCCGTCAGTTTTGCTTATGCGGGCGCCTTGCTCACTTTGACCAGAGAGTGGGTTATTATCGGCATCACCACCAGCACCTGTGTTCATGCTTTCGTCTGTTTGATTTGGTCCCGGGCGGGGTTGTTGCTGCGCTGCCTGTTTTTGTCCTCCGCCCCACTCCTGTTTGGCTTTGTTTAGTAGCATCAGGTTGTGGGCGGCGCGGGGATAACTGCGTTGCAGTTGAATGGCCAGTTCAAAAGATGCAATGGCCTGATCAATCTGCTGTAGTTGGGCCAGGGTATTGCCTTGATTGTAGGCGGCACGGGCCTTGTCCTGATTGTTGTCTGCCAGGTTGTAGGCCAGTTGAAAAGCAGTTAACGCAGCTTGCCACTCCTGCAGGCGGTAGGCCGCTACACCCTGACCCATGAGCCCAACATAATTTTGCAGTTGGCTATAGGTTTTCAGCGCCCCCAGGTTGTCATGGCTTTGCAGTTGCTCGAGCCCTTTGGCTTCGTTCCATGGCGCGGCATCGGCAGGGTGAGTATGGATAAAAAGAAATGGACCGATCAGCATGGCCAAACCTTGAGGCCGATTAAGACCGTGCCAGAACAAGATCAATAGCGCCAAGAATATAAAAATCGGAAACAGTGGTTGGCCCATTTGGGTTTTAATTTCGGATTGATAAATGCTTTGTTGCAGCATACCGATTTCGGTTTCGATTTCAGACCATGCCTCTGGTTGCAGGTCAAAATACTGGCCACCACCCACTTGGGCCAGGCTTTGTAATGTTGAGCGCTGTAACTGTGAGGTGAGTATTTTGCCGTTCTGACGCACCAGTCGTCCTGCAGCCAGTGGTACCGGCCCCCCTTGTTCAGTGCCAATGCCGAGCGTGATGAGTTTATGGCTGGCTTGATTCAGACTGGCTGCCGTCGGTAATGCCTCGGGGTCATGGATCTCACCGTCACTGATTAATAACACCAGGCCGCTAATTGAATGGCCCGCAGAATCTTTAACATCAAGGCTCTGTTGCGCCAGGCGCAAGGCACGGCTCAAGTTAGAACCTGTGACATACGCCAGTGAAGGATCCAGCTGATTAAGAAAATGACGAAACGCCTGCGTATCATGACTCAGCGGCAACACGGTATAGGCATTGGCTGAAAAGGCAATCAATGCCAGGCGATGTTGTTCTAACGATTGGCTGAAATCTGTTAGCAGTTTTTTGCCGCGCTCAAGCCGGTTTGGTGCCACGTCTTCAACACCCATTGAAGGTGAGATGTCCATGATCACCACAATATTTGCGGCCAACTGCTCAATCTGTTGTTTGTCTTGTGTCACCAGGAACGGACCAGCCAAAGCAATGCTAAGCAGGATCCAGATAATCATAAAACTAATCTGCTGTTGGCGCCTGTTGATTTGCAGCGGTGTGCTTAACACCTTGGCCCAGAGATGGCGTTGGATGAATTGCTCCAGGCGTGGCAGCTGAGCGAGCCTGGGCTGCCAAAACAACAGCGGCAATGGCAGTAATGCCGGCAGTAGCCACCACGGATTAGACCACTGCAGGGCAGACCAAACACCACTCATGCCATTGCCTCGCGAGTATTACGCCATTGGTTTAGTCCCAACAGTACGAGTCCGACTAACAGTGGCAGCAGATACCATTCACGCGGCGGGCTGATCATAGCTTCAATTGGAATGGTTTCCAGTTGTTCAATATCCTGGATAATCTGTTGCAGTGTTTCGGTATCACCGGCTCGGTAATAACGGCCGCCGCTTTCGCTGGCAAGTTGTTGAAGCAATGTTTCATCCAACGGTACTTCAACAAAGTCTGGGTCTTGTGCCGGGCCACGCTGGAATAACACCTTACCCGAATTGCCTACGCCAATAGTGTAGATCTTTACCTGGTGCAGCTTGGCTATCTCCAGGGCATTGAGCGGATGGATTTCGCCAGCCGTATTGCTGCCATCGGTAAGCAGAATCAGGTTGCGCGATTTGTTATCAAGTTGTTCCAGGCGTTTGACACCCAGGGCGATGGCTTGTCCCATAGCCGTTTTTTGTCCAGCCATGCCCTGACTAATATCATTGAGCAGGCCTGTGATTAGCTGCAAGTCATTGGTAATAGGCGCAAGCGTGTAGGCATCATCAGCGAAGACGATCAGACCAATGCGATCACCCTGGCGTGCGGCGATGAATTGATTGGCCACGTGTTTGATTGTATCGAGGCGGTTAACGGGAAGGCCGTCGACATAAAAGTCTTGTGCTTTCATCGAGCTGGAGATATCGATGGCGAGCATAAAATTGCGACCCTGATGATCATCGCCACCAAGCCATTGTGGTCGTGCCAGCGCTAGTAACAGCAGGGTGCAGCCAATCAGCCATAACCAGGGTAGTTGCTGGCGGGTTTGTTGGCTAAGGCTGGCAAGTAGTGCGGCCTGAGGATGATACAGAGCCGTTGCTTGATACGCTTTTATTTGTCGGCGTTGTTGCGCAACCAACCACAACAGCCAGGGTAGGGGCAGGGCTAACAACCAGGCAGGGCTTACTAGATTTAGCATGTAGCCACCCGTTTAAGCCAGCTGCGTATTGAGTCAAATGTCTTGTCAGTTAATGGTTTGTCGCTGCTGGATTGGTAACGCAGTTGCTGTAATGTGTTGATGGTGGTTTGCCACTGTATTTGTTGGTCAGATAAAAATGCAGGCGTGGTGTTGTTGAGTTGTTGCAGCCCTAATCCAAGCCTAATCAGGGTGGCGAGTTGATAAGCGGTGTAACGCTGATCCAGATCGCCACGCTGCCAAGCCTGTTGCAGTTGATTCAATCGTTGAGTGGCTTGATCGGCAAGCGTGTTGTGTGAAGTGGATGTTCGTTTTTGCCAGATTACTAGACCAGTTAGCAGCAGAGCAAGGCCAACAACCGCAATAATGATCCAGATTAATGGCCACCAGTTTGGCTCAGGTGGTAGTTCTATCCCGGCCAGTTGCTGATTGATTTGTTGCCATTGTTGTTCGTTCATAGTGCCTGGGTCAGCGTCGGGATGATCTCAGCATCGGTGAAAAGCGTGTGGTGATGTACACCACTACGACGAAACAGATGTTCCAGTTGCTGCTGTTTATTTGCCATGCTGGCCGCATATTGCTGCCGCAGTTGGTCATTGTCGGTGTCGATAATCAATTCGCTGCCATCAAAGGGTGAGCGGATTCTGAGTTTACCCACCGCCTCCAAACGTTGTTCACCCTGGTCAATAATTTGCAGGGCGTGAAGCGTGTGCTGCTCGGCAAGCTGAGCTAGTGGTGACAGCAATTGTTCTGTCCAATGTTGAAAATCACTGATCAGATAAATGGTGTCGTGACGCTGCGCCAGATGTTGCAGTTGGGTTAAATTGTCGGCCGGTTGAATTGCGGCGAAGTCATGGCCGGGGTTCAGATTGGCGGCGCCGATCAGGCTTAACACTTGATCGAGGTGTGTGCCTGGCTGGAAGAACTCAGTTTGACGGTTAACCACCATGCCACCGATTTCGGCACCCTGGCGAAGCGCAGCGAAGCAGATCAAGGCTGTGGCACGGCTGGCCACGGCGGCCTTCAGTTCACCACGGGTGGCGAAAACCATGCCTGGATGTTGTTCAATCAATAACAATATACGTTGGCGCCGCTCGGCGCGGAACACCTTGCTGATTGGCTGGCCGCTACGCGCCGTTGCGCGCCAGGCGATGTGGCGCACATCATCACCCATTTGATAATGACGCAGGTCTTCCAGCTCCAGTCCGGCGCCGCGTTGCAGCGAGAGTTGCGCACCGCTTAGCTGACTGGTGCCATGGGCGCGATAGCCGGGCAGGTGTTGCGCCTGAAAGCGCAGCAATTCCAATTCATGGGTATTCAGTAGGGCCTCGCTGTTCATCAGGCTCCTCAGGGTACGGGGACGGTGTCCACCAATTGCTGGATGATTTGACGTGAGTTGATGCCCTCGGCGCGGGCAGCAAAGCTCAAACCGATGCGATGATTGAGCACCTCATAGGTGAGGTCGATGATGTCGGCGGGTTCAACAAAGTCGCGTTGACGCAGATACGCCAGGGCGCGGGCGCAGCGTGCCAGTGCCAGGGTGGCGCGCGGTGAAGCGCCATAGGCGAGCCAGTCCTTGGCTTCTGCGATCCAGGCGCCGGGATTACGAGTCGCATTCACCAGGGTGACGATGTAGCGTTGCAGCATCTCATCCATATAAATCTGGTTGACCTCATTACGAGCCGCAGCGATCTCGTCCGGAGTAAGCACTGCCAGGCCACTGGCGCGTTCACCAGTTTGCAGTTTGTTGGTTTCGCGTTTGAGAATCTCCAGCTCGTCATCCTGTTGCGGGTAACCAAGCTCCACTTTCATCAGAAAGCGATCCAGCTGTGCCTCTGGCAATGGGTAAGTGCCCTCCTGCTCGAGTGGATTCTGGGTGGCGATGACCTGGAACACCGCAGGCAGTTTGCGCGTGATACCGGCGATGGTGACCTGACGCTCCTGCATCGCTTCCAGCAGGGCGGATTGCACCTTGGGCGGGGCGCGGTTGATTTCGTCCGCCAGGATAATCTCGTTGAAGATCGGCCCTTCGATGAATTTGAATTCGCCTTGCTGTGATAGGAAGATGTCGGTGCCGGTGATGTCGCCAGGGATTAGATCCGGGGTGAACTGGATGCGGCGAAAACTGAGCGCCATGCCGTCTGCCAGGGTATGCACTGCCGTGGTCTTGGCCAGGCCGGGCAGCCCTTCCAGCAGCAGGTGGCCGTCAGCGAGCAGGCCAATCAGCAACCGTTCGACCAACTGATTCTGGCCGACGATGGTGTGCTGAATATGACGTCTTAATGTCGCTAGTTTGTTGTTAAGGCCTTCGCCTGCCTGGATGGCGGTCTGTTCACTCATTCGCTTTTACTGGTCGCTCGGGCCGAGAACACGTTATCATCGGCAACTTTTATAAGCTAAGCCGATAATAATACCACGGTCCATCGTCACGAGTGCGGCCGCGTTGCAGGTAGAAATAGATGAGTAAACAGGGAAAATTAGAAACACAGAGTGCCATCGCGCTGGTGGTTGGCGTGGTGTTGGTGTTGGTGTTGGCCGGAGGCCTCGCCATGATCGGTTATCAACGCGTAGCCGATCGGCAGCAGCTGAGTCAGCCGCAGCAGGGTCTGGAAGTTATCAGCAACAGCGTCGGTATGCAGCTGGTCAAATTGCCCGCTGGCCGTTTTGTCATGGGTGACGATCAGCCTGGCCGTGGTCCCACGCGTGAGGTTAAGGTTTCATCAATTTATATCTCTGCCCATGAAGTGACCCAGGCGCAGTGGCTGGCCGTGATGGGTTTTAACCCGAGTGAATATCAGGATCCGCGCCGCCCGGTGGAGAACATTACCTGGCTCGAAACACAGGCGTTCCTTGAGGAGCTCAACAGGCAAGAGGGGACAAACAAATACCGCCTGCCGACAGAAGCAGAATGGGAATACGCCGCCCGGGCCGGCAGTGAAGCTCAATATTTCTTTGGTGACGATGTCAGTCAGCTGCGTCGTTATGCCTGGTTCGATGCCCCAAGTAAGATCGGTACCGCAGCAGCAGGGCAGCGCCAGCCTAATCCGTGGGGGCTTTACGACATTTATGGCAATGTCTGGGAGTGGGTACAGGATTGCTGGCACGATGATTACACCGGTGCGCCTGAAGACAGTCGCGCCTGGGGCGGTGGGGATTGTTCGCAACGGGTGTTGCGTGGCGGCGGCTGGGCCAACCGGGCCGACTATCTGGGTTCGACCGTGCGGGGCGTCTACGAGGCCAAGTTCGAAGACACCAGTAATGGCTTTCGAGTGGTGCTAAGCCCTTGATAATTAGTCTTATCGGCCAGGCCGGGACAATCCTCCGGATTGATGTATAATCTTCCGTCTTTTTGAGTCGCAGCAGGGCCTCGGTTTTTAATGCTCAATATCGCCAATCTTGAATGTGTGCGGGGAGACAGGCAGTTAATTGCGGATCTGTCTTTCAGTATGGGTGAAGGCAGTTTGCTGCATGTGCATGGCGCCAATGGCAGCGGTAAGACAACGTTGTTGCGCGCAATTGCCGGGCTGGTATTGCCCGAGGCGGGCGAGATCCAGTGGAATGGGAAATCAACCCGTAAACTGAGTGAGGACTTTAATCGAGAACTGCTCTATTTGGGGCATCATTACGGACTCAAATTCGAGCTGACCGGATATGAAAATTTGCGCGTATTTGCCAAGCTGGGCGGTTTTGATGTCAGTGAGCGTCAGGTTGAAGTGGCGCTAAAGACGATGGGGCTGGAGCGTTGCGTTGAACTTCCTGTGAAGGTGCTGTCTCAAGGACAAAAGAAACGCGTGGCATTGGCGCGCTTGATGTTACAGCCATCTAAGTTATGGATTTTGGATGAGCCGTTCGTGGCCCTGGATGTGGCGGCAGTGAGTCAGTTGCTGGACATGATCAAACAACATGTGGCAGACAAAGGCATGGTGATTTTGACGACTCACCAAGAGGTCGATGTTGAAGTGGGTGAGCTCCAACATCTCCATCTCGGTAGCCATTAAGGTTGGCTTCATGTTCGCAGCGTTAAAATGTGTTATCTCACGGGACCTGACGTTGGCTATGCGCCATCGTTCGGATGTGTTGACCACGGTGTTCTTTTTCATCATTGTTGTCAGCCTGTTTCCGTTGGGTGTTGGGCCCGAAGCAGAATTGCTGCGTTCCATGGCAGCCGGTGTGGTCTGGGTGGCGGCGCTATTGGCTTCCATGCTAGCGCTAACCAGGTTGTTTTCGGACGATTACAATGACGGTACGTTGGAGCAGCTGTTGTTGGTACCGCAGCCGTTGGCGTTGTTGGTATTTGGCAAGATATTGGCTCACTGGCTTATTTCTGGTGTGCCGCTGGTGTTGATGTCACCGTTGCTGGGTTTGCAGTTTGGCCTTGGCAGTGACGCATTGATTATGCTGGTGTTGACCTTGTTGTTGGGTACGCCAGTGTTGAGTTTGATTGGGGCCATTGGCGCAGCGCTGACATTGGGCTTGCGTGGCGGTGGCGTGTTGGTATCGCTGCTGGTGTTGCCCCTGTATATACCTGTGCTGATTTTCGGTGCCGGTGCGGTTGAGGCGAGTGCTTCGGGTATGGGAGCCCAAGGGCATTTATCGCTGATGGGGGCGATTTTGATCCTGGCCCTGCTGTTGGCACCCTTGGCCTCAGCGGCTGCGCTGAGAATCTCGGTTGAATAAGTGATCGAAACAATTAACGAAGATGTCAATAAACTGGTTTAAGTATTCAGCACCATCAAGCTTTTACCCCCTGGCGGGTAAAGTGGCGCCCTGGTTTGCCTTTACGGCAGCAATCTTGTTTGTGGTCGGGCTCTATTTGAGTTTCTTTGTCGCGCCGACGGATTACAAGCAGGGCGAGGGCTATCGCATCATGTTTATTCACGTGCCGGCGGCATGGATGTCTATGTTTATCTATATCATCATGGCCTGCTGGGCGGCAGCCGGCATGATCTGGCGTACGCGCCTGTCGTCCATGATGGCTTCGGCACTGGCGCCGACCGGTGCCATTTTCACCTTTATCGCCCTGTGGACCGGTGCCCTGTGGGGCAAGCCGATGTGGGGTACCTGGTGGGTCTGGGATGCACGCCTGACCTCTGAGCTGATTTTGTTGTTCCTTTATATTGGCTTTATGGCGCTGGAATCAGCCATTGATGATCCGCGCCGGGCTGCCCGCGCCAGTGGTTTACTGGCACTTGTCGGTGTGATAAACGTGCCGATCATCTACTATTCAGTGCAATGGTGGAATACCTTGCACCAGGGCGCTTCAATCAAGATGAGCGAATCTGGTGGCATGGAGACAAGCATGACGGAAATCATGCTCTGGACCCTGTTGATAATGACCTTCGCTTGCTGGTTTTATACTATCGCGATAGCCCTGACTCGGGTGCGCAGTATTATCCTTGAGCGCGAGAGTAACAATGTCTGGGTCAAAGAAATGCTGCAGGGAGAGCGATAAGATGGCTGAGTTTTTTGCCATGGGTGGTCATGGGTTCTATGTGTGGGGTTCCTTTGGTGTGGCAGCCGTTTTCATGATTATTGAAGCGGTTTTAGTCGTACGACAGAAGCGAACTTTAGTGCAGCGTCTGGGTCGTATGGTTCGTATGAATTCTGAGGTGGAGTAGATGAAGGCGAGACATAAGCGCATGATGTTCATCGTGCTGGGGTTGGCAGGTGTAGCGGTAGCGGCGACATTAGTTTTGACTGCTCTACAGAGCAATATAAACCACTTTTTTAGTCCGACTGAGGTCGTTGCCAATCAGGCGCCTAAGGACAGAACTTTTCGTCTTGGTGGATTGGTGGAAGTTGGCAGTGTCAAGCGTGAAGACGATGGCCTGACAGTTCACTTTAATGTCACCGACAACGCTGAAGTGGTGGCAATCAAATTCACCGGCATTCTGCCGGATCTGTTCCAGGAAGGGCAGGGTGTGGTGGCCCAAGGTAAACTTGGCACGGGAGGCGTATTTCAGGCCGACGAAGTGTTGGCCAAGCATGATGAAACCTACATGCCGCCCGAAGTGGCTGATGCCCTCGAAAAAGCAGATCAGCAAAAGGCTGCTGAGGCTCAGCAGACAAGCACTCCTCAAGAGGGTATTTAAATGATTCCTGAGATCGGTCACTTCGCCCTGATTATTGCCCTCTGCCTTGCCATCGTGCAGGGTATTTTCCCAATCTTGGGAGCACAGCTGAATATTCGTCCCTGGATGACAATGGCCAGGCCGGTGGCTCAGGGTCAGTTTGTATTTCTAGCCATCGCCTTTGGTTGTCTGGTCTACGCCTTTGTTAATGATGATTTCTCGGTGCTGTACACTGCCTCCCATTCCAACTCATTGTTACCAACACAATATAAAGTGGCCGGTGTCTGGGGCGGGCACGAAGGTTCATTGCTGTTGTGGGCGCTGATGCTGGGCCTGTGGACATTCCTGGTAACCCTGTTCAGTAAAAACCTGCCCGATGAGATGGTGGCCCGCGTGATTGGCGTGTTGGGTTTGATCGGTGTTGGTTTTCTGTTATTCATGCTGCTCACCTCTAATCCATTTGAGCGTCTGTTGCCGGCCGCACCTGATGGCCGTGACCTGAATCCGCTGTTGCAGGACTTTGGACTGATTATTCATCCGCCCATGTTATACATGGGTTATGTTGGCTTTTCTGTTGCTTTCGCCTTCGCAATCTCTGCATTGCTGGGTGGCCGACTTGATGCGGCCTGGGCGCGCTGGTCACGCCCCTGGACGATTGTCGCCTGGTGTTTCCTCACCGGTGGTATCGCCCTTGGTTCCTGGTGGGCATATTACGAACTCGGCTGGGGTGGTTGGTGGTTCTGGGATCCGGTCGAGAACGCTTCGGTGATGCCGTGGTTTGTGGGCACGGCGCTGATTCATTCCCTGGTGGTGACAGAGAAGCGTGGTGGTTTCAAGAGCTGGACCGTATTGCTGGCAATTATCGCCTTCTCGCTGAGTCTGCTGGGTACCTTTCTGGTACGTTCCGGTGTTATCACATCGGTACATGCTTTTGCCACCGATCCTGAGCGCGGCACTTTTATCCTGGCCTTCCTGTTTATCGTGGTGGTTAGCTCGCTGCTGTTGTTTGCATGGCGTGCCCCCAAGGTGGGTCTGGGCGGCAAGTTCGAGCTGGTTTCAAAAGAGACCATGTTGTTGGTCAATAATGTCATCCTAACGGTGATCGCTTCCGCCGTGTTGCTGGGTACGATTTATCCCATCATCATCGAAACCTTGTCTTCAATAGGTATTATCGCGGCTACCAACAAGGTGTCAGTGGGTGCGCCTTATTTCAATGCCACCTTTGTGCCCTTGCTGGTGCCGCTGGTATTTCTGGTCGGCATGGGGCCGATGGCGCGCTGGAAAAAGGCCGACATGCCTGACATGGTCAGGCAACTGCGCTGGGCCTTTGTTGCTAGCGCTATCGTGGCGGTGGCGGTGCCCTTCCTGATGGGCGGCTGGTCGTGGCTGGCTGCGTTGGGTATGGTGATGGCGGCTTGGATTGTGACCACTGCCTTCCACGGTCTAAAACACCGCTTTAATGCTACTCATCCCGAGTTGCCCTGGGGACATCGTCTCAAGGCTATTCCGATGAGTTTTTATGGCATGCACTTGGCCCACATTGGCGTCGCTGTGGCTATCATTGGTGGCACCCTGGTGAGCAATTACCAGTCTGACAAAGATGTGCGTATGGATATCGGCGATACGGTTGATGTGGGTGGTTATACCTTCCGTTTTGATGGCGTGATCGCGACTAAAGGGCCGAACTACACCGCCAACCAGGGCATGATCCGGGTGCTGCAAGATGGTCATGAGCTGATGACCCTGCGGCCTGAGAAGCGCATCTATACCGTGCAGACTATGCCCATGACCGAGGCGGCCATCGACACCAATGTTTGGCGTGACCTTTATGTTTCGCTGGGTGAGCCGGTCAGCGGCGGTGCCTGGAGTGTGCGTGTCTACCACAAACCGTTTGTGGTCTGGCTCTGGGCTGGCGCATTTCTTATGTTGCTGGGTGGCGTACTGGCCATTACCGACAAACGTTATCGGGTAATGGCGCGTAGAGAAAGCAAGGCCAAGGCTGAAACAGCAATGGCAAGTCCTAAAATCGCGGCGGAGAAAGCTTGATGGTTCGTTATTTGGCGCCCTTGGTGATTTTTGTGGTGATGGCGGGTTTTCTTTATTACGGTCTCAGCCTTAATCCGCAGGATGTGCCGTCACCACTGGTGGGTAAACCGGCGCCGCAGTTTGAGTTGAGCCAGTTGCATCAGACTGAACAGATGATCAGTCGTGACAGCAATCTAGGCAAGGTCTGGTTGTTGAATGTCTGGGCCTCGTGGTGCGTTTCCTGTCGTCAGGAGCATCCTGTGTTGATGCAGTTGGCGCGTAGTGGTGAGGTGCCTATCTACGGCCTGAATTACAAAGATGAACGTGACGCTGCTATTAACTGGTTACAGGACTTTGGTAACCCTTATGTGATGAGCGCCCATGATTACAATGGCCGTGTCGGTGTCGATTATGGTGTTTACGGTGTGCCGGAGACTTATGTCATTGATAAGCAAGGTGTGATTCGCCATAAGCATACCGGGCCGGTGTCGCCACAGGCCCTGAAAGAGACCATTCTACCCCTGGTAAGAGAGTTAAAAGGCTAATGAAAAAGATTTTAGTATTGGCACTGTTGTGCCTGTCGTTGCCGCTGGCATATCAGGCGCAGGCCAAAGAGGCCGAATATATCGGCGGCGAACCCGAGATCCACGCGCGTGTGATGGGTGTTTCGGAAGAGTTGCGCTGTTTGGTTTGTCAGGGGCAGTCGCTGGCCGATTCCAATTCCGATTTCGCTGTGGATATGCGCGGCCAGATCCAGGAGATGATGGAGACGGGTATGAACGACCGTGAAGTAGTGGACTTCATGGTTCAGCGCTACGGTGATTATGTCCGTTACCGTCCACCGTTCAATGCAACCACATTTCTGTTATGGTTTGGCCCTTTTATTCTGCTGGGTGTTGGTATTGCAGTGTTATACACCAATGTCTTGCGTCGCCGTAAACAGATAGAGGAAGTCCCTCTCACGGAAGAAGAGCACCGCCGTGCTGCGGAGCTGTTAGAAGAAGGATCGGGAGAGAATAAGGCATGACGGTATTTTGGCTTGTTGCTGCGTGCTTATTGGGCGCGGCGTTGTTATTTGTTGTACCTCCCCTGTTTCTACGTAAAGAGAGTGCCACCGAAGTAGAACGCAAGGCGGCCAATATTTCGATCTATAAAAACCAGTTGCAAGAGTTGGAAATAGATCTGGAAGCTGGCGATGTTAGTCAGGAGCAGTACGATAAAAGTCGTTCGGAAATTGAGCGTCGTTTATTGGAAGATGCTGCAGTCGCCAATCAAGGCGCTGCTAAATCCAGCAAAGGTTTGAGTATTGCAACTGCGGTGATCGCTGTTGTGCTGGTGCCCGTGGTGGCACTAACTATGTATTCTAGTTTAGGTAATCCGGATGCCATGAACCCACAGATGGTGGCTCAGCCAGCAGCTTCTCCTCATGGTGATGAGACCAACATGGAGAACCAGATCGAAATGATGGTGAGTCGTCTGGCGCAACGTTTACAGGAAAATCCGCAGGATATTGAAGGCTGGGTGATGCTAGGCCGTTCCATGTCGGCACTGGGGCGTTACAACGAAGCGGTTATGGCCTATGAAAATGCTATCCAGTTCGCTGGAGAAGATGCCAATGTGCTGGCTGATTACGCCGATGCAATTGCCATGGCCGGTGGTGAGAGTCTGGAAGGCAGGCCGATGGAGTTGCTGCAAAAGGCATTATCGATTGATCCAAATAACCAGAAGGCCTTGTGGCTGGCGGGTACCGGGCTGTTCGAACGTGGCGACTTTTCGGGTGCGATTGATTACTGGGCGCGATTGTTAAGGCAGTTACCTGCTGACTCGAAGGACGCAGATGTGATGCGCGCCAATATTGCCGAGGCTGAGTCCTATCGTCAGCGCCAGCTGGCGGGTGAATTTGGCACAGTGCCTTCACAGCAGGACTTCCCTGAAGCTCAAGTGGCAAGTGATAACCAAACTGCAATGGCAGCGCCTGCCAGAGTTGCTGGCCGGGTTAGCATGGCGGCAGACTTGATGGACAAAGTGGAAGCGGGCGATACCCTGTTTGTTTTTGCCCGGGCCGTAAACGGTCCCCCCATGCCGTTGGCGATTGTGCGTGCTCAAGCGAGTGAATTGCCGCTAGAGTTCAATCTGGATGAGAGCATGGCAATGATGCCAAATATGAGCTTGGCTAAATTTAGTCAGGTTGTGGTGGGTGCGCGCATTTCAAAAACTGGTAATGCCATGCCGCAGAGTGGAGATTTGCAAGGTATTGTAGATGCGGTTGCCGTTGGTTCGGAAGGGCTGGAGATTGTGATCGACACAATCGTTCCCTAATCTGGTGCGGTATGAATAGGGCGTGGCAATGGATTGTAACGCTGATAGTCATAGTCGGGCTGTTCGGTTGTAGTCAGTCGCAACAGCCGACTGATAATCTCAAATTGGGGGAGCCTTTCCCTGCTATCAGTATGCAGCGCCTGGATGGCGCGAATGCCGATTCTATCAAAAGCTATCAGGGCAAATTGGTGGTGCTAAATATCTGGGCGACCTGGTGTGAGCCGTGCCGGCGCGAAATGCCCAATCTGCAACAGTTAAGTGATTCGCTGGATTTTGAACGCTTTGCCGTAATTGGCTTGGCGCAGGATGAGGACGACCATCTGGTGCGTGAATATCTGATCGATAAAGATGTCCAATTTGCCAGTTATATCGATTCTGGTGGTGTGATTGCTACAGATCAGCTCGGTATCCAGCTTTTTCCTTACACATTACTGATTGCGCCTGATGGCCGCTTGATTCAGCGTATCCCCGGTCCGCGTGAATGGCAGCGCCAGGAAGTGATTGATTTACTTGAAAACGCGTTCGCGGGTGATTATGCCGGTCTGCAGTAATACGCAATAGGTTGGCGGCGACACTGGCGGCCTGGAATGCTAAAATCGGCAAAGATTTTTTATAGCAAATTATTAATGGACGGTGAAGATGATGATTGCAAAAAATACGATTGGACTGCTTGCCCTGCTTGTTGTTTCCAGTGGGTTAATTTTTAGTGCTAGCGCTCAGGCTGCTGACCCGCGTAATGGGGCTATCATTTATAGTAAACATTGCTCCAGTTGTCATGGCCCTAAGGGTCAAGGTGCCATGCCAGGCATGCCGGATTTTACCCGTCCGCAGAGCTTGGCAGTTGCCGATGATAAGCTGGTCCAGGTGCTTGAAACAGGCGCGGGCATGATGCCGTCTTATCGCGGTCTGCTGACGACTCAGGATATGCTTGATGTGATCTCGCATATCAGAACCTTTCAGTAATAATGCGAAATTTGCTGTTATTGCTAGCTGCCTTTGTGGTAGTGGGATGCTCTGACCCGCAAGAGTCGCAGAGCGATTCTACTGCCCTGATAAAAGAGGTGGCTGAGGTAGAAGACCCCTGGAAGGTGATCGATGCCTTTGAAGTAGGGCGTGAAGTTTATGTCCGCTCTCTGGCGCTAGAGCCTAAGGCGAATACTATTTGGGTCGGGACCAGTGTTGGTGTGCATGAAGTCGCGCTTGCTGATCAATCGCCGCTTAATACCTTTACTCGCGCTGATGGCCTGGCCAATGAGTATGTCTTTTCCATCTTTGTTGATCATGATGGCTACAAATGGTTTGGTACCAATGGGGGTGGTAGTTCGCGTTATAAAGACGGCGATTGGCAGGTGTTTTTCCCTATGCACGGTCTGGCGGATTACTGGATCTACAGCTTTAGTCAGCAAGCGGATGGCAAAGTCTGGATAGGTACCTGGGCTGGAGCCAATCTTTGGGATCCTGCTACGGGAGAATTCAAAACTTATTTCGATGAACTGGTCAATGAGTGGGTTTACGGTATCGGGGTCGACTCCAAACAGCGGGTTTGGTTTGGCACCGAAGGTGGCGTTTCCATGTTTGATGGCCAAAATTGGCAGGCCTGGACGCACAAAGAAGGGTTGGGTGCCAGTAATGATGAACATTTACCAATCAGTTTGAATACTGGTTTAGGCACTCGTTCACGTCATGACTTGAATGTGGTGTCGGAAGGTCAAATGACCTATAACCCCAACTACATTTTTTGCATTCATGTGGATAAAAACGACCAGGTCTGGGCTGGCACCTGGGGTGGTGGTGTGAGTCGTTTTGATGGCGAGCAGTGGCACAACTACAGCATCAAGGATGGCCTGGCTGGCAACGTGGTCTACAGCATTGCTGAAGCGGACGATGGAACTTTCTGGTTTGGTACCAACCGGGGCCTAAGTCGTTTTGATGGTGAACGCTGGCACAGCTATGGCCGTCAAGACGGGCTGTTGTCGGAACATGTTTACGCGATCGCCTTGTTGCCAGGTGACGAGGTGTGGGCGGGTACCCGTGGTGGTGTAACCCGCTTTGGCCGCGGCGAGACAGAACAAGATTCAGGTGAAGACCAATGAAGTTCAATCCATTATTTCTAGCGCTTGGCGTGCTAGCGAGTGCCGCAATTATTGTCGGCGCTTTTCAATTGGGCCAGCAAGGCAGTGAACCTTCTGTGGCAAAACAGGATGCTTCAGCTACTGTCCCTGTGCCGGCATCCCAAACCCAGCAGCCACAACAACCAGTGCCGTTGGTTTCTGACGAAGTACACTCGCCAGCCGCTGGACCACGCTTCAGTCATTTCAGAGTGGGTAATCGGAATGTCAAAAGCATTTTTGCGGATGGTAATTATGTTTGGGTGGGCACCTCGGGTGGTGTGATTCGCTACGACACGGAATCGGATGACTATGAGCTCTTCAATAACAAGAATTCTGGTCTGCTATCCAACGGAATATTCCATATCAGCCGACTTGATCGAAAGATGGTCGTCGGAACCTACGGTGGCGGAATGGCATTGTTTGATATGGACGCCAATACCTGGCAGACCATTAATATCCCCCAAGGCCTGGCGGATCAGTTTGTCTACGACGTGTTAAAAGTCGCTAATGGTGATGTCTGGATAGCGACTTGGTCCGGCGCCAACCTGGTGCGAAATGGCGAGTTTGATAATCCCGATGCATGGGAGACCTTTACAGTGGAAAATACCAATGGTGGCTTGCCTAATCCATGGGTCTATGGCGTTGAAGAAGGCGTTAATGGTGATATGTGGTTTGCAACCGAAGCAGGGTTAGCGCTTTACAAAGATGGTCAGTGGCAGAATTGGCAGCATGAGGACGGTCTTGGTGCGCCTTTCGAAATCGTGGAAAAGGCTATCCAGTTCAAGAGTGACCCAGGCCAGGCATCTAAGCATCATGCCCGCCAAAAAGATGAGCAAGGGCTGCAAAATGTTAATGTTGCCTATAATCCGAATTATGTAATCTCGCTGCAGGTACAAAAGGACGGCACTGTTTGGGCCGGCACTTGGGGTGCTGGGTTAGCGCGTTTCAAGGATGGTAAGTGGAAGTATTACACCTCCTTTGAAGGTTTGCCGGCTAACCACATCTTCATGCTTTATCTCGACCCTGAAGAGAATCTCTGGATAGGAACCAGCAAAGGCCTGGCGCTGCTTGATCGTGACACGGATACATTTTCGATCAAAACTATGAATGACGGACTGTATGCTGAAAATGTATTTTCCATGACCAACGGTCAGCATGGTGATTTGTGGATTGGCAGTTTTGGCGGTGTGGCTCATATCGAGCATGGTTGGAATAAGTAACAGTCTGACCCGGTGATCATGTGAAGAGTTTGGGAACACGTCTGGCCCTGATTCTTTCCTCTGTATTATTAGTACTGGTGGTTGTGGCAGGTGTATTGATCGAGCGACAGCTAACACGCGCCATTTACAATGAAGAAATCGATCAGGCGACCAGCCATGCCCAGACGCTGCTTTCCAGTCTGCGAATTCTGATGTTGAATGGCCAGGGTGTGCTGGCACGGGAATGGCTCGATAGCATGCATGGCGCACCGGGTGTCGTCGATATAGAAGTGTTACGGCGCGATGGAACGGAAGCTTTTTCAGATCTTTCCACAGTTGATCAAGTCAATAATTTTCTCGGTGACGTAGTATTTGAGCGTGAACCGAGCCCGCCAAGCCATATAGCCATGCCCAAAGAGGGTGCCTTAGAGATTGCACTCAAAGGCGAAGTCTCTTTGGATTTGCGTTTTCCTGAAGAAATCACCGTGCTCCAGCCTATCAAGGCTGATACTGAATGCCTCACTTGTCATGGCTATGATATGAATTCGTTACGTGGTGTACTAAAGTTGACCTTGTCGCGTGAAAAGGCCCTGGCACGTATTGATGCAATGCGTGTCAGCCTCTGGGCCATAGCTGCATTATTGGTATTGATTATTGCGGTCACTGTGCTGGTTGTGTTGCGTGCCAGTGTGCTAAATCCAATTAATCGCTTAAAAGATGCCATCGTTCAGGTAGGTGCTGGTGAGCGTCATGTTGAGCTACCCCAGCAGTGGCGCGATGAGCTTGGGCAGGTTGCTTCGGTGTTCAGTCAAATGCAGGAAGACCTTGTCGCAAACGAGACACGCATTCATGCCGTCACAGAGAATGCCTTCGATGCCATTATTACCGCGGATGAACATGGTATTATTGATACGATTAACCATGCAGTTGAAAAAATGTTTGCTTATGAGCCGGGTGAACTGATTGGACAAAACGTTTCTATCTTGATGCCTGAGCCATACAGCCAAGAGCATGACCGTTATATCAGTAAATATTTGATGACTGGCAAAGGCCGGTTGATCAATAATCGCGCCGAAGTAGTGGCACAGCGTAAGGATGGTTCTACTTTCCCACTTGAAATCGCCTTGAGTGAGATGTTTATCGGTGAGCGGCGTTATTATGTTGCAGTCGGGCGTGATGTGACTGAAAAAAAACGTCAGACAGCAGCCTTACAGCATCAGGCACTGCATGATGCCTTGACCGAATTACCCAATCGCACCTTGCTATCTGATCGTATACGTCAAAGTATCCTGTTGGCGCAACGCGAGCATCACCATTTGGCACTGCTGGTGATGGACCTGGATCGCTTCAAGGATATTAACGATACCTTGGGGCATCAGTACGGTGATCAGGTGTTGCAACACGTGTCCGAGCGTATGCGTGGTTGCTTGCGTGAATCGGATACTATTGCCCGCCTGGGGGGTGATGAGTTCGCGATTCTATTGCCCAACACAGCCTTGGATCAGGCCAAGTCCATTGCAGATAAAATTTTACACGCCATAGAAGAGCCTTTTCTGATAGGCGACCAGATACTGCATATTAGTGGCAGTATTGGTATTACGCTTTATCCTCAGCATGGTGAAGATGAGGTTACCTTGTTACAGCGTGCCGATGTTGCCATGTACGTAGCCAAACGCGAGCATCGTGGTTCAACTATCTATGATCCATCAGCGGATCAGCATAGCTTGCGTAATCTTGCTTTATTGGGCGAGCTGCGTGGTGCAATCGAGCATGATCAGTTACTACTCCATTTTCAACCTAAAGTTGATCTCAGTAATGGCAAGGTTTATGGCGTCGAATCGCTGGTGCGTTGGCAGCACCCCGAGCATGGCATGATGTATCCCGATGAGTTTGTGCCATTAGCAGAGCAGACGGGATTGATAGCGCCCTTGAGTCTTTGGGCCTTAAGGTCGGCCTTGAGTACCTGCCGTCATTATCGTGCTGATGATATGGAGCTGGATATAGCGGTGAATCTTTCGGTGCGCAATCTGCAGGATTCAAATTTTCCTAACAAGGTGGCGAGTCTGGTGGATGAGCTTTGTGGTGATGCTGGCCGGCTGCGGCTTGAGATTACCGAGACTGCAATCATGGCTGATCCCGGCCGGGCACTCGAAGTGCTGAATCGCCTTAGCGCCATGGGAATCAAGTTATCAATTGACGATTTTGGTACCGGCTATTCCTCGTTGGCCCATCTAAAACAGATGCCCGTGGATGAACTTAAAATTGATAAATCATTTGTTATCGGAATGCTAGATGATGAGAATGATGCAATGATAGTGCGTTCGGTAATTGACCTGGCCCACAACATTGGAATTAAAGTGGTGGCAGAGGGGGTAGAGAATCAACAGGTTTACGACAAACTGAAAGAAATAGGTTGCGACGCAGTGCAGGGTTATTACATGTGTCCGCCAGTGACAGCCGATGATTTGATTGAGTGGGTTAGGTGTTCGCCCTGGCGTATTTAAAGAGCCTCTGAACAAGTCTATGGTATCTCTGCGGAGCCTGAAACGTGCAGCTGCACGGCGTGCTTCGCAGCGAATGGCCGTAGTCCTTTGCAAGAAGCACAACACCGCAGCTGTGCGTTTCAGGCCCGCTCTGCAAGCCAGAGGTATCATAGACTTGTTCAGAGGCTCCTTAATTATTCCGAGCTGGTGTCATCCTCAACTAAAGATATCGGTTTGTAGATATCCACCTTCCGAAAAAACTGATCGGCAATATAGACCCGGCCTTGTTCATCGACGTCAACCCCAGCGGGCAGCATATAATTGCCAGGTTTGCTCGACTGACCACGCTGGCCGATGACCATGAGTAATTCACCGGCCGGATTGAAGATCTGAACATTGCCAAAGGCAGTGTCGACAACATAGATATTGCCATCTCTGTCGGTGCTAATTCCTTTGGGGCTGAAAAACTGGCCGGGATAACGGCCAATAGTGCCAAAACTAAGTTTGTGGTTACCCTCTTGATCAAAGGCCTGGACGCGAAAGTTGCCTTTATCTACTACATAAACAGTGCCATCATCGGCGGTGCTGACTTGCAGGGGTAAATTGAATTGGCCCGCTTCACTGCCGCGTTCTCCTATGGTGCTGATATGTTCACCGCTTTGGGCATCAAAGATATACAGGTGATGTTCCTGGTTATCTACGCCACCTGTATCAATGACATACACCTTGCTACCATCATTTGACACACTTAAACCGGCGGGGCGTTTAAAATAGTCCTGTCCACCAATAAAGCGCAAGAAGTTACCTTCCAGGTCGTATACTGCCACGCGCCGGGCACTCACATCGGCTACAAACACTTCGCCCTGGCTTGAGATATCAATACCGGTTGGCTTAACAAGTTGCCCAGGTTTTTCTCTGCCAAATTCTTTATATTGACTGTTATTAAGATCAAACATGATGATGGCGCGTAATACTGTATCGGTGACATAAACACGGCCCTGATAGGCAGCTACGCCATAAGGTTTTACTAGTCCCTTGATATCGTCAACGGTACCAGTGGCATAGCGGCGTAGTTTATTGCTTGCCGTGAGTGGTGCGACATTGGTGTTGTAACGTAATGAGCGTTCGAAAATGAAGCGTGGTTGATCCGGTGGCGCCGGGAACACGGGGGGTTCAAAGGCCTCTTTCGGTGGTGCGCTGCTGCAGGCCGCCAGTAAAATTGGCAGCAGCAACACGACAATATGATGTAACTTTCTATTTATTTTATGTGACATGTTTCACACAGCCGCTCGGCGCCTGTTCTCAGTAACAGGTTGACGTCGGGGTTGTGAACATTATGGCAGGTGGCGCACTCCACTTTGTTGTCGTAGATTTTGACGCCATTGTCAAAACCATATTCGTGATCAACTGGACGAAAATCACGATCCTTGTGGTTGAGCCCTGCATATTCCATCGAGATAGGATGGTCGTTTTGAAGGTCTGTGCCAATGTGTTTGATTTCGATGCTGTGGGCTGCAACGCCGTTGTGACATTTGCCGCAGTTCATCAGACTGTTGCCGCCATTCAGGCGTAAATGCAGTGAAGCATCTTCGCTGCTATTCCAAGTGTCTGGTTTAAATACTGTCATATCCACTCCCATGGTGCCATCGTGGCAAGAGAGACATAGCAGGCTGATCGGGCTGGGTGCTTTGACCTTATTATCGAGAGTGCGGGAATCATAAAGGTCGTAGGCTGTATCTACTGCGGGTGTGTAGCGATTCCAACCTGGGATGCCGCCAAGTTCAGTCGAATCGGCACCCTCCTTTTCAGGGGGTAAGTGACAATAGACACAGGGATTGCCGAAATCAGCAAAAGCGAGTCCAGGCATGGCAGTAACACCGGCCCTTTCATTGAGCCCGGTAAAATCGTGTTTGGAGCCCAGAATTGTACCGGCCTCGACAGACGCAGCTGCGACCATCATCAGGGCTGCCAAGCTAACAAAAGTTTTGGAAAAGTATTTCAACACAAATGAGAACCATCATTGAACGACCAACTCTAACGGCTAAGCATACAAGGCCTGGCTTGGGTAGCGCAAACGATTATTTTAGTGGAAAATACTCTGCTCTTGAATAGCTTGTCTTGCTTTTGCCGCGGATTGGCTGCAAATGTTGGGACTGTAAGGCGATAAATGCGTTTTTCAATCTGTAACTCTCTGGTTTTTGGGTTGTTTTTCTCGACTTCCATATCGGTTGGCGCCGCTGAATCGGTCTCAATGGATGAGGCCGGTCAAATTTATCGGGAAAATTGTGCGGTGTGCCATGGCGATCGAGGCGATGGTGACACCCGTGCCCGCCATGGCCTGGACCCCAAGCCGCGTGATTTCACTACCCCAGGAGCTGCCGCTGAGCTGGACCGCAAACGTATGGTGACAGCTGTTGTGCAGGGTCGCGAGGGGACTGCCATGGTGGCCTGGCATGGCCGTTTGACCATGGCCCAGATCGAGGGAGTAGTGGATTACATTCGCAGCAGTTTTATGCGATTGCCGCCTTCGGAAGAGGAGCTGGCGGTTGACGAACCGCGCCTGCAGCGAGGCCGGGAGCTTTATGAAGAACATTGCCGAGTTTGTCATGGCGATCGTGGTAACGGCGCCACCTGGACCAACTCAGTATTGAATCCGCCGCCGCGGAACTTTACCTCGCCCCAGGCACGCCGCATTCTGACGCGTAAACGCATGCTAGCCTCGGTTACTTTTGGCCGTAAAAACACGGCCATGATGTCTTTCTCCAGCCGCCTTCCAGAAGAAGATATCTTCGCCGTAGTGGATTATATTCGCCAGGTTTTTATGAAGGGGCCGGTCGTGGCGGATGCGGGTATGACGGATCTTTCTTCTGGACCGGCGGGTACAGGAGACCATGCTGGACGTGGGCATGGCCAGGCACCTGAGTCAATCGGGGTGTATGGCATGGCGCCTAATATTGGTCAGCAGGAGCAAGTGGCCAAAGTGGATATGTCGGCTCCGTTTCCTGGTGGTTTGCAGGGTGACTTTGATCGTGGCCGTGATTTCTATATGGGCAATTGCAGTACTTGCCACGGCGTGCGTGGTGATGGTTTGGGGCCGCGCTCCCATTTTATTCAACCGAAGCCACGTAATTTCCTGCACGTCGAGTCGCGCGATTTGCTCAATCGCCCGGCCCTGTTTCGTGCCATAGGTATCGGTAAGCCAGGCACACCAATGCCTGCCTGGAGCAAAGTGCTATCGTCGCAGCAGATTGCTGACGTCGCCGAGTTTGTTTACCAGGATTTTATTCATCCCAATCCCGATGAAATTCAACCACGCTTTGAGCCTGATCCAGAGCAGCAAGAAACTAAAAAAAAAGCGCCGTAACTCAGACTGATTCCGTCGAGCAAATCCCGTCGACGGTAGAGATAGCCAGCGGCAGCAAAGCCACAACGGCCTACGAAAAAGGCCGTGACCTCTATAATTATTATTGTTACTTCTGTCATGGTTACGCAGGTGATGCCAAGACGCTGGCAGCATCCTATTTGTCACCACCCCCGCGAGATTTTACTGCGACTCCAGTCGAAGAAATAACGCGCACGCGAATGATTAAGTCGGTCACTGACGGCCGCATTAATACTGGTATGGCCGGTTTTAAGACCAAGCTGAATGCAGAAGAAATAGAACTGGTAGTAGACTTTATCCGTCAAGCGTTCATGGGTAAAGACAAGCTCAATACACGCTATCACACGGAAGGCAATGGCTGGCCAAACCATGAGCGTTATGCCATCGCCTATCCGTTTGCCAAAGGTGAAATTCCGCTCGATATCCCGTCGGAGCAATTGACGCCTGAGCAGCAGCAGGGGCGGGAACTGTTTATGGCCAGCTGTATTACCTGCCACGACCGCGCCAAAGTGGAAAGCGAAGGTATTGCTTGGGATCCGCGTGCAGTCTCTTATCCCCGCAGTGGTTATTCGCATCGCATGCCGGATGCAGTTTCAGCCGCTACGCCTTATTCAAAACATGATGAAATGCCAATCGTGAAGGGTTTGACGCCACAACAGCAGCTGGGCGAAGGGCTTTATCAGGCCAATTGCGCCTTTTGTCATGCTGCAGATGGTTCGGGGCAGAACTGGATTGGCGCCTTTCTTGAGCCCCACCCACGTGACCTGACTAATCCCGAACAGATGCAGGGAATGACTATTGATCGATTACAAACAGTTATACGTGATGGTTTGCCAGGCACCACAATGCCGGCCTGGCGTCATGTGTTGAAAGATGAGCAGATAGAGGCTATTGCTGCTTACGTAATGCGTGTTTTTGTAAAGAGTGATAATCAATTTGATTAAGATGCGCTGTTTGTTGGCATTATGGTAGTAGAATCAAACTTAAGCATACAAGAAATCTTCTCGGAGACATTCAGTGATGGTTAAGGCAGGGATTGTTGGTGGCACAGGTTATACCGGCGTAGAGTTATTACGGTTGTTGGCGGCACATCCACAAGTGGCATTGCAGGTGATAACTTCCCGCTCGGAGGCGGGTATGCCGGTGGCCGATATGTTTCCAAATCTGCGTGGTAAGGTCGATCTCTGCTTTAGCGAACCTTCAGTCGATGAATTGTCACACTGTGATGTGGTTTTTTTTGCGACACCTCACGGAGTGGCCATGAAGAGTGCGGGTGAGTTGCTCGACAATGGCGTCAAAGTGATTGATCTGGGGGCCGACTTTCGTATTAAGGATATTCCGGAATGGGAAAAGTGGTATGGCATGCAGCACACCTCTCACGAGCTGGTAGCAGAGGCTGTGTATGGACTGCCGGAAGTTAATCGTGAAGCAATTAAACAGGCGCGTCTGATTGCCTGCCCTGGCTGTTACCCCACCGCGGTTCAGCTGGGTTTTATGCCCTTGCTGGAGCAAAAACTGGTGGATGTGAAGCATCTGATTGCGGATGCCAAGTCTGGTGTCAGCGGCGCTGGACGTAAAGCCAATGTCGGCACTTTGTTGTGTGAAGCAAGTGAGAGCATGAAGGCCTATGCCGTGCCGGGGCATCGCCACCTGCCGGAGATTCAGCAGGGACTGGTTCAGATGGCTAATGCCCAGGTGGGGCTTACCTTTGTGCCGCACCTGACGCCCATGATCCGCGGCATCCACGCGACGCTTTATGCACGCTTAACCAGTGATGTGGATCTACAATCGCTCTATGAGCAGCGTTATGAATCAGAAACTTTTGTTGATGTCATGCCTGCCGGTTCGCATCCTGAAACGCGCAGCGTGAAGGGGGCGAATCAATGCCGTATTGCCATTCATCGTCCCCAGGATGGGAATACGGTGGTGATACTTTCCGTGATCGATAACCTGGTCAAGGGTGCTGCGGGTCAGGCGGTGCAAAGTATGAATATTTTGTTTGCTCTTGATGAAAATACAGGTCTGGAGACGATCGCACTGTTGCCGTGATATTGGCAGTCTAAGCCCATGGAATTCGTGTGATGAACAAAAGTCAGTTAATCGTTAAGAGCCATAATCCCTGGTTAAGACGAATCCTGTTGTTTGGTACATGGCTGGGTGTGCTGATAATCGCCATCGTTTTTTATGAGTTTGGGCGTTATCAGGCCGGTTATCACCGTATCGAAGTGGCTGCCGAGCGTGAACGCATGCAGGCTCAAATTGAAGATTTAACCAAGACAAATTTACAACTCAGTGGGCAGCTTACGATTGCAGAGCGCAGTCAGGCAATTGATAGTGAAGCTTACGGTGTGGTCCGCACTGATCTAAAGGAACTGCAGGAAGAAATACTGGAATTGCGGGAAGAAGTTGAGTTCTATCGTGGCATTGTTTCTCCTTTGGAGCGTCAGGCAGGCTTAAATATTCAGACCTTTAAGCTTGATCCTGCCGGCGAAGAATCGCTTTACCATTTTGAACTGGTAATGAGTCAGATGCTCAAGAATGACCGTTTTGTCAAAGGCGTGGTGAAACTACATCTTCAAGGGGTGCAGGAGGGTGAGCCGCAAACCTTGAATTTTAAGGAGATCTCACCTAATGATAGTGTTGGGCGTGATTTTCGTTTTCGCTATTTTCAGCGTATGGAGGGTGATATTCGCCTGCCTGAAAATTTTCTGCCGCGTAATGTTTTGGTCGAAATGGTGCCGCAGGGACGTAAGGCGATTAGCAAATCATTTCCCTGGCCTTTTGAGGTTAATTAATCCATTGTTATAGAATATTTTTGCTTTTTAACTCAAAACGCTATGATTCGGCGTCAAGTTAAACTTCGGCCTATTGTTACCGATAAGGATGTATTAGGTTTCTGACAATATTTAGGAGTGTCTTAGGGCTATGTTTTCAAGTAACAAAAAAAGAAGATCTGCCAAGATTGATTCTTTAATTGGCCAAAATACCGAACTGAAAGGTGATGTGGCATTCAGTGGTGGTTTTCACATCGATGGTAAGTTGAAGGGAAATGTACGATCGAATGACCCATCATCAATGCTGACATTGAGTGATAATGGTGTAGTTGAAGGTGAGGTGCATGTGCCCAATATCATCCTGAATGGTACGGTTGTCGGTGATGTTTATGCCAGTGAACGGGTTGAATTGGCTTCTAATGCCAAGGTCATTGGTAATGTTTATTACAATTTGATCGAAATGGCCATGGGTGCGGAGGTCAATGGTAATCTGGTACACAAGGCAGAACCCGCCTCGGACTCAGTTGCTGACTTGGTCAATCCTCCTGAAGGTGTGATGTTGAGCCCGAAATAACCCGTCATTTAGTAATGGTGAATTGTTTTTCCTGAGTAAGTTTCTAGGGTATAATGGATTCATCTTGTAATGTTTAACGGTGCGGTGTTTTATGACTACAGCAACAGCAGAAATAGACAATGACTCTCCAGTACTCTTCTCAGACAGTGCCGCTGGTAAGGTGCGTGAGTTGATTGAAGAAGAAGGTAATACTGAGCTTAAATTGCGCATTTATGTCAGTGGGGGTGGTTGTTCTGGGTTTCAGTACGGGTTTACCTTTGATGAAAGTGTGAATGAAGGAGACACTGTGGTTGATAAAGAGGGTGTGAGTCTGTTAATCGACCCGATGAGTTATCAATACCTGATAGGTGCTGAAATCGATTATAAGGATGACCTGGAAGGTTCACATTTTGTGATTCGCAATCCAAACGCCTCAACGACCTGTGGCTGCGGTTCATCATTCTCAGTCTAAAAAAACTCTAATAGATTTTGAAAAGCCAAGACCTGATGGTCTTGGCTTTTTTTATTTTGTATTGAGCTTGCCCGGGTAAATACCACCTAGCACGACTGCTTCACTAGCGCCGGTTACTTCAGTCAGGTTGCCGGGTTTGTTTTCCAGAGTCTGTTTAGCAAGCCAGGCAAAGGCCGCAGCTTCAACCCACTCAGGATTGGTGCCTAAATCGGTGGTGGTTGTCACCCTGATATTTGCAAGACGTTTATTCAAACCTTGACGCAAACTTGGGTTAAATGCGCCGCCACCACAAATAAACACCTCTTCAGTATTGGGAGCATGCTTATCAATGGCTGCCGCAATGCTTTCAATCGTGAGTTGTTCCAGAGTTGCCTGAATGTTTTGTGGTTCATCGTCAAATGTGTGTTGTTGTAGCCAACGTAGATTGAAATATTCACGTCCCGTCGTTTTGGGTGGGGTCATTAAGAAGTAATCATCGGCAAGAAGTATTTGAAGCAAAGTGCGATTAATTTTTCCCGTTGCCCCCCACTCACCATCTTTATCGAAATGCTGGTTGCGATGTTGCAAAATCCAACTGTCCAGCAGGCAATTTCCTGGGCCAGTATCGAACCCAAAAACCGGTATCTTTGAATTTGCTGCCAAATAAGTGATGTTGGCGATGCCGCCGATATTAAGGATCACGCGATTGTGCTCGTGAGAACGGAAAAAACGGTTATGAAAGGCGGTAACAAGAGGCGCGCCCTGGCCGCCAGCAGCCATATCTCGGCGACGAAAGTCAGCAATGGTGGTGATGCCGGTTAAATATGCGATGGTATTTGGGTCGCCGATCTGCAGGGTAAACGGCGGTGTGCTATCCGGTGCATGAAACACTGTCTGGCCGTGACTGCCGATGGCAAGAATTTCGCTGGCTTCAATTTTATTTTGCTGTAGTAGTCGTTTGCAGGCATCGGCAAAGAGTTTGCCGAGCTCAATATCCAGCGCGCCAAATTCACGAATGTTGAAGGTTTCGCTCTGGATGAGTTGTTGCAGGCGTTGTTCCAGCTCAACGGGGATGTCATGACTATGGCTGGCGACTATTTTGCATTGGTGATTACTGAAATCCATCAGCGCAGCATCAATTGCGTCCATGCTGGTGCCTGACATCAGGCCGATGTAATAGGCCATAGTGTGTTAGAGATCAGACGATGCTAAAGCAATATTGGTATTGTAGAGTCGCGCCAGGCTGGCGGTCATCTGATCGGCGTGAGACTTAAAGTCAGCCATATACTGTTTAGGTAATGGTTGTACATCAGGAAGTTTGACTGTCAGTGGGTTGCGGTGCACACCATTGAGGCGGAATTCGTAATGCAGATGTGGTCCGGTAGCCAGGCCTGAGCTGCCAACGTAACCAATCGTTTGTCCTTGTTTAACGCGCGAGCCGGTGCGAATCCCGCGAGCATAATTGGACAGATGGGCGTAGAGGGTGCTGTAGCTGCTGCCATGTTGAATGATTACCGTGCTGCCATAGCCGCCTTTTCTGCCGCGATGGATGATTTTGCCGTCGCCGGTAGCTTTTACAGGCGTACCTCTTGGTGCAGCATAATCAACCCCTTTATGGGCGCGAATGGTGTTAAGAACGGGGTGTTTACGTTTCATATTGAAGCGCGAGCTTATACGTGAAAACTCAACCGGAGTTCGCAGAAACGCTTTACGCATACTGTGCCCATCGGGTGAGTAGTAGTCAGTGCGATCATTAGAATCGGTGTAGCGAATGGCCTGGTACTGTTTGCTTCGGTTGGTAAACGTGGCGGCGATGATTTTGCCGTCACGTACTTTTTCACCGTCGAGAAAGACTTCATCGTAGATCACGGCAAAGCTATCGCCTTGGCGGATGTCCAGGGCAAAATCGATGTCCCAGCCGAAAATACCGGCCAGCTCCATAGTTAACTTGTCTGACAGTCCTGCTGCCTGAGCGCTTAGGAAAAGTGAGTCATTGATAGTGGCAGTTGCCTGGGCTTTACGATGCTCCAGTGGTCTTTCTATGATTTCTGCCTCAAATGTGTCGCCGATACGGAGCATATGCAGGCTGCGACCAAGGTCAAATTCATAGCTGAGCTCAGTCAATGTGTTTTCGTTGATGCGTAGTTTGATTTCATCGCCTGGATAGAGGCGTTTTAACTGTTTGGCGGCAGTTTCGTTCGAGGTAACTTTATATAATTCCTGAGGACTTAGATCGTTACGTGCAAACATCAGTGAAAGATTGTCGCCCGATTTAACCGTTGTTTTATGCCACTTGCCGGGTGGTTCAGGGGGGGCGGTGATAGTCTCGGTGACGGCACGAGTTGGTATTTCAAGAGCAGCTGGCGCTGCATCTGTGTCAATTACGATTTCCTGGGCTGCAGATTTGGGTGTACGCATTGCGTCTGCATCGTCAGGCAGTAAGCCAAATGCAGCCCCAATTATTGCCGTTCCTCCGAGAACAAGCAGCCAATGTAGGTTTTTACCGATCATCTTATTAATAGATTTCGGCACTTTGTCGTCCTTGTTGAAGCATATTTTGTTCGAAACCCCGATTGGCACACATAAAATGGCCTACATTTTAGAACGTTAGCGCCACTTTGTAATCCCGTCAATGAAAAAATGTTGAATTAGTCGAAGTAATCGGAGTGTTCCCCTTTATAATGCGCCTTTTGCCTTCCAGGGCCAGAGCTGGAATTTTAGTATTTTAGAGGTTGATGATGATTGCGGTAGCAGAACAGCTGGAGCAGATTAAGCGCGGCGCGGATGAGATCCTTCGAGAAGAGGAATTGGTCGAGCGCCTCAAAGAGGGGCGGCCATTGCGGGTTAAGGCAGGGTTCGATCCTACCGCGCCTGATCTGCATCTTGGCCATACAGTGTTGATCAATAAGCTGAGGCAGTTTCAGGACTTGGGCCATGAGGTGATGTTCCTGATCGGTGACTTCACGGGAATGATAGGTGATCCGACAGGCAAGAATGTTACCCGCAAACCGTTGACACGGGATGAAGTGATCGAGAATGCGCGCACCTATGAGCACCAGATATATAAAATTCTCGATCCTGAAAAAACTCTGGTGATGTTTAATTCCAGCTGGATGGGAGAAATGAGTGCGGCTGATCTGATTCAGTTGGCGGCAAAGCATACCGTGGCGCGTATGCTAGAACGGGATGATTTCAATAAGCGCTATACGGGTGGGCAGCCAATCGCCATACACGAATTTCTCTATCCATTAGTACAGGGTTATGACTCGGTGGCCATGAAAGCCGATGTCGAAATGGGCGGAACTGATCAAAAATTCAACCTGTTAGTTGGGCGGCAGTTGCAAGAAGTTTATGGTCAAAAACCTCAATGTGTCCTGACAATGCCCATTCTCGAAGGCCTGGACGGGGTGCAGAAGATGTCCAAATCGTTGAATAACTATATTGGTATCCATGAATCTCCTGACGAAATGTTTGGCAAGCTCATGTCCATTTCTGATGATTTGATGTGGCGTTACTTTGAATTGCTTAGTTTTCGCCCTTGGGCAGATATTGTGAGTCTGCAAAAACAGGTGGCAGAAGGAATGAATCCCAGAGATGTGAAATTCCAGCTGGCGGATGAGATCATTGCGCGTTTCCATGATCAGGCCGCGGCAAAAAAAGCGCAGGAAAATTTTATCGCGCGTTTTCAAAAGGGAGCGATGCCAGATGATATGCCAGAAATGGAATTGGTATCTGAGGGCGGTAAATTAGCAATTGCCAACCTACTGAAAGAGGCGGGGTTGACTTCTAGTACTTCAGAAGCGCTGCGAATGATCAAACAAGGTGCGGTGAAAATAGAGGGTGAAAAGATAGAGGATCGCGCTCTGGAGATTGCCTCAGGCACGACTAATGTGTTCCAAGTTGGAAAACGCCAGTTTGCGCGTATAACAGTTAAATAAAGCAGTGAGTCGAAATCTTCTTGCTGTGCTATTAGTTGAGCGGCGTGGAATAGGAAAGTGCTGGAGGATATGTATTGAAAGCTATCCGGCCAATTAGTGTTAAGAATTTTCCACGTAAGCCGTAACAAGCAGCTGAACGCAATGCTTGCTGAGCCTGATAATCGCCGAATAGTTGTTGATTTTGTTGCGGTGTAACTTAAAGATGAATGGATTTCAAAAATCCTCTTGACCTTGGAATGTTAGTGCGTATAATTCGCCGCTCGCTTGGTGATCAGCCAAGAGAAGAAGTGCGAAAGAAAATGTTTCAAGAGGGCTTGACTAGCTGAATTTGGTGCGTATAATTTCGCAGCTCGATGTGGCAATAGTCGAACAAAACGTCTTTAAAAACAAAATGTTATCTTGATGTTGACTCGCGGAGAACGGTGAGTATAATACCGCTCTCCTTGGTTGAGGGACGGGTCAAAAATGGCCGCTTCAAGCCAAGTAAGCTCAACAATTTAATGTTGTTGACAGATAGAGAAAGCGTGTTAGAATCTCGCTTCTCTGTCAGGCCGGAACAAGGCGCTGACTGCTCTTTAAAAACTCGATGAATTAAGCAATTTGTGTGGGTGCTCGCGTTGATAGATTGTTTCGACAAAAAATCAATGTAGAGTAACCAACGTTAATACTTATACGTTTTAACAGAGGATGCTCTTCATTAAAGAGATTGGCTGCCATAAGCAGCTATCAAACTTTAAACTGAAGAGTTTGATCCTGGCTCAGATTGAACGCTAGCGGCATGCTTAACACATGCAAGTCGAACGGTAACAGGCCTAGCTTGCTAGGCGCTGACGAGTGGCGGACGGGTGAGTAACGCGTGAGAATCTGCCCAGTAGCGGGGGACAACTTGAGGAAACTCAAGCTAATACCGCATACGCCCTACGGGGGAAAGGCTTCGGCCACTATTGGATGAGCTCGCGTCGGATTAGCTAGTTGGTGGGGTAAAGGCCTACCAAGGCGACGATCCGTAGCTGGTTTGAGAGAATGATCAGCCACACTGGGACTGAGACACGGCCCAGACTCCTACGGGAGGCAGCAGTGGGGAATATTGGACAATGGGCGAAAGCCTGATCCAGCAATGCCGCGTGTGTGAAGAAGGCCTTCG